>JAFGBX010000269.1 GCA_016932935.1 Promethearchaeota archaeon | reverse complement strand
CCTCGCGTTTTACGTGCTGCTTGAAGAATTGCCGGAGGTATTCTTTGTCCTTGGCCGATATGGCGTAGATCCCGTTTTCAGCCGGATCCCGCGCGACCGTGTAGACTTGCACGACGTGCGGGCCGATGCGGCCGTAGGCCTCCGCCAGCGCGGCGATGTTCTGCTCGTCCATGTTCGAAGGGATGGACGGGTTCATGGACTTGAACAGCAAGGTCTGGATCGCCAGTTGGTGTGGCGGGCATCCCTGTATCTCTTGCTTGAGGAGTGCAAGGTTCTCGATGATGGTTGCCACCGGGGGTACCGACCTGTCGGGCCGGTTGACCTTGAGGAACAGCGGCTGCAAGGCGCAGTCCAGCTTGGCCATCACGAAGTCGAACCGGGCGAGCACGCGGCGGATCCCGGGGTCGCCGAGGGTCGTCGAGTTCGTGAAGATCGAGATGCGGGGGCCGCCGTCTGCCCTCGGGTGTGCTTCCTTGATCGCCCGGACGGCGTCGAGGTACTCCTCGAGCCCGGCGGCGAGCGTCGTCTCGCCCATGTACCCGAACGTCGCGGAGTCGATCTCGGGCAGGTGGACGATCGGCGGCTCGACCTCCGCCCGGAACTGCGCGACATCGGTGCCGATGTACCGGAACGTGACCGGCACGACCTCGTCCGGCTTGCTCCGGCCGATCTCGCAGTACGCGCAGTTGAAGGTGCAGCGCTTCTTCTGCTCCTCGAGCGGGGCCAGGACGTTGATGCCGAGGCTCATGCCGAGCCGGCGGGAGTGGATGGGGCCGAAGGTGAATCTCGTCATCTGTAACCACCTTGTCCGGTTGGGCTAGAACCCGACGAGCAGCCGGAGGTATTGGTATGCTCCGATGCCGATCATGCATCCGGAGATGATTTTCTTGAGCGCCTTGTTCGTCGTGCCCTTGGCGACGCGCGCGCCGATCTGAGCGCCGACGACAGACCCCGCGCCGTAGATCACGCCGAGGACGACGTCGACGCCGCTGATGGCGAAGTTGGTGATGGAGCCGACCAGCGAGTTCGCGAGGATCATGAAGCCTGACGTGGCGACCGTGACGTGGAGGGGGACGCCGCAGAGCAAGTTGAGCATTGGTACCTGCACGAGCCCGCCGCCGATGCCGAGGAAGCCGGCGAGGAAGCCGGCCGCCATGGCGAGCGCGGCGACGAGCCACGTGATCCGCACGGGGTACTCGAAGCACTTCCCGTCGCAGTCGATGATGCTCCGCTGGAACGCGAGCCTGCCGTCGCACGCCCGCGCGGTAACCTCGCCCTCGCCCGCGCCGGCCCCGGCCTTCTGGAACAAGATGTAGAGCCCGATGAACATGATGAAGCCGTAGAAGCAGAAGTCCATTATATCCTTCCCGGAAGCAAGGTCGACGGCGATCGCGCGCTTCAGCAGGGTGCCGATGATGCTCATCGGCGCGGAGAAGAGGAGCAAGATCCCGCCGATCTTGTAATCGATGCGCTTCTGGCGGCGGTATGCGAGGTTTGTGGAGATGCTGTTGATGAGAACGACGAATAACGACGTGCCGATCGCCACGTTTCTGTCGTCGATGAAGAGCAAGAAGGTGAATATCGGCACGTTGAACGAGCCACCGCCGGTGCCCGACAGCGCCGCGAACGCGCCGACGAGGATGCTCAGCGTGGCGCAGATGAGCAGCGTGTACGCGGTGATCTCCATAAGGGACTCGAATCCTCGTCTGTTCTTAAGGAGGTATTTCCAAACGGGAATACTTGCCGCACACGTTTGGAAGCCAGGCTGCGGGATGGCATCAAGGGAAGGTGTACCCGGCTTTCTTGATGCAATCCTTGATGAACGGAACGTTGTCGGTCTCGAAACCGTCGACGTTCTCGTTGATGTAGTCGAGGGCGAGCCGCTCGTCATCTGGAATGCGCGGGCAGAACTTGACGCCGCAATCGTGGGCATACGCGATGCGGTATGGCGGCAAGTACTTGTAATACGTGGTGAAGCCCCAGATCTTGTGCTTCTTGCAGCGGCGGAGCACCCACGTGCCCGCGAACGAGCCGAGGGCGATGGCCTGGAGCGCGAAGCCGTAGCCCCGCTTGCCAGCGAAGTGGTCGTGGAGCGGGAGGCCCGCCTTCACGAACGCCTTCCGGAGCGAGACGACCGCGAACGGGTTGAAGCTAGAGAACACGACGGGTGCCTTGAGGGCGTCGTGGTCGATGCAGGCCTTCCTCGCAGCATCCACGATGCGCGCGTTGAAGTGGAACTCCTTGAGCTCGATCTGCGCCCCGGCACGGTGCTCCTTCAAGAAGGCGAGGAACTCGTCGAGGGAGAGGATCGAGGCGCCGTGCTCGTACTTCAACGCCTTCAAGAACGCCATCGTGTGATCGTTGACCTTCCCGATGGGCAACTCGCCGAACTCGGCTTCCGGTGGGACGGTGGTCGCGTGCTTGGCGACGTGGTCGATGCTCTTGTTGTGTACGAGGGCGACATCCCCGTCCCGCGTGCCTCGGATGTCGCACTCGACCATGTTGGCGTCTTCCTTCAATGCCTCCTCGAACGCCGGGATGCTGTTCTCCAGCAAGCCGCCCTTGAACGCACCGCGGTGTGAATCGATGATGAACTCGTGACCCTCGAGCGCGCGGTTCATGTTCCCTCATCGACCCCCGGGGATAAAAAGCCTGGTTGGAAGCAACGGCAGCGACGATCAGGACGGTAGGATGAATGTCGTGCACTATACCGGCTCGTAAGGCCGAAAGGAAAGAGAATTCAGCAGACTGGTTAATGTGCCTTGTCAGGAAGCAAGAACTCTTCGATTGGAAAATGAATGATTCGATCCAGTCCGCCATTGTGATGGTGGAAGGTTGAAATCGGGGACGAAAAAAACCTGGAGCTGCCAGGCACGGATGGCCCCAGTTTTTCGGATCCATGGAGGTCAGTTTTCCTCTATCGCGTCAACTTCAAATGATAGCCACGCTGCTATGACGAACGATTCTAATGACAGTAACGAATGCAAGAACGCATCACCTTCAAGTTTAACTCACAACTGCATCAGCCGGCGTTTAATTCTCGCCATGCACGTCCGCTAGAGAAACGAGATCCCGGAAAAATTTAAATAAGACTTCAAGGAAAGTGTTCTTCATGCCGGGGAAAAACCTTAAAGCTGGGCTTGGCGTGCTCGTCGCCTTGGTTGCTATTTGCCAGCTCTCGATGGTAACGGTTCCTGTCAAGGGCTTGGCATGGGAGGTAACGACGTGGATTAACGATGGGAGCTCATATGGGCGGGGCTCGGCCCTGTCACCGAACGACGTGTGGCATGTCGAGTGGGACGTGCTTCAAGGAGGATGGATCGATGTTGAATTCGAAAACCCGAGCAGTACTGTGTTTCATTCGATTACAGGCTCACCTGGTGGCACGTACGAGTTTACGGCCTCAGAAAACGGAACCTATTATGCGAATTTCCTGAACCCTTTGGACGGCGGGGGGTCTGTGCAGGTCTACATCCTTACAGAGAACAAGGGGCCGGCCATCAACGTGCCTGGTTTCAGTCTGATCATCGTGTTGGCACTCGTTGGATTGCTCACCATCCCGGTCTACCGAAAGGTTAAGAGGACTTCTTTTTCATAATCCTCCTTCCATTGGTGCGAGCCGCCTCGCATCACGACGGTAGGGGGGGAAAGGGCGAGTGCGCTTAGCAGAACAGGAACCGCATCGTGTCGGCGGGCAAAAAATTCTCGAACGGCCCGAGGTGCTTGCAATCGAGGCAGAGGTACATGTACTCGAGATCCTTCACGACGTTGGTCTTCTTGGGCTTCTTGCGGGAACCGCACGCGCAGCACTCGTAGTATCCGACGTCCTTCTTCTTCGAGATCATCTCCACATCATCCTCCTTCTTGGTTGTTTGGGCTTCGGGTGGATGGATCCCCGCCCTGCCTACCAGTACCCCGATGGAAAAAAAACCTGGTTGGTGGACGGCTGGCACCGACACGTGGGGTCCCGCCGGAAAGTTGTGTGTCGGTACCACGGATTTGCATCCGATCTTATATCACGCGCTTCGCGTATTTAAGTCTTTTCAAAACGGCGCAAGATAACCAGTCAATCTGGCTGAAAATTAACAATTTCGATGAGAAAATCAAGTAGAGACGAGTTCAGTCTTGACGCCCGTGTATAAACGAATTTGTCAATACAAAATCGACAACAAACTACGTGCCCGAATGACACCCAGGCGGGCTCGTTCATGGGACAAGGCAAGAAACGATTGTCAATTCACAAACGCGATAGACGTACAGTCGTGACAATTCGCAAACAAGTTGGACAAATGTGAACACCAGTACAGGAAGCCACGCCAACCAGCCGGGGCGCATTCCTGGCCAGATAACCTCGTGGTTCTACAGGTGTTTTCGTGGCGTTTAAATGGATTCTTGGCAGAAAATCCTCGAGCTTCCGGCCTCGCAAGCGAGACGGGAGCCGCGGGTTTCCTCTAACGACCCGCCCGGACGAGGT
>JAFGBX010000268.1 GCA_016932935.1 Promethearchaeota archaeon | reverse complement strand
TCTACTGGTCGATGACGACCGACAACGACACGTACCGCGCCGGGTTCGACGGCAACGGCGACGGCCAGCTCGCCTTCCAGGATCCGCGCACCGGCCGGCCGCTCCCCACCCTCAGGCTGCTCAGCTTCAGCGCCGGCGTCGAGGACTACGAGTACATCTGGCTCATGCGCACGACGGTCGCCTACCAGAACGAGACCGGCCCGATACCCTCGGCCATCCTCGGGCGGGCCAGCGAGATGGAAGCGCGGTTGAACCAGCTCGTCGGCGAGCGGCCACAGTTCGTCAGCCACGACTACGACCAGCTGGTTTCCTTCAGGGAGGATCTCGCTGCTCTGCTCGAAGACCTCTGGCCCTACAGCCAGCTGCTGTACGCGTGAACCTTTCTTTCCCTACCCCTTTTTGGCCACGTGGAAGCAAGAGGCAAGAAGGACGAGAATGGGCCATGTAGGTCGGTTGCCTAGCAAGCGCCGCCTACGACCCTTGCCCAGAGCGTGAGCTTGTCGTTTTCCTTCAAGCCCATCTTGTGGACGCAGTCCTCGATCGTGAGCTGCGGGTTGAGTTCCTTCCCGTCGAGAACGAGCGTGTATGACCTGTTCTCTTGCAAGAGCCCCATGTGTTTGAGAATGATGTCGACGATGCGCTCGATCTTGTGGTGCTCTTTCACGTCAAGCTTAATCAATTTCCCTGTACGCGAGTCTTCAACTTGTATCATCATTTTTTTCGTCAGCGCTCGGTCATCGTTGAAAATGCTTGAGAATGAAGCAAACGGGAATGATCCATCGCTTCTTGCTCAGCACTTCTTGGATAGATCACTTTACATATTCAAAGTATATATTTTTCCACCACCGAACCGGGGGGATTGATCAACCTTTATGCCCCCTGGGTGGATGCATCGAGGTAGACACATGACGAAGGCATCGCCATGGCATCCCAACCCGCGTCCCGAAAGGGCCTCGCCGCCGGCGCCGCGCTCCTCGCGCTCGCGTGCATGGCCGGCATCGTCCCCGTCCTCGTCGGAAACCAGCTCTATCCAGACAACCACGGCTTCACGCGCAACGTGCTCTACATCCGGCCCTCCGCAGGGAGTGGTGATCCGGGTTACTTCATCATCATCGACGAGTTCGAGCCCGGTAGCAACATCGACCTCGTGTTCCACAGTTATGGCGCCCTCGCCTTCAACACGCCCGCCGGGGAGGCCATCTTCAACCAGTCCGGCACGAGCATGCGGTTGCGTTTCGTGGGGACGCCCGTCACGATCACGAACCATGTCGGCAACGTGTACAACTACCACCTCCACGACGCCGTCGAGTACATCAAGGTGCGGCCAACCGAGGCCAGCGCCCGCCGGCTCGTCACTGTGATGACGTTCGGGAACGCCACGGTTCCCCATCCGGGGGTCATGGTGGGTGGCACCATGTGGTGCAGCTCGGTGACGGTCGGCATGACGGATCGCTTCCTCATCCCCCTGGCAGGGGACGAAACCCCCCGGGAGCTCGTTGATGGGAACGTGTACGCCAACGGGGCATATTGCGGCTACCGGGTGAACTCCACGAACGACCTGCAATGGCTGCTGTTCGACGATGCCACGTTCGTCGAGTTCAACGGCACGACGATCCACGCGGGATCCTGCATGTCGGGCGTGTACAACGCGACCAGCGCCACCATCGATCCCGCCGGCCGCGGCCAGGGCTCCCCGGCCCCCGTGGTCGCCTCGACGCCCTTCGACGCGGCCTCGCTCGCCGGCCGCCAGCACCCCTACCTGCTGTTCGACGGCGGCGACCTGGAGGGCCTCCGGGCCAAGTGCAACGGGACCACCACCGGGCCTTGGAAAGCGTGGTATGACGGCCTCGGCACGGGCTATTTCCTGTCCGACGCCTTCAAGGGCCTTGTCGACCGGAACCAGGCCTTGATCGACAGCGCCGTGCTGGCGATGCTGGGCATCGACGGGATCTCGCTCGAGGGGGGCACCTGGGAGACGGCCCAGTTCATCACCCGATCCTGCTACCTGTACCCCTACCTGTTCGCGTACGACATGGTCTACCACAACATGAGCGCCGCGAACCGCACGGCCATCGAGCAGAAGTTCATGCCGAAGCTGCTCGCGCTCGCGGACGCCGCCGCATCCGGCGCCGTCCCCACGAACAACCACGCGGTCGTCGGCAGCGTGGCGCTGGGCATCGGGGGCCTCCTCTTCAACAACACGGACTGGGTTCGGCTCACGCAGCAAGCGAACGATCGGTTCCTCGCCGACCGCGTCCGGCCGGACGGCCCTTGTTACGAGGGCGACGTCTACGGGCGGTACACGTTCGAGAACGCGATCAAGTTCTACCTGGCGTTGCGGCATTGCGGCGGGTACGACTACTTCACGAACCCGCGGTTCCTCGCGTACCTCAACTACACGGTCTCCTCGGTCACGCCGCTCGGTCACACGCCGGTGTTCGAGGACTGCTCGGTCAATTCCCACCTGGGCGCGATGGCGAGCATCGCCGCCTTCCCGGCCAACGCGACCAACCCCGCCCTCGCCTCCAACCTCCGCTGGTACTACCCGTTCTGCTTCGGCAGCGAGGATGTGGGGGCGGACGTCTACCGCCTCCTGGCTTACGAGGCGGAGATCGCCCCTGCCCAGCCCGTCGTGGGGGCCAACGACGGCTTCGCCTACTTCGACAGCGGCCTCGCGTGCATCCGCAGCGGGTGGGGTCGTGACTCCACGTACCTAGTCATCTCCAACAAGCACTACCCGCAGAGCCACGTGCACCTCGACGAGAACTCGATCGAGGTCTACGCGCTCGGCAAGAAGTTCCTCACGAACCCCGGCTACCCGCATTGGGGCCGTCCCGGCCACGACTACGCGATCTCGACCGAGGCATCCAACACGGCCCTGATCAACGGCCAGGGGCAGCTCGACGTGACGTCGGACGGCTTCTCCGCCGCCGTCCAGAACGGCCAGGTCGATTGGATCGAATCCCCGTCGCTCCGCGCGTACAAGAGCCCCTACTTCCCCGCGTCCAACCCGGCCTTCATGGCGGCCGTCGTCGCCGCCGCGTCGTGCCTCGCCGCGGCCGGCCTGCTCGTCGTGGTCAAGGCGCGCCGCGGATCGGGCAAGGCCGGCGAGGAGGTCGCCCTGGGCGCAGCGGAAGAGACGCGTGCAGCGGGTGGCACGGGCGCGAGATCCACGCTGTCCGGCCTGTTCCGCTTCGATGCGGGCACCATCGAGACGTTGGATTACCGGTCCCGTGCCATTAGCATCCTCCAGCCCCTCATACTCGCGCTGGTCTTTGTCCCGGGTATGATCTACTTCATCCTCAGCATCGTGGAATACGCACTCTTCAACATCCATTACATCAACTTGTCATCGTCGCTCGTGAGTACATTGGACGAGATAGGCCCCATCGCCAAAATTATTGCCTTCCCCGCTGTCATCCTCGTCTCGTGGCTCGTGAGCGCGCTGGTCACCGCGACCCACTCCGTCGCCTTCCGCATCCCGGCCGCATCCGTTCGCATCAAATGGTCGGAAACGCGGGGGATCGTGGGCAAGGCGTGGATGCTCCAGTGGCCCGTGGTCGCGGCGGCGGCGGCGTGGGTGGCCATCTACTTACTCCCCACGTTCCTCGAGGCGCTCCACTCGGCCCAGGTCGATGCGGGGAACAACATCGCCATCGGCATCCTGGTCGTCGGCCTGCTCGCGGACGCGCTGCCCTGGCTCCTCGCCATCGCGGGCGGGTCGATGGTGCTACACGTGCTGTCCTTGCGGGTGCCCGGGACGGCTGGCCGCCGCGCCGGGTCGGGCGCTGCCGGGCTCAAGCTGTCGTACATGAGCACCTTGCTGGTCGTGGCAGGGGTCTTGCTCGTGCTCGCGGCCGCGGGCATGCTGGCCGGCTTCACGGTCTTCTCGGGGATCAGCATCGAGAACAACCCGCTCCAGTAGACGCGGCCGGATGCGTGGACGATCCATCGAGATGGTTTTTATTCCCCACGTGCTAATGACCACCTATAACGTGTTCTTTTCACCCACCCCAGATGGTGAACCACCGTGTCCGACGCGCAACCCACTCCCCCCGCGCCACGCAACCCGATCTCGAAGATAGACCGTGCCCTCGGAAAGCGCATCCTCATCAAGTTGAAGGGCAGGCGTGCCATCAAGGCAGTGCTCAAGAGCTTCGACGACCACCTCAACTTGTTCCTCGAGGAGTCCGTGGAGATCACACACCACTACGACAAGGAGAAGGGTGCCGTCGTCAAGGAGGAGAACGAGCTAGATTCCATCATCTTACGTGGCGACAACGTGGTGTTCCTAACGATGGACGAGGTCCACCTGGAGAACACGTGAAGAATTCCCCTCCCATGTTCTTTTCTTACGCGAACGACCATTACCGTGTCAGTTTTTAGACGTAATGCTGGCCACACCGTTCCTTTTGGCTCAAGGCTGTTGGCATTGCATGGACGGATTGCATAGCCGGTCGAGAATTCGATTTTCTCTTATTGCTCCCGTCATTGTCTCACACAGCATCGGATTTGATTTTACAAGGAGACCGACGGCTCGTTGCATGCGGGCCAAGTGATTCACATGAGTTTGGACGTCACAGTTCAGAAGCAACCCTTCTACCTGAAACCCGTAGAAGCGGTTCTCGATACGTTGAAGGCCTCCAAGGAAGGCCTCTCCACCGCCGAGGCCCAGAAGCGCCTTGAAACCTTCGGGCCGAACAAGCTCAAGGAGAAGGAGAAGGAACCGTGGTGGAAGCGGTTCTTCGCGCAGTTCACGGACTTCCTCGTCTTGATCTTGATCGGCGCGGCCGTCTTCTCGACGTTCGAGACGATCTACATCAACGTCACGAAACCGGCCGAGGCCGAATTCCCCACGGACGCGATCGTCATCGTCTCGATTCTCATGATCAACGCCATCCTGGGCTTCTACCAGGAGAACCAGGCCGAGGCGGCGATCGAGGCGCTCAAGAAGATGAGCGCCGCGCGCGCCAGGGTGCTCCGCGACGGGGAGATCAAGGAGATCCCGGCGGAGGAATTGGTGCCGGGCGACTTGATAGTTTTAGAAACCGGCGACCAGACCCCCGCTGACGGGCGCGTGATCGACGCGCTCGAGTTAAAGACCGACGAGGCCAGCCTCACGGGCGAGTCCTTGTCCGTGAAGAAGACGACCGGCCCGATCGACAAGGAATGCGGGGTCGGTGACCGGATCAACCTCGTCTACTCGTCCACGATCATCACGTACGGCCGCGGCCGGGCGGTCGTCTACGCCACCGGCATGAACACGGAGATTGGCAAGATTGCGACGTCGATATCGGAGACCGAGGACGAGCAGACCCCCCTCGCGAAGAAGATCGACGCCTTCGGTAAGAAGCTGGGATACCTCATCCTGGCGGTGTGTGCCATCTCGTTTGTCATGTACCTCATCCAGAACTTCGTGAATTTCGACAGGTTAGGTTTCACGGATCCGGTCGAGCCTGTATTGGACGCTGTCCTCGTCGCCGTGGCCCTCGCTGTGGCAGCGATTCCCGAGGGGCTTCCCGCGATCGTGACCACGAGCCTGGCCCTCGGCGTGCAGCGCATGGCAAAGCGGAACGCCATCGTGCGGAAGCTCCCGTCCGTCGAGACGCTCGGGTGCACGACCGTCATCTGCTCGGACAAGACCGGCACGCTCACGAAGAACGAGATGACGATCAGGCGCGTGTTCGTCGACGGCAACTTCATCGAGGTTGGTGGCAGCGGGTACGAGCCCTCCGGCGAGTTCGTGCAAGGTGGTGATAGGATCGACGCCTCTATCGACCAAGACCTAAACCTCCTCGCGAAGGTCGGCGTGTTCTGCAACAACTCGACGCTGCGGTATGACGGCGATGCCAAGAAGTGGGTCATCACGGGCGACCCGACGGAGGCCGCCTTTCTCACCCTTGGCGGAAAGCTCAAGATCACGCCAGATGGCCTGGCCAAGGAGTTCAGACGCGTCTCCGAGGTCTTCTTCTCATCCGAGCGAAAGAAGATGTCGACCGTCGATATGAACGTCCAGGAGGAGACATTCTTCGTGTCAATGAAGGGTGGGTTCGAGCCTATGCTGCCGAACCTCACGCACGTCCTCGTGAACGGTGAGGTGCGCAAGTTAACTCAAGCCGATATCGACGCGTTCCTGAAGGCGCAAGACGAGATGTCCAGCAACGCGCTGCGGGTGCTTGCCTGCGCGTATAAAGCTTGGAAAAAGGAGGAGGTGAGCCTCGAACCGGACACGGTCGAGAAGGACTTGATCCTCATCGGCCTCGTCGGCATGATCGACCCGCCACGCCCCGAGGCGAAGGTGGCGGTGGCCAAATGCAAGAACGCGGGCATCGGCGTCGTCATGATCACCGGCGATCACGCGGCCACTGCGAAGGCCATCGCCCTCGAGCTCGGGATCTTGGAACAAGAGACGGGGGAGAAGCACGAGGGCCGGCACCGCATCATCCAAGGCCTCGAGATCGACAAGCTCTCCGACGGCGAGCTCACTGAGTGCAGCGTGTTCGCCCGCGTCTCGCCCGAGCACAAGATGCGCATCGTGAAGGCATTGCAGGACGCCAAGAATATCGTGTCCATGACCGGGGACGGCGTGAACGACGCCCCCGCGTTGAAGAAGTCCAATGCGGGCGTCGCGATGGGCATCACCGGCACAGACGTGGCGAAGGGAGCAGCGGACATCATCCTTGCAGACGACAACTTCGCTTCGATCGTGGCGGCTGTCGAGGAAGGACGTGGCATCTATGACAACATGAAGCGGTTCATTAACTTCCTCATCTCGTGCAACCTCGGCGAGATCCTGGTCGTGTTCCTCGCCGCGGTGTTCGGCCTCCCGGCCCCCCTGCAAGCCATCCACCTGCTGTGGGTCAATTTGCTCACTGACGGCGTGCCCGCCCTTGCGATGGGCTTCGAGAAGGCCGACGCGGACGTGATGTTGAAGCCGCCACGGCCCGTCGACGAGCCGATCATCACGAAACGGAACTGGCTCAGTTATATCTCATCTGGTGCGGTCATTGGCTTCGCTTGTCTCATAACGTTTTACTACGGCCTACAGCACACGCACCAGGTGGAGTTCGAGCTCATCGGTACGAGCCCCGCCACCTTCGACCTCGTCTTCACGACTGAATCGAACTACTTCGAGGCGTTCTACGAGAGCGACCACCTCACCGGCAAACTCACATCGGACATGACTGCCTTCTTGAACACGAATGGCATCACGGACACGAGCGTGGTCGAGGCGGCCATCAAGGGGGCGCTGAGCCGTGCCATCGACAATAAGGATGGACCCTTGCTCGAGTACCCGCGGACGCTCGCCTTCAGCTCCCTTATCGTCGCCGAGATGATGAACGCCTATAACTGCCGCAGCGAGTCGATCTCCATCTTCAAGAAGAAGATCTCGGACAACTACTTCTTATTGCTGGCGGTTGCCATCTCGATGGTATGTAATCTGTTCGTGATCTACTTCCCGCCCGCGTACGCCGTGTTCCGCATTCAGCCCCTAGACTGGATGGATTGGGTGATTGTGCTCATTATCGCCTCCCCGCGCATCTGGAGCGAGGAGATCATCAAGATCTACTGGCGCAGGGCACATCCGGTCACTTACCTCAAACAAGAGGCCATCATCGAGTGAGTGGGAAACTATCAGATTCTTCTTTTCATCTATCTTTGTTTTCGTAGCCCTAATGGTCGATTTTATGGCTGGAGCCCCGCCGAGGCGTGGCCACGGCCCCCTTTCAGACAATAGGTATTCCGGTTTGTCCTTTCGTACTTGTTCCCTCCGCCGATGTTTTTGATGCTGCCCGTTTAAGTGGCCGGCACGCCATCTAGGATTCATCCCCCCAGTCGAGGTTCGGATTATATCGACGCCGGCATCAACAGCAAAGGAAGATGATGTATGGATGGATGGCAACCCCCCGCAGGGGACCAGACGAAGTGTTACTTGACAAGCACGGAGGAATGCCTCTCTTCGCTCGGCTCGGCGATCGACGGCCTTCCCGAGGAAGAGAGCAAGCGACGCCTCGGCATCGTTGGTGAAAACAAGCTCAAGGAGCCCGAACCCGAGCCAGCGTGGAAGAAGTTCCTGGCCGAGTTCAACGATTTCTTGGTATGGATCCTCATCGGCGCGGCAATCTTCGCCTCGATAGAGGCGGTCTTCGAGAACCAACCGCCGATCGACGCGATCATCATCGCCGCCATCTTGATCTTGAACGCGACCATCGGTTTCCTGCAGGATCGGCAGGCGGAGCAGGCCCTGGCGGCGCTGAAGAAGATGAGCGCGCAGAAGGCGAGGGTCGTCCGCGGGCAGGACTTGATCGAGATCTTCGCGAGCGATCTCGTTCCCGGCGACGTGGTCGCTCTAGAGACCGGCGATCAAGTTCCGGCGGACCTCCGGATCATCGAAACCATGGAGCTCAAGACGGACGAGGCCAGCCTCACGGGAGAGTCGATGCCGGTCAAGAAGGAGACCAATAAGATCGACAAAGAATGCACGGTCGGCGACCGGATCAACATGGCCTTCTCATCCACCGTGGTCGCGTACGGCCGGGGTAAGGGCGTCGTCGTGGCCACGGGGATGGGCACGGAAGTGGGGAAGATCGCGACCGCGCTGACCGAGACCGAGGAGGAGGAGACGCCCCTCACAAAGAAGATCGACGCGTTCGGCAAGGTGCTCGGGAAACTGATCTTGATCGTCTGCGGCATCACGTTCGTCCTGGTGTTGTTCCAGAAGGGGAACGCGGCGAACTGGGAAGACACGGCCAGCGTCGTGCTGCAGTCGATCATGGCCTCGGTCGCGCTGGCCGTCGCTGCCATCCCCGAGGGCCTTCCTGCCATCACGACGACGGCGCTCGCGCTCGGCGTTAAGCGCATGGCGAAACGGAACGCGATAGTTCGCAAGTTGCCTGCCGTCGAGACGTTAGGCTGCACGACCGTGATCTGCTCGGACAAGACCGGCACGCTCACTAAGAACGAGATGACGATTCGGAAAGTGTTCATCGATGGCGAGGTCATCGAGGTCTCGGGTACCGGCTACGAGCCAGCCGGTGACTTTTTCAAGGGCGGGAACAAGGTCGACGCGATGTTGCACGGGGGCCTGCAATTGCTCGCGCGGGTCGGGGTCTGCTGCAACAATGCGACGCTGCGCAAGGACGACCAGGGCCGGTGGGTCATCACGGGCGATCCGACGGAGGCGGCGTTTCTCACCCTGGCGGGGAAGCTCGGCACCAGCCGTGAGTCGGTCTGCAAGACCCACCGGCGCGTCTCCGAGGTCTTCTTCTCGTCAGAACGAAAGAAGATGAGCACCGTCGACGTGGACAAGGAGAACGAAAGTTACTTGATCTGTATGAAAGGTGGCCTCGAGCCGATGCTTTCCAACATCTCCTCCGTGATCGAAAACGGCGAGATCCGCGCGATCAAGAGCGAGGACATCGATCGATACGTCAAGGCGCAAGATGCCATGTCCAGCCAGGCGCTGCGGGTGCTCGGCTGCGCGTACAAGGAGTTGAAAAAGGGGGAGGTCGACCTGGATCCGGAGGCAGTCGAGAAGAACCTTATCCTCGTCGGCCTCGTCGGCATGATCGACCCCCCGCGCGCCGAGGTCAAACCCGCCGTCGAGGTGTGCAAGGGGTCGGGGATCAAGACGGTAATGATCACGGGAGACCACGCGATCACGGCCCGAGCCATCGCGCAGGAACTCGGGATACTCCCCCAGAACGTCGAGGATGGCCACCGGCACATCGTCCAGGGGACAGAGATCGACCAGGTCTCCGACAAGGAGATCTGCGAGGTCAACGTGTTCGCGCGGGTCTCCCCGGAGCACAAGATGCGCATCGTCAAGGTGCTGCAGGAGGACGGGAACATCGTTTCTATGACCGGCGACGGCGTGAACGACGCTCCCGCCCTCAAGAAAGCGGACGCCGGGGTCGCGATGGGCATCACCGGTACCGACGTCGCCAAGGGGGCTGCGAACATCGTGCTCGCCGACGACAACTTCGCGTCCATCGTTGCGGCGGTCGAGGAGGGCCGTGCCATCTACGCCAACATGAAGCGGTTCATCAACTTCCTCCTTGGCTGTAACTTCGCGGAGATCGGCATCATGTTCGTGTGCGCCCTGCTCCTGCTCCCGGTTCCCCTGGAGGCGATCCACCTCCTCTGGGTCAACTTGCTCACCGACGGGCTCCCCGCGCTCGCTATGGGCTTCGAGAAGGCCGACAGCGACATCATGGTCAGGCCGCCCCGCCCCCCGACCGAGCCCGTCATAACGAGGCGGAACACGATCAGTTACATCATCTCCACCGGGACCATCACGCTCTCGTGCATCTTGATATACTTCTGGGGGCTCCTCGTCCCTCACGACGTCGACTTGGCGGCCTATGGCACGTGGGTCAACGACGTGAGCTGGGACGCGATCTCAAAGATGGACGATGCAGCCATCCACGGCCTGCTCACGTCGGCCGGCGTGGCTCCCGGTGACCTGAATGCCGCCGAGAAGCTGCTCAAGGAGTTGGTCCTCGAGTACCCGCGCACGCTCGTGTTCACCTGCATGGTCGTCGGCGAGATGTATATGGCGATCAACTGCCGCTCCGAGACCATGTCGGTGTTCCAGAAGAGCTGGAGGGACAACTGGTACCTGCTCGGTGCGATATCCCTGTCCATCGGCATCAACGTCGCGGTGATATACATTCCGCCCGCGGCCGGCGTCTTCCGATTGACCGGGATCCGGGCCGAGGACTGGCTGTTCATAGTCGTCCTAGACCTTATCATCGTGCTCGGGGAGGAGGTCGTCAAGGTCTACTGGAAAAAGACCCACGTGATCCATTACGTCGAAAAGAAGTACCAGTGGTAAGCCCTTCCTCCCTTCGATCTTCTATTTCATCTGGTTTCTACCGCTCCGCATGGAGGAGAAGAGGGCGGGTCACGGGTTCATGAAGTGGAAGAGCTTCTGGTTGTTGGCGTGGTACTGGACGAGGGCCTTGTAGAGCTTGTCGTACACCGCCCGGTTCGCCGGGTTCGGCTCGTAGACGCCCTCGACGGGGACGAGCCCCTTCGCCTCCTTCCACGAGGTCGCGCCGAGCCCGACACCAGCGATGAGCGTCGCTCCGACCGCGCCGCCGTCCTGGGCGTACGTGACTGGTTGGATCCGCTTCCCGAGCACGTCGGCCATGATCTGGCACCAGACGTCCGATTTCGCGCCGCCCCCGACGTACCTGATGGGCTCGGTGACCGGCACGTTCTTCTTCTTGAACATGTCCGCCATCCATTTCGTGTGGAGGGACACCCCCTCGAGGATGGCGCGGAACATCTCCCGTCGCCGTGTCTTCAAGTTGATGTTGAAGAAGGAGCCGCGGACGTGCGTGTCCTCCTTGGGGCACCTGTTGCCGTAGAGCCACGGCGTGAACAGCAGGCCGTTCGCTCCGGGCGGCGTCTGGCTGACCATCGTGTCGAGCAGCTTGAACACCGGGACGCCTTGCTGCTTGGCTTGCTCCACCTCCATGTCGGCGAGGTGATCCTTCGCCCACGCGAGGCAAGCGCCCGCCGATTCCATGATGCCGACGTAGTTGTACACGCCCGGAATCGCGCTCGGGACGCTCGCCTCGTAGTCCGCTATGTTGGTGATCCGCTTGTCGACGGCCGTGATGACCCAGCCACTCGTGCCGATGTAGATGTGCGTGTCGTCCAGGTCGATGGCGCCCGACCCCACGGGGATGCACGACGCGTCGACACCGCCGAGGATCACGGGGATGCCGGGGGCCAGCCCCATCTCGCCGGCCGCGGCGGCCGTGAGCCCGCCCCCGCTGTCGGTCGACTGCTTCACGTCGGGCAGGTGTTCCATGGCGATGCCGGCCGTTGCGCATAGTTCCTTCGACCACCCGAACCGCCCCGGGCGCGTGTCGTAGAGCCACACGATGGCCGCGGAGTCCACGGACGTGCACATGTTGCCCGTGCACTTGAAGACGAGGTAATCCTTGCAGTCGAGCATCTTGTGGAGCTTCTTGAACCGGTCGGGCTTGTTGTTGGAAAACCACTTGTACTTCCACACCTGGTCTTTCGGGGACGCGGGGCCGCCGCCCGCGATCTTTATCCACTTGAGGATCTTGGCCAGGTTGTAACCGGACACCTGCAGCCCGCCCTTTATCCCCTTCTCGTACTCCCTGACCGACCGGCCGTCGATCCAGATGTAGGCGTTGTCGAGCGGCACGCCTTTCTCGTCCACGAACAGCGAGCACTGGGTCTGGCACGAAAAGGTGATGCCGCCCACCTGATCCGGCGCTATCCCGGACTGTTTCATGACGTGCTTCGTGCCCTCGCAGATGGCCCGCCACCACTCGCGTGGATCCTGCTCGCACGCGTGCGGGATGCCCTCCGGGTAGATCACGCCGTATTCCGTGAGGTGCGAGCCCACGATCTCGATCTTGTCGCTGATCCTGGTGAGGCATGTCTTCGTGCCCGAGGTCCCGTTGTCATGGGCGATGATGTACAGTGGGTCGGTCATGGTAGGTCAACCAAAAAGGAATCGTCGGAACCCTTCCTGCGGTGTCTATTCAGTCCTCTTCGAGACGTGGTCTTCCCGGTTGGCCGTCACCCGCTGCTCGCTCTCGGGGATGAAGTCGTAAAGAACCTCGCTGTACGGCGGCTCTTTCTCGGGGATGTCCATCTCGACGGATGAGACGATGGTGATGAGGTCGAACTTTTCGGTGTCTGCCCTCTTCACCGCCGCTCCCTCCTCTTTCTTCGCCGGTTCGGCCCCCCCTTCATTCACCGGCTCCGTCTCCTTTTGCTTGTCGTCCTTCCTGAACTTCACGGCGGTGTCCTCCCTTCACGCTCGTTCACTTGATCATCTTGATCGCGTCGTTCACCGCGGCCTCGAGCACGGCGGGCAGCCTCGGTTCCTGCTCCAGCATCTCGAACAGCCGCGCCAGGCAGCTCTTGTCCCCGACCTTCCCGATCGAGATGATGGCGTTGCCGGCGACCTCGCTCGACACGTCGTTCGCCGCCTTGAACAGCGCGTCGATGGTGCTGGGATCGCCCACCTCACCGAGGGCGGCGGCCGTCGCGAGCCGGATGGCCTCGTCGTCGTGCTCCAGGTACTTCACGATCTTCTTGGCGGCCGGCTTGTACTTGACCTTCCCGATCGCGCCGATTACCTCCTTTAAGACGTCGGGGGCCGACGCCTGGTGGTCGATCTCCTCGGCGAGCAGCATGCCGACCTGGGGGTCACCGATCATCCCCAGCGACTCGATCACGCGGAGCTTGATGTCGTTGTTGGCCCCCGCTGCCTTCAGCATCTCGACCAGGGTCGGAACCGGGGTGGCGTCCTTGAACCGCTCGCCGAGGAAGCCAAGGGTGGACGCGACGGCCAGCCTCACGTCGTCCGACGTGTCGTTGGCCATCGCCATGAGCGGTTGAATCGCGGCACGCTCGGCCAAGTCCGCTATCTCTATGACGGCATCGTACCGTTCCGTATCGTCCTTCGACTGCGCTTTCCTGAGAAGCCGCTGCAAGTCTTTGCTCGTTTCGGCTCACCTTTGCCTGGGGGGGACTCGGCAAGTAGAAAATGTTGATATAGAGCAAGGTTCGTGGGTGGCTTATTTGAAGGTTTCGTTATGTCTTGTCATCGGCGCTAGCAGTCGGGTCGACCAGCATGAATGCGGCGCACCCCGGCAGCGCCCGCGAGGGGCAGCACCGAGACGCGCCGTGTTCAAATAACCGAGGGCGGATTGAGGTCCATGTGGTGATGGCAGATGAAAGCGGACGTGATGCAAGGTGCCAAGGGCGAGCTGGTGTCGCTCCTCGGCAAGGAAAACGTGACCGACGACCCGACCGAGTTATTTGCTTACGGATTCGAATCGAGCCTGCACTTCAGCCCGCCAGCGCTCGTCGTGCGCCCGCGGGGCACGGGCGACGTCGTGGGGCTCGCCAAGATCGCCTCCAAGTACAAGGTGCCGATCACGCCGAGGGGGGCGGGGACGAGCTTCGCGGCGCAGAGCCTCTCCTTGCACGACGGCATCATCGCGGACTTCCGCCAGATGGATAAGATCAAGGCCATCAACGTGGGAGACCAGCAAGCGGTCGTCGAGCCAGGCGTGTACTACCGGGAGCTCAACAGGAAGCTCGCGGAGGTCGGCTTCACGTTCCCGCCCGAGCCAGGCTCCGCGGACTACATCACGGTCGGCGGTATGGTCGGGAACAACGCCTCTGGGATGCACGCGGTCAAGTACGGCGCGACGAAGAACTGGGTCGTCGACATGGAGGTCGTGCTCGCCAGCGGGGATGTCATGCACACGGGCTCCCACTCGTTGAAGAGCTCGTCCGGCTACTGCCTGAACGAGCTGTTCGTCGGTTCCGAGGGCACGCTCGGCCTGATCACGGAGATCACGTTCAAGATCGCCCCCGCGCCCAAGTTCAAGGAGACCTTCATGGCCATCTTCCCCGGCATCGAGGCGGCGGGGGAGTGCGCCGTCTCTATCCTCAAGTCGGGCGTCGTCCCGTCGGCCATGGAGTTCTGCGACGACATCAGCCTGGGCATGATGAAGGACGCCATGCGGGTGGCGCTCCCGCCTGCCGCGTACGAGCCGGGCAAGGCAGCCCTGTTCGTCGAGGTGGACGGCGCCACGGGGGAGGGCGTCGCCGCGGAGGGCCGGATCATCCAGGACGTCTTGCGAGGGATGGCCATCGACGTGAAGGCCGCGCGGGGCGACCAGGAACGGGATGCCCTTTGGCACGCCCGCCATGCCATCGGGAGCATCCTCTCCAAGGCCCGGTTCGGCCGGTACATGATGTCGCAGGTGCTCGACCTCGGCGTGCCGACGTCGCGGGTGCCCAGCGTGCTCAAGGCGATCAAGGACGTCGTGACGCGCCCGGAGACGCTGCTCATCACCGCGATCTACGGGCACATCGGCGACGGGAACATCCACTTCGGCTGCGCGATCAACCCCGACGTTCCGGCCGAGGTCGAGAAGGGTCTCGTCGTCCGTGACCTCATCTCCGCCATCGTCTTGAAGGAAGGCGGGACGCTCTCCGCCGAGCACGGGACGGGGATGATGCGCTCGATCAAGCTCGCCGACGAGGCCGGGTACAAGCTGGAGGTCATGCGGCAGATCAAGCGGGCGCTGGATCCCGACAACATCATGAACCCCGGGCCCTTCTTCGAGGTGCCCGTGGACGAGAAGGGGCGGCCTTCCGAGTTCGTCAAGCTCAAGCCCTACATGCCCGGGGGTGGCGGCCCGTGAAGGTCAAGCCGCTCAAGCGCATGCAGCGCCAGATGGTGCTGTGCATGCTGTGCTCGAACTGCTCGGCCACGTGCTGCTCGTTCAAGGCGCGGGGCTGGGAATCCTACACGCCGCGTGCCCGAGTCGTAATGTCTAGGTTCTTCTCTGAGGGCGGCTTCGCGGATCCCGCGCCGTTCGCGGAGCGGCTGTTCGCGTGTACCATGTGCCGGGAATGCGACGTGACGTGCGACGCCGGCTTCAGCCCGTGGGAGCTGTTCCAGTCGGCGCGGGCGGAGTTGTGGGCGTCGGGGGCCGCGCCCTCGGCCCTGAAGCCCTTCAACGACGCGATCAAGGAGGCGGGTAACCCCTTCGCGTTCAACAAGGAAGCACGGGGCGATTGGGCGACGAGGGCGGGCAACATGCTCGCGACGGACAACAAGAACCTGCTCTTCGCGGGCTGCATCCCAGCGTTCAAGCAAGGCGACGCGCTCGCCAAGATCGCCCGGGCCTACCACGCGATGGGAAAGCCGCTCTCCGTCATTCCCGGATCCCGGGAACTCTGCTGCGGCCTCCCCGCGCTCGATTCGGGCAACGTCGACCTGTTCAACGATCGGATGGCGGCCAACATCAAGGCGATTCTCGACCTCGCCCCGGAGCGGGTTGTGTTCGCGTGCCCGAGTTGTTATTCCTTCGTGAAGGAGCATTACGGGAAAGAGAGCACCGAATTTGGCAAGATACCGCTGGTTTTCTTCACGGATGACGTGATCGAG
Source organism: Promethearchaeota archaeon (assembly GCA_016932935.1). Taxonomy (GTDB): domain Archaea; phylum Asgardarchaeota; class Lokiarchaeia; order Sigyniarchaeales; family Sigyniarchaeaceae; genus Sigyniarchaeum. The sequence goes on along the minus strand of JAFGBX010000268.1, from coordinate 6,826 downwards.
GGGATCCACGCAAACAGGCTCAAGGTGAAGGGGTTCGACAGCGAGACCCTCGTCAGCTACCACGACCCGTGCCACCTGGGCCGGTTCACCCGCCTCTGGGACAGCCCGCGGGACATCATCAAGGCCGTTCCAAACGCGCGGTACCTGGAACTCGACAACTGCAAGGAGCACACCGCCTGCTGCGGGGCCGGCGGCCAGATGATGGTCACCAACCCGGCGGACAACAAGGCCATCGCTGACAAGCGCGTCGGGGAAGCCGTCGAGAAAAACGCGGCCGTGCTCGTCAACACCTGCTTCACGTGCCAGGACACGCTCCAGGGCGCGGCGTTCCGCGTGGCCGAGGACCTGGACGTCGTGCACATCCTCGACCTCGTGGACGTTTGAGCACGGGGTCGAAGAACGTTCGTTCCTATTCCTCCTTTCCAGCCATCCTGGTGGGTCGAGAAAGAACGCCGGGTCATCCGTAACCCAGCAAGAACGCCACGGCCACCTTGAGGGCGTTGTACAGCGCTTCCACGGGCACCTTGTCGTAGTTGTCGTGCGTCTGGTGGTAGAACTCGATCATCTGGTGGGGAACCTTCATCGAGAACAAGGACGTGGCCTTGATGCCCATCGCGCTGAAAGGCAAGGCGTCCGTGCCGCCGCCCCCGAAGTAGAACGGCCTGACGGTATGAGGAACGCCAGCGGCCCTCGCCGCGTCGGCGATCGTGGCGACGAAGCCCGGGTCGTTCCGCAGCGTGCCGTTCCGGTCGCTCGTGAAGATGCTCATGTGCGGCCTGCAGATCGATTCGAAGTTGAGGACGTTCGCGTCGGCCGAACGTAGCTCGGCAAGGTGCCGCTTCGCGAAGGCCGTCGAGCCCCGCTCGCCCGCTTCCTCGCAGCCGAAGGACACGAGGCGGATCTCGGTGCCGGCGGGAACCAGCTCCGGGTGGCGCTTGAGGATCCTGCCGATGGCCAGGACTATCGCCACGGCCGCCAGGTTATCCGACGCGCCGGGCACCTTCCCCCCGTTCTTGCCGCTCTCGGCAAAGAACACCGCGAAAAAGACCACCACGGGGAGGAGGGTGTAGGAGAGGGTAATGTTGAACGAGACGGCCCAGTCGGCCGGGGCGCCCGCGAGCAGGGCAAAGAGGTGGATCGCGAGCAAGGCTGCCAGCATGACGACGCCGAGCATGAGGCAAGCCTCGGCCACGTAATAGCCCCACTTCAAGTACTGGAGCCACCTGAACTGCAAGGCACTGTCGTGGTGGCCGCTGAAGATGATGATGCGCTTCGGCTGGCCGCCGCCCGGGGGGGCACCTATCCTCCCGACCACGTTGCACGACGTCCTTTTCGGGAACAAGAAGTCGACGAACTCGTACGGCAGGATGAACTCGAAGATCAAGATCAAGAAGATGAAAACGGAGAGTCCGAAGGCGATGGCCGAGTGCAGGATCGCGTGAGGCGAGTTCAAGCTCAGGTAGAAGAAGACCTCGGCCACGACGGCGCAAAGTGCACCCAGCTTGAACCACCCGACGTACGCGCCGGGCGCGCACTTGAAATCTTCCACGTGGACGGAATCCGCGGTTTTCTCCATCTCTTCCTTTGCCCTCATGGCCCGCTGGCGTTCTTGGGGGCTGCACGGAGAGCCGGGGCCGATCTCCGTGCAGACCGCCTTGATGAACTCGTGCGCGTACCGGGCATCTTCTTCCTTCACGAACTCGACCATGGGGGGCCACCGATCATTCCAACAAAAAGTCCCTTGCCATAGAAAGATTATGTTTCCACGAGGCCGTGGGCATCCCATCGGCAAGGCGGCCATTTATTAAGCCGATCGAACGTTTTTAACACCCCCGAGCATGCTACGTCAAGGAGCATTCCATTTCATTCTTCGCGATTGTTCTGGTCGATATCGCATGGTCGAGACGGACACCTCATACCGGAAGTACATGTACTCCTTTATCGAGGAGATCTGCAACAAATGCGGCCCCCGGCGCCCCGCCAGCGAAGCGGAGCGCAAAGCCCAGGACATGATCAAGGCCGAATGCGAGACGTTCGCCGACGAGGTGAAGTTCGACGAGTTCCGCACCGCGTACAACGCGTACCCGGGCGGGCTCGTGCGCGTGGCGGTCGTGCTCATGACCATCAGCTTCGGCGTTAGCTTGCTCGACAAGTACTGGTACACGTTGATGTTCGTGTTCATCGGCCTGGCCTTGTGGGTGATCGTCGCCGAGCTCATGGTCATGCTCGAGTTCACCGACCCGTTCTACAAGAAGGACGTCTCGCGCAACGTCTTCGGGGTGGTGAAACCGCGGGGCGAGACCCGCTTGCGCGTGATCTTCGGCGGGCACTCGGACTCCGCCTACGAGATCCCGTTCGCCCGCAAGTACGGCGCGCGGATCATCACGCTCATGATGCTCGCCATCGGCTACGGCGTCGTGGTACTCGGCCTCCAGGTGCTCAAGCTCGTCCTGGACATCGTGCCCGTGGCCATAGACCCGTGGGTACTGCCGGGCATCTTCCGGGTGACGGTCGTCGACGCCGCGTTCCTCTTGTCGTTGACGGTCGGGTACCCGTTCATCCTCTGGGTCGTGAAGAACGCGGCATCGAGGTCCAAGATCGTGCTCGGCGCGAACGACAACTTGAGCGGCGTCGCCGCGGCGCTGGCGCTGGGGAAGCACTTCAAGGAGCACCGTCCCGAGCACGTCGAGGTCTGGGCGGGCGCGTTCGGCTGCGAGGAAGCTGGACAGCGAGGGTCTAGACGTTTCGTCTCCAAGTACGGGCCACTCGGCGTGCTCGACAACTCGTACACGGTCGTGCTCGAGTCGATCTCGGGCATCGGGTTCGGGATCCTGTCCGCGGAGAAGATGTACCTCACGTGGCCGCAGATGAAGCCCGTGTACCACTCCAAGGAGCTCGTCGACAAGTTCTTCAACGCGGTCGAGGCCTACCGGAAGTCCAAGGGAGCGGTGCCGTACTACAAGATCCACGAGGCCACGTTCGCCGGCACAGACGCGACCCGCTTCTCGCAGAAGGGCTACAAGGCGATCGCCCTGGCGTCGGGGGGCGAGAACATGTTCATCAGCAACTGGCACGACGAGAGCGACGTGCCGAAGAACATCAACAAGCTCATGCTCTGGCATGCGATCAACATGTGTGCGACGTTCGTCGACGAGATGGACAAGGAAATGGAGAAGAAGAACTCGGGGTAGGCAATTACCGTCCTACGTCCCTTCTCTTTCAGTACCTTCGGCTGGTAGCTTTCCCTCGCGGGCCAGGAAATCGATGTACTCCTTCTCCTTCCTCTGGTGCTCCAGTTCGAGCGCCTTCTTCTTGGCGAGCCATTCCGGCCCGTCGAGCTTGAAGTACTTGAGCGATATCACGGCGAAGAAGACGCAGACCACGGGGATGATCCAGAAGGCCATTATCACCCCATCCGCCACGGTGGCTGGTTGGTTGTCCTTCAGCTCAGCGTCGTATCCGTATGCATCTAGGATGGCCAGGAACACGCCGTTGGCGATGGAGATGGCGGCCTTGGTGATGAGGGCGTTGACGCCACTGTACGTGGTCTCGCGGCGCTTGCCAGTGAGCATCTCGTCGTAGTCGATCACGTCCGCCATGAGCGGCTGCTGGCCGATGATGATGGCGGCGAAGCCGACGGCGATGAGCGTGATGGGGATGAAAAGCGAGGAGAGGTGCCTGCCGAAGAGCGGGATGATGGCGAAACCTATCGCGCCGATGATCGAGCCGATGATGAAGACCTTGCGGACGCCGAGGCGCGGGACGTATTTATTGAACAGGAAGATGGTTGCGATTAGGGCACCGATCGGGATGCCGAAGTACAGGTAATCGAGAGAGCTCGTCGTGATGAAGACAAACTTGAACAGGAATAGGAGCCCGGAGGTGATGGTAGTCGAGACGATGAGCAAGGCGAAGATGCTCACCTCCAACACGAGGAACTGCTTGTTCTTGATCGTCTCCTTGATGCTTTCTATGAACCCGAGCGTCTTTTCTTTCCTTGCCCATGCGTTCTCCTTGATGAAATAGCTGCTAAAGTAGAGTAACAACCCACCGGCGATAGCAATAATGACCATGAGCAACTGCCACTCGAATACCGTACGGGTATCCGGCTCTAGGAACAGAATCGGCAGCAAGAATCCGAGGACGATCGGGACGAACCCGATCAGCGTGGAATACACCATGATGCTGGAGCGCTGCTTCGCCGTGATCGCCATCTCGGCCGGCAATGAGTACGTGACGAGGCCGATCATCGAGTATACCGTGTCGAACAAGCAGAGCATAAGGAGGTAATTGACGAACATCAAGATCTGGTTGTCCGAGGAAGCGAATGGAAACCACACGAGGATGAACAAAACGGCATACAGCGGTGCCCCGTAGCGAAGGACGGGGACGCGCCGGCCGATCTTCGTGTCGACGCGCTCCTCCAGGATCCCGAGGAGCGGGTCGTTCAGCGCGTTCACGATGATGAAGATCATCCACGCGAGGATCTGGTAATCCGTGTTAAAGCCGAGCTTCACGGTATAGAAGAAGATTAATTGATTTAGACCAAGTCCGGAGAGTAAGCCGTTCGCCCCGTTGGCGAGGGAATAGGCGATCTTCGCCCGCGCCGGGAGCGCCTCCTGGTAGCCGCTTGCTTGCTCGTCCATGATCCCGTGCAATGGTCGGACGGTAGATAAAGGGGATCTTTCGCCTTCCGGTTCGGCCTGGCTCGCGTTTGGGAAAATCGGGTGCCGATACAAGAGTTGGCACCAGGATCTCCTAAATGGTTGCGTGCCTCTTGACGAGTAGCCAATAACCAACGATGGAACGTGTTGCGAGAATGAACAAGCACTTTTTGAGCGCCGGTGCGCGGTTCTGGCTGCTAGACCTCGCGATATCGAGCGTCAACTTCTTCGTGCTCATGAACCTCGTCTACGAGCCCGCGTGGGGCCCGCTGGCCGCGCACCAGGTCGGGATGTCGACGCGCATCGCGTGCACCTGCATCATCGCTTGGCTCTTGCTGCGCCACGTCAAGGTCTACGTGACGCGGGACCTGGTTCACGTGGGGCTGCTCTGGCTCGGCCTGGAGCTGCTGTTCGAGTGGGGAGGGAGCCTCGCCATGGGGCGCCCCGTCGCCGAGATCCTCGTGGGATGGAACGTCCTCGCGGGGTACATGTGGCCATACGTGCTCGCGGCATACCTCCTGTCGAACCTCGCCATCGGCAGCGTGCTCCGGCCGGGGAAGGGCGAGCGCGCGCCTGGCAGCAAGTGAAGGCCTCTCACGCGACGTGGCAACCGAAAAAACGAGGATAAGAAAAGGGTAGGAAAGCTGGTCTACTTCTTCTTGAACATGGTCTTCAAGCCGTCGTGCGCCATGTCCATCATGCCGAGCGAGACAGCGAGCTCCTGCAAGTTCTTCTCCTTGGCATACTTCTTGAGATCCCACTCGCCGGCCATACACGCGTCGAACGCCTGGCGGAAGGCCTTGGCGCCGGCGATGGATCCCATGGGGTGCGCGTGGATGCCGCCGCCCGTGCCGACGCCGATGTTGGGGCCGAGGTCCTTGACCAGCTGGGGGATGTGCTGGGCCTGGATGCCGCCCGAGGGGAAGGGCAGGCAGGGCTTGAGCTGGTGGTCGCCGTAGCCGAGGGGCATGGAGATGGCCTTGCAGAGCTGGAGGTACCGGTCGACGATGTAGGGTGCCTTGCCGTAGGGGGCGGGCACGAGCGGGATGTCGACGCCGAGCATGCGGGGGAAGATGCCGAGCACGAGGTCGGACGAGATGCCAGACAAGGGCGACACGTAATAGGCGCCGCCGCCGTCCGTGTGGCCGAGCATGACGAGCTTGCCCTTGTCGGTGAGGGGCTTCACGCAAGACCAGCCACAGTTGATGTAGTTTATCATCACGCCGTTGCCGCCGAGCGAGACGACCTTGTCGTAAAGCTCCAGCATCCTGTCCATGCGGTCGGAGATGTTCACCGTGTAGATGGTCTCCTCGCCGGTCTCGGCCATCTTCTTGTCGCGCATCTCCATGTACATGGGGACGCGTTCCTCGATCGCGTTGTCCATCTGCTTGCAGTCGGCGATCATCTCGTCGTCCTTGATGATATCGACGCCGCCGATGGCCGCCTCCCAGAAGATCTTCTGGCCGACCGTCTTCGTGTACCCGGACTTCGGCTTGATCATGTTGATCGTGACCGGCCGGGTCTTGGGGTCGGGCGCGAGCGGGATCTTGAGCTTCTTGTAAATTCCCTCCAAGCCAAACGTCGGGCCTTTGTACCTGTTCATGGTCTCCTTCCCGAAGCGGACGCTCACCAAGCGGATCGGGCCGACCATGGAGATGTTGCCGTAGATCGACGTCAAGACGAGTCCGAAGTTGTCGTCGTTAAACAATTCCGCCGGGTAGCCGATCGTCATAAGGTAAGGAATGAGTGGAATCTGCGGGTCACCAAAAGGCACCCGATTCTTCCGTTCCGGCCGCATGACCTCGTACTGCGGGATCTCGACGCACTGGAGTACCTTGCCGATGAAGCGCCGCCGCACCTCGGGGGTTTCCCCTGGCACGTGCACCCACGTCCCGATCGATTGCTCTTCCGCAATAACCTTCGCGATGTTCGTGAATTGACTCTCGTAGTCGTAGGGCAAGCACACGACGTACGTGCACACGATGTACTTGTCGATATCGATGCCGTCTATCAAGGCTTCAGCCCACGTGCTCGTGTCTGTACTCATGTCATATCATCCTGCTCGAATCCATTCCAAACAAGCCATATTTGAAGTCGTTGGGATCCTTGTCGCTCACGTCCCCCCGTCCCGAGCCGGGCGGGGAGAACGTTGGCTGCAGAAC
>JAFGBX010000267.1 GCA_016932935.1 Promethearchaeota archaeon | reverse complement strand
TCCTTGCCCGATGAAGTCAAGAGGGTCTTCATCCACGGCACCGACGAGAAGATGAAACTATCGTGGAAGTCGCGGCGATTCGAGGGCACGATAGAGCTCGCCTACGAGGGCGTCATCCCGCACCTCAAGCGGGCTATGGAGAAGAGCACGAGCGCGTATCGCCGCGAGAAGATTGAGAAGAACTACATGACCAAGCAGCAATGTTCCTCGTGCGGCGGCTATCGCATCAACGCGAGGGCACGGTCGACGACCATCGGGGGCAAGCACATCGGCGAGCTGGCCGCGATGCCCGTCTTGGATCTCCACGCCTTTTTGGGCGCGCTGGACGGGCTCAAGACGTCCCAGGGCCGTGCCCTGGTCGCCGAGGCGCGGCGCCAGCTGGCGCAGTTCGACGCCCTCGGCATCTCGTACCTCCACCTCAACCGGAACCTACCCTCCCTGTCGGGCGGCGAGTTGCAACGGGTCTCGCTCGTGTCTCACCTGGAGGCCGGGTTGGACTCGGTTATCTACTTGTTTGACGAGCCGACCATGGGCATGCACGAGGCCGAGAAGGCCAACCTGACGGCCATTCTCAAGCGGCTCCGGGACGGCGGATCGTCAGTGATCGTCGTGGAGCACGACATGGGCGTGATATCATCCGCCGACGAGGTCGTCGACATCGGGCCCGGTGCCGGCACTCGAGGCGGGAAACTCGTCTACCAGGGCAGTGTTAGCGGCACGAAGGCCGCGATGGAAGGGTCGATCACGGCGCAATACATCGCCGGTGGCCTTTCTGTTCCCGTGAAGGCTGCATCGAAGCGCCGGAAGATCCTGCCCGATACCAAGCGGCTTTGCTTGCGGGGGGCGGCCGCGAACAACCTGAAAGGGATGGACGTCGATATCCCCCTTGGCATACTCGTGATGGTGTGCGGCGTTTCCGGCAGCGGGAAATCATCGCTCGTGAACGATTCCATCGTGCCGCTGCTCAAGAAGCATTTCACCGCGGACGAGGACGAGAACGGCAGCGTCGCGTCGGAAACGATCGAGCTCGATGGGGTCGGCGGGAAGCTGTCGGGCTGGGAGGCGATCATCGACTGCATCACGATCACGCAGGCCCCGATCGGCCGCTCCCGCACTTCGAACCCCGCCAGCTACGTCGGCGTGCTCGACCGCATCCGCGACCTGTTCGCGAGGCAACCGGAGGCCAAGAGGCGGAATTACTCGGACGGGCACTTCTCGTTCAACTCCGACAAGGGCCGCTGCGAGGCATGCCATGGCGAGGGCACCAAGGACCTGCAAGTATCGTTCTTGTCCAGCGTCGAGATACCGTGTGAGGAGTGCCGCGGGACAGGCTTCAAGCCCGAGGTGCTCGAGGTCACGTACAAGGGGAAGAACATCAACGACGTGCTCGATCTCACGGTCGATGAGGCCGTCGCGCTCTTCGATGACAACGAGGCCATCACCTCGCCGCTTCGGATCCTCCAGGAAACGGGGATGGGTTACGTGACGCTCGGGCAGCCCGCGACGACCCTCTCCGGCGGTGAAGCGCAGCGGATCAAGCTCGCCAGGGAGCTGGGCAAGGCACGCGGCGTGGGCATCCTCTACATCCTCGACGAGCCGACGACCGGGCTGCATCCTCACGACGTGATGAAATTACTCGCGCTGGTCGAGCGGCTCGTTGATCAAGGCAACACGGTCGTTGTGATCGAGCATGACATCGACATGTTATCGAACGCGGACTGGCTCATCGAGCTCGGCCCCGGCGGCGGGCCCAAGGGCGGCGAGGTGATCGCCACGGGCACGCCGGAGGACGTCAAGAAAAACAAGCGGTCGATCATCGCCCCATTCTTGCGCACGTGACTTGCGAGTTATCAAGAGAGATTAACGGATCGCCAGCATCTGGCGGGCAGCCGCGCGCAAGACCTTCTTGTCGACCTTGCCGACGGACGTGAGCGGCATCGTGTTCACGAACTCGACGGCCTTGGGGGTCTCGTGCGGCGTGCAGTGTTGCTTCGCGTAGGCGAGTAAATCCTGCTTGAGGGCGTCCCGGCGCTCTGGTTGCGAGAAATCGGGCCGAAGTTGCACGTACGCCTTCACGATCTCCGAGCCGGGGCGCTCGGGGTTTGGCACGCCAATCAAGGCGACTAAATCGATCGAGGGGTGCTCCGCGAGCACGTTCTCGACTTTCGAGGAGAACACCTTGTACCCGCCGACGATGATCATATCCTTCGTGCGGTCGACGATGCGGATGTAGCCGTCCTCGTCCATGACGCCCACGTCGCCCGTGTGGAGGTAGCCGTCGGCGTCGATCGTGACCGCTGTCTCCTCGGGCTTGTTGAGGTACCCCTGGAATACCATCGGCCCGCGCACGCAGATCTCGCCAGCCTCGCCGAGCGGAACCTCCTTCCCCGACGCCGGATCCACGAGCTTCAGGTCGATGTTGGGGAGTGGCATGCCGACCGTGCCGAGTTTTTTCTTGTTCACGACCGGGTTCATCATACTCGAGGCGCAGACCTCGGTCATGCCGTAGAGCTCGATGAGCTTGTTCTTGCCGACGACGCTTTCGAGCTCCTCCTGGGACTCCTTGGGGAACGGCGCGGCGCCGGAGATCATGTACTTCACTGTCGAGTGGTCGAGTTTCCGGAACTCCGGGCTCTTGAGCAGCATCTGGAACAGCGTGGGCACGTTGAGCAGCACGTCGGGCTTGTACTTCTTGATGACCGCGCACATGTGCTTCACGTTGCGGGGATCCGGGATGAGCGGCAGGCTCCAACCGAGGTACATGCAGTTCTCGAGGAAGAACAGGCCGCCCATGTGGAAGAACGGGAAGCCCGAGACCGCGAGCCCGCCCCCGGGTTGCCATTTCAACCAGTTGTGGACGACGAGGAGGTCGGCCATGAGGTTGCGGTGGGTGATGATGGCGCCCTTGCTCGGCCCGGTCGTGCCGCCCGTGTACATGATGTAGGCGACGTCGTCCGGCGTGATGGAGACGGCCGGGAGGGTCTTCGGGGCCTTCTTGATGACGTCCATGAAGTCCAGCACGGTCTTGCTTGGAACGGGCGTGACCTTGCCAGACGGGATCTTCTTGAGGGCCTTCCCAAGCACCTGCTTGATCTTGGGGAGGAACGCGGCGATGCTGCTAGCCACGACGAGCGTCGTGCCAGGTACGTTGGCCGCGATCTTGGAGAAGCGCTTCTCGAACACGATGTCGAGAGTGACCAGGCAGACTTTCTTGCCGTGTGAGCCGAGGTCGTTGAGCTGGTACTGCATCTGCTCCTCGGTCAGGAGGGGGGACAGCCCTGAGACGATGCAGCCAGCCTTGAGCGCGCCGAGATAGGCGATCACGAACTGCGGGGTGTTGGGCTGATTGATCGCGACGATGTCGCCCCTGGTGAAGCCGTTCTCGATGAGCATATTGGCGAACTGGTTGGAATACGTGTCGAGTTCACTGAACGTGACCTCCACGCCGAGGAACTCGATCGCCATCTTGTCGGGGAACTTGTCGAAAGTGGAGCGTATGGCTCGGGTGTAGGTCGTCTCCCACGATGACGCGGGGATGTCGCCGACGCCCTCGTCCCAGTTCTTGCGCCAGATTTTCTGGTCATACACGGACATGAATGGTCTCCCGTTTCGCTTCAATGACGAATATCACGGGATACGGAAGTCCGATTTTTAAGGGATTCCAATGGAGTTGGCTCGGAAAACTCGGAGTCGATCTCCTAGAACTTGAAATCCCGCTGCCACGCCTGGTAGCCGGCCTTGAAGAGCACGATCTTGGACTTGTTCACCTTGTTGTCGAGCTCGACGCCCGGCTCGGGGTGCTCCATGGCCCGCTTGTACCGCGCGTAGTACTCGTCGGCCGTGGGGCTGCCGTCGACGAGGCGCAAGATGGCCCGCTCGGTGAAGTAGAGGATGAGGTCAGGCTTCTCGGTCGGGGGTTCCTGGAACATCTCTACCGTGCCGTCGGCCCGCTTCCGGAGGAAATACTCGAGCACGGGCTCCGGGTCGTCCAACGAGCTGGCATAGACGAGGTAGTGCCAGCACGAACCGGGCGCGATGTGGCGCATGAGGTCGGGCGTCGCCGGGAAGAACTGCTTGAGCCGGTCGAGCAGCGCTGGCGCGTCCATCTTGGCGTCACGTCCCCCCTACTTGATCTTGTCGAGGTTCGCCGCGGTGCCGTCGTAGATGTACTTCTGGTAGACGAGCTCCTGGGCGTAGTACTTGGCGCCGGGCGGGTATGCCGAGTCCTTGATGCCGCCGAGCATGACCGAGATGTCGGTCATCATGGGGCGCGCGTTGATGTACACGTTGGCAACGTCGAGGCCCTCCTTGAACGCTTTAATGTTCCCCTCGGAGGTCGTGTAGACCGCCGCCCGCATGCCGTAGTTGCTCAAATTGGCGAGGCGGATGGCGTCCTGGAGGTCCTCGGCCTTCGTGATGCTGCGCACGGGGCCGAAGGCCTCCTCGCGGAACAAGAACGGGGCCTTGGGCAAGTCGTTGACCTTCTCCGCTGGGATCTCGACAAGGGTTGGGTTGAAGAACAGGCCGAAGTCGCTGCCCGTGTCGACCTTGGTGCCGCCGTGGAGCACCTTACAGCCGCGCTCCTTGGCATCCTCGGTCATGACGTCCATCATCATGAGTATTTTGCGGCTGCCGACCGGGCCGATGTCGACGTCGGGATCCATGGGGTCGCCGACCTTGAGCTTCGACATCTCCCTCCTCAAGGCCTCGACGTACTGGTCGTAGACGTCCTTGTGGACGATGATGCGCTTCATCGAGAAGCACTGCTGGCCGCCGTTCGTGTATGACGCCTTCACGTTCCACTCGGCGACCTTCTCCAGGTTCACGTCGTCCATGACGATGCCAGCGTCGTTCCCCGCGCACTCGAAAACGAAGTGCTTGAATGGCATCGTGTACATGTTCACGCCCATGGAGTTGTCGACCGACTTCTTGAGGTACTTGGCGTACTGGACGATTATGTCCTTGGCCGTGTGCGACGACGAGATGGACAAGATGGCCTTGATCAAGCGGTTCTGGATGAACTCGTTGATGACCCAGTCGCCAGGGGCGATGCAAAGGCCGTACGCGTCGAGGGCGGGCAAGCCCATCTCCCCCATCAGCTTGAAGGCCTCGACCATGGTGAGGGGGCATGCGGTCGAGGGCTTGACGATGGCGGCGTTCCCGACGAGGTAGTTGGCGCCCATCTGGTAGAGGGGCAACGAGATCGGCGTGTTGCGGGGGGAGATGCAAGCGGCCATGCCTTGCGGGATGAAGACGATGCGGCTGAACTGCTCGCCGTCCATATTCGTGAGCGGCTTGTCCTCGACGAACTGGTGGTACCACTCGGCAAACTTGAAGCCGTTCGATACGATGCCCAGCTCCCACTCGGAATACTTGATCGGGAGCCCGCCCTCCGCGACGATGAGCTTCTTGAGGTCGTTCTTCTTGAAGCGCAGCTTGGTCGCCACCTTGCCGAGCCACTGGGCGCGCTCCTCGAACGACATCTTTCGGAGCTCGGCCGCGTTCTCGGCGCACCTCTTGATCGTCTGCTGGAGGGTCTCGGCCGTGTCGGTCGCGACGGTGCCGAGCACCTCGCCCGTGTACTTGTTCTTGATCGTGACGCTACCCGCTGCGTTGCCGGTTTTCTCTGCCATCTCGGTTCACGAGTACGCGCGATGACCGGAGCAAAGGCGTGGGGGCTTTTTTGGTTTTCCCGTCCATCCACGGGGGAAATGCCCCTTCGATCGTCGTGCCGAGCCCGGCAGCGCGACGTGGGACGCGCTCGTCGAGAACGAACTTCAATGCGTGCCGGGGGCCTCCAACTGGTACTTGTCGAGGTCGATGGGTATGCGCGTCCTCTTGATGATATGCCTACCTCCAAGTATTTGGGCGTTACATTCTATGATCTGAACCAGGTTTGGATTAGCTCCCGCGATTTGGGATCATTCAAGCAGAATCGTGCCAATTAACCAACGATCGTGGCTGCGGCCAAATATTAGCAAAAGGCCTTATTCAGTCACAATACCCTCGTCTTGACGCTCGACCGCGCGTTCTTCAGTTCCATCAGTTCCCTCGCCTCCTGGATCGCCTTCGAGTTGTCCATCGCGAAGCGCCCGTGCAATTTAGAGCGGCTCGCCACTCGCCCCAGGATCCTGACCATGGGTATCATGAAGACCTTTCCAAGCCCGCTCATCTGGGTCGCGCGTTTGAACATCGCCAGCGTGTCGTCGTCCCACGAGCCGAGGGCCGCCGTGAGGGGGAAGAAGATGAAGAAGGGGACGACTAGCACGAGGAACGCGACCGAGGGCACCAGGGCGACGACGATGCCGAAGTTGTTGTTCAAGGGATGGAACACGAGCATTATGTAGGCGTAGGCGATAGCGAACGTGATGGCCGTGGAGGCCGCCGGTATGATGAATGCACGGGTCCACGGGACGCGCAGCTTGACGACCTTCTTGTGCAAGTACCCGAGCGAGATGAGCACCTTCGAGACGATCGCGGGCAACTCGGCGCAAGGCATGAGCCACGCGATCGCCACGATCCCGTACTGCTGGGGAACTTGCAGCCACGCAATGAAGATGAACCACGAGAGGATGGCGGTCCCGGCCTCGTAGAGGTCGATCGTCATCTGGAAGTTGATGTGGCCCGTTTGCGTGATCGTAAACTCGGCAAAGTTATTGTAGGGCTGCTGGCTGTCACGGATAAGGCGAGGGATGATGAAGATCACGCTGAGCATGTAGTACTGCAGGCCGAACGCGATCAGCAAGGGCTCGAAGACGAGGACGATGCACAGACCGATGGAGAGCATGAGGAATTGGAGCATCGCGGTGAGGAGGATGGATTGATGGATGTAGTATTGGACGAGGCGTTCCTTCCCGTTGAAATAGGCCTCGCTGACGGCGCCGCCCAGTGGCGGCGAGATGCCCATAATGCTCCCGAACATCCCCCCAAAGCCGGCCAATGCCGCGAACGTCGTGTACTGGGGCACATACATCAGCCAGAGGTTGAGCGAGATGAAGCCGTTCAACGTCCAGAAGAAGTTGGGTATCCCGGACTTGACCCCCCACGAAAGGCACGCTTTGACGAGCTTCCGGTCGAAGTCGTGCCGGAAGCAATCCCGGCTCGTGAAGCCGTACTGGTGCATGATCTTGGTGAAGTAATGAGCCGAGACGGCGGTGGCGATGAAGTCGTCCACGTACGTCCCGATGACCGCCCCGATGGCGATGCCCATGATCTCGCCGATCGCGGGGTCGTTCATGCCCCACCAGCGGCCAAGCAAGACGAACGCGACCTCGGTCAGGCGCTGGAACACCTCGCCTGCTATGAAGTTGAGGATCGTGACCTTATGGAACTGCTGGAGCGTGTCCAGGACGCCTCGAAAGATGCCCAAAAAACCAGGGTATTGGACGGTGGAGTAGATGAGGATGATCCACACGGCGTAGGCGAGCTGGCCGGCCGGGACGAAGAACAAGGCGTATATCGAGATGGCGGTCGTCTGCACGAGGCCGCTTAGAGCCTGATACCAGATGAAGTACTGCACGTACTTGACCATCTGCTTAGGATCCTTGATGGCCACCTCGCCGATGAACCGGTTGATGATGTTCGCGGTGCCCAGGTCGAACGTGTAGAACATGAGGCCGAAGATGCCCGTCGCTGCACCCTTGTAGCCCAGACTTTCTGGGAAGGGGTATAAAATGTTGTACAAGAAGCTCATCAGTGCCAGGCCGAGGATGGCCGTGACGATCGTGAACGGCAGTTGGTAAAACATCCCTGCGATCGGCCTGTGGAAGCCGATGTTCTCCCAGAGCTCTTGCGTGGTGAGTTCGGCCGTTCCCTTGGATCCAGGCGACCCCGTTTGGTCGGTCATCTCATCGATCTCGACATACAGCTTCTTCCGATGGTTCCTCCAAGGCGTATTGGGTTATATATCAAATGACCGAGACCCCCCTTCCAGTCTGGTTATCAATCGGGAAAAATAGAGTCATGTTGTAGACATGAGCAAGGCGGGCTGGCTCAGACCGCGTCATCATCCTCTAGAATGCCAGCAGCTTCGGCGAATTTCCCGTAGCCCATCTTGATCAAGGTCTTCGTCCGCTTGTTCAAGACGAAGTCGATCCACCCCGCCGCCTCGTCGGGCTCGTTGTAGAACCTGCCGAACTGCTCGGCGTAGGAAGCCTTCGTGGGACACGTGACCAGCTTCTCGACCGCCGCCACCGCAAGCGCGAGCTCGAGGTCGGCGCTGTCGGCACGGCCCGGCCGTATGTCGATGCCCCTCTCCGTCCGGAGCACGTTGAATGCTTCTATCGGGTCGCATTCCGCCTGGAGGTCATCGATCTTCTCGTAGATCGTGAAGTCCATGACCGAACCTTGCACGAGGTCGGAGAAGATGTCCGGGTACCTCGCCAGGTAGGCCATGTACCTGCCACCGGCGGTCGTCGCATCGCCAGGCGCGCCGCAGCCGGCGACCGTGCCCTCCAGCGCCTCGACCATGGTCTCGGCAAGCAGCTCCGTGACGTCGGCGACGCGAAGCTTCGAGGAGGCGCCATCGAGCCCGTCGCGCAGATTTCTCTCGCAGAACGGGCATGCCGAGACGAGGATGTCCACTTGCTTTGCGATCGCCTCCTCGTCCCTGTTTGTCGCGATCTCCCTAGCTAGCTCCGGGTTCGACGACTTCACGCCGCCTCCGGAGCCGCAGCAATGGCTGAAGTTCCGGCTCGCATCGAGCTCGACGAACGTGGCGTTCTGGATGCCCTTGAGCAAGTCGCGAGGTGCTTCGTACACGCCCGCGTGCCGCCCGAGGTGGCACGGGTCGTGGTACGAGATGCGGGCGTGCTGCTTGAGCTTGAACTCGCGGGGGTTGGCCTTGAGGAGATCGTTGGCGAACTCGGTGACGTGCTTGAATTGGAAGTTGCTGGCGCCTTCGACGCCCGCGTAGTCCTTCTTGAACGTGCGATAGCAGCCCGCACAGGGGGTCACGATGGTCTTCGCGCCGGCCGCCGCGAACGCGTCGACGACGCGCCTGGCGTTCGACGCGAACTCGGTGGAATAACCATAGCGCTTGAGGATCGAACCGCAGCAGCCCTCGCCGTCGAGCATCGCGTAGGGCACCCCCAGCTTGTCCAGCAGCGCCACGGCACCGGCCGCCATGGCCGGCTCCCGGTACGACGCCGTGCAGCCGAGGAAGAGCAGCACGTCCGCCTTCGCGGTCGCGTGCCGCCCCTTGATGAAGTCGAGGCGCTTGGCCGCGGGCTCGCCGTACGGGTTCCCGTTCTCGACTATCGAATCGATGACCTCCTTGTGCTTGCCGAGCACGTTCCCGCTCTCGACGAGGTCGCTTCGCAGCGCTTCCATCATGGCCGGCGTGTCGATCCCGCCGTCGATCGCGAGGCACGTCTCCTTGCAAGACGCGCACGTCGTGCAAGAATACGCCCAGTCGAGCATTTCCTTGTTGATCTTGAGCTTCCCGCCGAGCACGTTCTTGAGCACCATGATGCGCCCCCGGGCCGAGTAGGCCTCGTACCCGAGCACGTTCTTCACGGGGCATGGCCTGTCCACGTGCCGCTTGGCGGTCGACATCTGCGTCCCGCTCGTGGAGCAGTCGCCGCACCGCCCGCATATGTCGATGTAGTGCTCGAGCTTCTCGAGCTGGGTGAACTTGACGGTCATGGACGGAACACCT
>JAFGBX010000266.1 GCA_016932935.1 Promethearchaeota archaeon | reverse complement strand
GTCACGCATCACGCGGAAGTACGTGTACTCGTAGTTCGCAGTGACCAGCACGGGCGCATCTGACCCGGGATTGCCGGATACGTAGATGCCCGGCTCGATGGACACGTGGTCGACTTGCCCGGTTAGTAAACAACGCCATGCACGCAGCCTCGCCTTAGCGCCGGTGAACGCACGCTTTTGAGGGCGATAATGGCCGGGCCCGATTCTTTCATCAAGAATAACCTTCTCGAATGCGACTGCCTTGATCGCCCCGTGCATCCAGGCCTGTTCAGCGACGGGCTTGAAACCGATGGCAGCTGGATACCTCATAAACCATTCGAGCGGATGTGTTAATCCCGCGCGGTGTCTTTTCGCCTTACGCCTGTACCACCAGCGCCGAACCGCGAAGCTGACCTTCCATACCCCTCTCGGGAGAAACTCGTCCGCAATGAGGAGTCTTCCGCCAGGCTTGAGTGCGAGCCACGCCTTTCGCAAATAGATTTGTTGCTCGAGTGGCCGCAACTCGGAGAGCACGAACGTGCTCACCACTGCATCGTGTTCGCCTGGCTTCGGCTCGTAGACCGTTACATCTCCCCATTCGAATTTGACGGGGAGATTCTTCATTGTATCCTTGTTCATCCGTGCTTGCTTGAGCATACCCAGATTTCGCTCTATCCCGGTCACGATGTGACCTTTTTTGCCCATTGCAAAAGAAAGGGTACCGGGACCAGGGCCGATTTCTAGCACGTTGCTCGACGGGTACAGCTGCCCGAGGATCCAGTCTTGAACTCGTTTATTGACCCCACCCGTGAGCGCCGTGAAGCCTTGCTCGTAGGTGGCGGGTTCTTGCTCCAACTTCTTCATGAAGACGACGGACATGGGCGCGTCCCCCTGCGTTCATCTCAACGTGCTGACGAAGCCCTTGATGTAGTCGGCGAGCGAGTCAACATGCACGAGCATCACGCAGCACAACTTCCCTTCCGTGTTCTTTCGCGTTATGATCGCGATCTTCTCGCCCTTGTTCCACCCGAGGCCATCGCGGACGTCCTTTGGAATCACGATCTGCCCGCGTTCGTCGATCTTCGTGATCGAGAAGAGGGTGAGCGCGCTATCGTCGGGGTTCGTGGAGCATCCACACGACCCAGGTTGGCTCGACATTATGACCCTCATGTGATCAGAGGCTTATGAATTTTCTGATCACTCTGATTGGTTTTTTTCCGGGGCCATCCCATAACTTTAAGGGCTATTCCGGCACGGCCCCGCCCAGCTACACCCGCGCGACGCGCCCCGGGTTGACCCTCACCCCGATGTGGATCGACCGCCCTCCCGGGACGATCTCGCACGCCACGGCGTGCGTGCGCGTGCGCGCGGCAAGCACGATGTCGTTCGTGGTCTCGTACCAGGCTTATCGCTCTTCGGTCTCGGCATAAGGAGAATGGATAAATATGTGATTTGCATGTGATCATTTATAGATGATCATCAGCGATGCCTCCCCCTTGATCCACCTCACCAAGATAGGGAAACTGCCATTCGTGCTTGAGATGTTCGGTGAAATCAGCGTACCTGAAGCTGTGTATTCATGAGAATATGAATCCGTGACACTGGCCAAAGAACATGGCGCCCTCTTGCTCATCGACGAGGAAAAGGGACGGATTGCCGCCGAGCAACATGCTGTCGAAACGTTAACGACGGCTGGAGTATTACTTTACCTCGTCCGAAAAAAAGCTGCTATCCCGATCGATCTCTTCCGCGAAAACCTAGCGAAATATGCACGCGATAGTTGGTTCTCCCTCGAATTGTATCAAAAATGTCTGAACGAAGGTGAAAAGAACGAGTGATCGAATTACAATCGTCATTCCCTCGGAATTAAAGGATGACATCGAGAAGATGAAAGAAAGACTTCACCTTGACCAGTCATCATACATCCGGCATTTACTTTATGAGGCAATCAAGGAAGACAAGATCAAGCACGCCATCGACGAGTATAAACTCGGCAAGATATCGTTCGGAAAAGCCTCGGAGATCGCTGGGCTCAGCTTGTGGGAATTCATTGATGAAGCTCATCGGAGGAACGTGCAATTGAACTTTTCATTGCAAGACGCGGAAAATGAAATCAAGAGAATCAAGGGCAGCAGAATTGACGAGTTTATGCCCGGATGCAAGCCTTGACTTGTACGAGAGCCGTTTTTCCTTTCTATTCTAATGAAGGCAAATTCAAGGAGGAATCAATTTAAATAACCTTGTCGTCGTACCAGGCGTCGCTCAGCAGCGGGGTTGGTTTCCCCTCGCGGGTTCGCACCGTCCCGCAGTACCGCGCGTACTCGTCTATGAATTCCTTGAAAAACTCGTCCAGGGCGAGGCCGAACCGGTTCGAATACGTCCGGTACGAGACCACGCCTTCGGGCGTGAGCGCGATGAGCCGGCGCCCCACGATGTTCCCGCCGGGTTCCCTCGCCCAGACGACGACCTTGTCGACGTCGATCGCGTTCGACACCGCCCCCCAGAAATACCGGCCGTGCATCGAGAGGCACGAGGCGAAGCCGTACTCGCCCATGAACAAGTACTGGAAGGGATCCGTCTCGACGACGAGGTCGATGGCACCCTCGTAGTCAGACGCGGGTGCATCGATCATCCGGCGGATCCTGGTCAGGTTCACGCGAATCTCCTCGACCACGGCAGGGTCGGCTCCCGCGGGGAGGTTCTCGGCCTTCTTCGCCAGCTCCTCGAAGTTCGCGGCCCCGCCGGTCGCGACCTTCAGCTGCTCGAACAGCGCCCTGGTCTGCTGCAGCTCGAGGCCGACCTTTCGCTTCTTCTCCTTCTCGGCGTTGGTGACCTTGTACGTGTAGCGTCTCGTGAAGGGGGCCCGCCAGTGGTCGAGCACTATGGATGGCTGGCCTTTTCGAACGCGCTCCTTCCACGCAACGACGGGAGGCTCTGACCACACCCAAGCGGGTTCCCGTCCCTCCAGCTTGTCCTCGATGAGCCGCCGGAGGTATTTATAATTGTTACCACCCCCGAGCTTTTCGAGGAGGAACAACGCGGGAAATACCCCTACTTCATTGCCTAGGTTGGCGGGCACGTGCCCCAGGATCCGCTGGGCGACCTTGCCGACCGATTGCTCCTTGAGGGCAACGATCAGGACCAGCGTGAAGGCCTTCAGTTCCGCGAGGAGGGCCCCCTCCAGCTCCTTCGCGAGGGCGCGGCGGTCGCGTTTCTCCAGTCTCTCGTCGCGGGAACCCGCGGCCAACCTTTGGAGCGCTTCCATGCGAATCAGGACGCGCTCGCGGCGCGTGCCTTGCACGCCGGCCATGACCTTCCCCAGGGCGGCTAGCTCACGGGCTGCGGCCGCTTTCCGGCCCTTGAACCGATCGACCGCGCTCAGATCCACTGCCCCACCTGTTGCCGCTGCTAGCCCGGAAACGATCGATAGTAGTTGACGCAATTGTTCATCGTCGTTCAAGAATTGAACATCTTTACCGAAACTTGCTGGGTTAACGGCTTCCGGATTGACCACGTCGACGAGCATCGTCTCGAAATCTCGAACGGTCAGCAAGAAATGCAACTGATAGGCCCCGTCGAGGAATTTCTCAATGAACGAGGTTTCGTGCTGCCGCCCGGCGTGCCGTATCAAGAGCGCGAAGAAGTCGAAGAGCCTAGGCCAGTGCGCCACGTAATCGAGCGCCTGGATCAGCACCGATTGCTGCACGCGATAGCGCTGGCGGAACAGCATGGCCATGAGCGCCCTGGCCGCGGTAGAGCCCTCGCCTGCTGGTCGGGCCAGCTCCTTCTCCAGCGCCGTCTTGACGTGGGACACCGCGGCGATGCTCTGGATGTCAACGAGCATCTCGCGCTTCACCGCGTAGTTGTGATCCTTCAAGAAGCATTCGAACAATGCCAGCGTACAAAGCGGGGTGAATCCCGGGTGCTGGACGGCGAGGTCGCGCAGGAAGTAGAACGCTTGGTTCGCGCCGACGGGCCTGATCACCTTGATGATCGCCGAAACGACGCCCTCGTGTATCAGGGCGGGGGCCTTGGCGAGCAGATGGCGGAACGTCGTTATCACGTCCACGGGGGCGATGTGGATGTGCTTGATGAGCTTGTCGACGAACGCGGGCGTCACAAGGTGTGGATCGTTGGCGGCGACGTAGTAGAAGTCACCAACTGCCGCCTCCGGGTGGGCATCGAACCGGATGAAATATTCTCGCATGATCTCGCCAGACCGCTCCGGGTACTTGGCGGCGAGGTTGTGCAGGATCGTGAAGAAGTCCCGCGGGTTGAGCGAGAAGTGGGAAAGGATGACGCTCACGACGCCGGGAGAAAGCAGCTCGGGGCTGTTGTAGGAGACGGAGCGGAGCCGCTCCCCCGCACCGCCTGGATCCGCCGCGATGTATCCGGCGATGGACTCGTGAGTGACCCCATACGCTCGGAGGTGCGCCAGGAGTACCTTTTCCCCCATCTCGGACGACCGTGATTGGTGTAGAGGCATCCCATCCTCGTGGCTCATCTGGCAAGCGCCTGGCCGATGTAGACGCGCGCCACCTGGCCGGGGGCGACCGTGAGCCTGGCCTTGATCGGGTCGGAACCCAGAAGGATCTCGCATGCTGCCGCGCCAACGGCTTCCATGGGCAAGGAGTGGCCGGCCACCGAGTGGAGCCAGGCCCACTCGATGGTGAACTCGAACGTGCGCGCCTCGAAGTCCAGGTTGAAGGCGATCAGCACGCCGCCCGGGGTCCCGTCCAGCACGTGCAGGTGGACGTCCTCGCTTATCCCGATGAACCTCCCGCGGACGAACCACGGCTTGCGAGCGCGGTACTCCGCCATCGCTTCCTTGTACCGCTCGTACTGGGCGGCCTGGTCGACGGCGTGCGCCATCCCGGTCTGGCATATCGACGCGTTGCACGTCTTCCCGCCGATGCCCAGGTGGCGCACGGTACTGGCCGCCCACCAGAAGAACAAGCAGTGCTCGTTGTCGTGGCTCATGTTGATGTGGAGGTAGAGCGGGATGGGGCACGCCGCGGCGTAGTGGTACAGCGAGAACGCCTTTCCCAGGCGGAGGTCGGCGATCGGGTTCCACATGAACTCGAAGCCCCAGTTCTCCTGATAGGCACCCTCGGCGCTGAACCCCTGGCGGAAGTAGACGGGGCAGTACCGGTTCGACCACGGCCAGACCGGGTCGTGCGCCTCGATGAGCAGGTCGTGCCCGGTCGCTTCACGCACGGCACCCCGGATCGCCT
>JAFGBX010000265.1 GCA_016932935.1 Promethearchaeota archaeon | reverse complement strand
TCCGGCCTATCCGGCCTGTTCCTCGCGTCGAAGCTCTCCAGATCCGGCTCGGTTCTCGTAATCACGAAGAAGGACAAGGCAGAGTCTAACTCCGCAAACGCCCAAGGTGGCATCGCCGTCGTGATGTCAGGGCAAGACACCATCGAAAAGCACATCAAGGATACCATGGTCGCCGGGGACGGGCTTTGCAAAGAACGCGTCGTACGGAAGGTCGTCGAGAGCGCGCCGCGCCTCGTCCAGGAACTGATCGACATCGGCGTCCCCTTCACGAGGAATGACAAGGGGGACTATGACCTCGGTAGGGAGGGCGGGCATTCAGAGAGGCGCGTGATACACGCGGGCGACGTGACCGGTAACGTGGTTCAAGAGACGCTGCTCCGCCACATCGAGCACGACTGCCCAGACATCGAGATCCGCGAGAACACTATCGCGGTCAACCTCATCACAGAGAGCGGTCGTTGCATCGGCATCCACGCGCTCGACCAGGTCTCGGGAAACGTATTTTCCATCGAAGCCCGCTTCACCGTCATCTCAACAGGTGGAGCAGGAAAGGTATACCTCTACACGAGCAACCCCGACATCGCGACGGGCGACGGCATCGCCATGGCCTACCGGGCGGGCGTCGCCATCGCGAACATGGAGTTCTTCCAGTTCCACCCCACATGCCTTTTTCACCCGTACGCGAAGTCATTCCTCATCTCCGAGGCACTACGCGGCGAGGGTGCCATATTGAAGAACCACCTTGGCGAGCGTTTCATGCCAAAATACCACAAGCTCGCAGAGCTGGCCCCCAGGGACGTCGTCTCCCGCGCGATAGACCACGAGATGAAGCGCTACGGCATCGACAACGTGCTCCTCGACCTATCCTTCAAGCCTGCTGAGTTCATCCAGGAGCGGTTCCCGACCATCTACAAGAAGTGCAAGTCTTACGGGATCGACATTACCAAGGAGCCGATCCCGGTCGTGCCGGCGGCGCACTACACGTGCGGCGGGATCGCCGCGGACATAGACGGGACGACCAACATTCCCGGCCTGCACGCGATCGGCGAGGCATCGTGCTCCGGCCTGCACGGGGCGAACCGGCTCGCAAGTAACAGCCTCTTAGAATGCGTGGCAATGGCGGATCATGCGGCGAAATACATCAAGGATCGAATATCGAACAAACCGCCGGCATTCCAGCACGTTCGCGAATGGGAAATCGGGAAGGCTATCGAGAGCAGCGAGGGGATCGTCGTCAAGAACGATTGGGACGAGATCCGCACGGTCATGTGGAACTACGTGGGCATCGTGCGCAGCATGAGGAGCCTCCAGCGCGCGAAGCGCCGGATCGACTTGATCCTCGAGGAGATCAAGGATTATTACTGGGAATACCTACTCACGTCCGACCTCATCGAGCTTCGGCACCTGGCGACGGTTGCTGACCTGATCACGACTTCCGCCATGTCCAGGCGGGAATCGAGGGGCACGCACCACATGATCGACTTTCCTGACAAGATGCCCGGCGTTCCCACCGACACCATCATCCGGCGCTACGTCGGGTGAAAAAACAAGGGAGGGAGGGCTTTGCCTCACCTGCTTGCAATGCCGTCCAGCAGGTCGAAGTTCCTTTCAATGACGTCAACGAAGAGTGTTGCCTCCTCGGGCGGCAGATCCACGAATACGAAGTCCCCGTTCAACTCCTCCACCCGCAGTCCCTCATCTTGCGCGGTTACGTCCCTCACGGCGGAGAGGTTGAATGCCCTCGGCACGTGCTTCGCAAGCGTTTTCAGCGCGCCCTCGAGCCTCGAGCCCTCCAGGGTGGATTCAATCCTGGCTTTGACACCGTCGTGGAAGTCCAACTCCAGGAACAGCTCGCCATTACCGTCCTTCGTGACCCGAGCGATCTGGCCGCTGTTCTTGTGCTTGTATTCGATCAGCGTCGTTTTTTTCGGCACCATAATCACCTCGCGAAACGATTCAGTTATCTAGGATACCATATTCCTACACGCTTTCTTATTCGTCACCCATCACCATTATAACGCATGGTTTGCAATTGCTTATGCCGTGCTCGATCAAGGGGATGGAGGCCGTTAAATGCTTGAAGGGGCGTGCTCCCCCAGGGAAAGAAGAGGAAGGAGAGCGGTTCGCTCACATAAGCGGCTCGAGGTTGATCTCGAAGAATCCGACGGGGAACTCGAGGTCGAAACTCGAGATGATCTCCGGGTGGATTTCCCCCACGGATCCGACGCGCTTCTTGTCGAAGATGATGTCTGCGGTGCGCCCGTCGAGACCGAACGGGTTGGACGCCGCCTTCACTTCGAAGGCCTCGATGCCGTGCATCTCCATGAAAGCGTCGAGGGCCGACCTTGCATCCGTGTACCCCGCTTCCTTGTCGTAGATCACGCAAGCCGCGTGCACGTCCCTTCGGGCGCCCGTCTCCTCGTTTTTATCGAGGATGATGACGTCGCCGACCTCGAATACCTTGATGGGAATGCTCTCGTGCTTGTTGTCTTGGAGGTTCTGGAGGAGGCCCGAAAGCAGATCCTGGCGCGCCGTGTCGTATTCCTTGGACACCGGGTTCTTGAGAACAACGCCCTCCTTCCACTTGCGCCTCGTCGCGGTGAAACTTTTCTCCTTGTTGGTGAGTATGAAGTTCACGACTTCCTGGAAGCCGAGGCCGGCCATGACCTTGCGGACGAGGGCCTGCGCTTCCAGCTTGGGATGATACTTCCCGAAGCCGCCCTGTGGGATCGTCAGCGGCAGGTTGGAGTACCCGTAGCCAATCGCGACCTCCTCGGTCAGGTCGACAGGGTGCATGAGGTCCCCCCGGTAGCACGGCACGAGCACGTCAAGCGAGCCCTTCCTCTTTCCTGGCTTGGCATCGAAGCGCACCTTGCGCAGCGCCTTGATCATGTCCGCTTCGGGCAGCTTCAAGCCGAGATAGCTGTTGACGTAGTCCTCGTCCACCGTCCATTCAGCGGGCGCGAAGTTCGGGGTGACGCGCGGCCCGTCGGGATACATGTTGGACACCTTCTCGATCTTGCAGCCCATGTCCGCGAGCATCGTGCACAGCACGTTGAGCGCGAAGTTCACGGCCTTCAGGTCAGTGCCGGTCATGTCGATGAAGAGGTTCTTCGTGTCGTCGGTGACCATGGTGAGCGTGCCGTTGATGACTGGCGGGAAGGATATCACGTTCTTGTTCTTGTCGAAGATGATGGGGTAGATCCCCGTGTCCTTGAGGATGTGGGCATATTCCCTGCCCTTGGGATGCTGGACGAGTATCTCCGCGGGGGTGAGCAGGTAGCCGGGCATCTGGAGCGGCTCGAACTTGATCGCGTTCGGCTTGACCGCCGTGTAGGTGAACGGTGGGACGATCTTGTCGAGGTCATGGACGCCGATGGCGACCTTCTTGCGGTCGCGGCCGATCGCCCAGTGCAAGTCCTCTTGGGTGTTCATGAGGGTTGCCACTTGTTCATCATCGAGGTCGATGCCACGCACGATGGCCGTCGCGATGTACGGCCGCACCTGGCTCACCAGCGGGTCGACGACGACCTTATAGTCCCCTCCCTTTGCCGTGAATGGCGGGAGCCCAGTCTCTATCTCGTAGTACCCCTTCAAAGCGCGCGCCACCCCCTCGGGCGATGAAAAGTCGGGGCGGTTCGGGTTGTACTCGACCTTGATCTTTCCCTCGGCCTCGTTGATCTCGTTCATGTCCAGGCTGATCCATTGGAGGTCCATCTCGAGATCCTTGATCGAGACCGGCTTGCCGAGCAGCTTCTGTATGCGCTGCAGCGTGAATTCGATGGTTGGCATGTCCTTCTACCTCCCTCCCGACCTCGGGTAAGGTGCTCTCCGCAGCCACGACAGCGGGTTCTTGTAGAGGTCGCGGATGTCATTCCGCTTCAAGCGCAGCATCGCGATGCGCTCGAGGCCCTGGCCCCACGCGAGCACGCGTACGGGCTCCTTGATGCCCCACGGCGTGCAGACCTCGGGACGAAAGATGCCCGACCCGCCGATCTCCATCCACTTGCCGAGCTCCTTCGAGAAAACGCTTATCTCCAGGCTCGGCTCGGTGTATGGGAAGAACCCCGGCCGCGTGATCACCTGCTCGAACCCCAGCTTCGTGTAGAACTCGACGAGAGTGCCGCGCAGGTCAGCGAGGGACAGCCGCTCGCCGATGACGATGCCCTCGACTTGCATGAACTCGGCGAGGTGCTTGAAGTCCACCTTCTCGTTCCTGAAAACGCGGTCGATGGAGAAGACCTTCAGCGGGAGCCTCGCGCCCTCCTCGATGGCCTTGCCGAGCTGCCTGACGGTCGTGGCAGTCGTGTGCGTGCGCATGATTGTCTGCGTGGCGATCTCGCGGTTCCACTTGTAGCCCCAACCCGTGGATCCCGTGTTGCCCCCGTCCTCGTGCACCTCGGCGACCGCCTTCATGTACTTCTCCGGCGGGAGCCTGGCCGCTGCGGGGGTCGACAGGTAGAACGTGTCGTGCATCTCGCGTGCCGGGTGGTCTTGCGGCTGGTACAGCGCGTCGAAGTTGTAGAACGCGGATTCGACGATGGGGCCCCGGATCTCGGTAAAACCCATGGAGAAGAAGATCTCGCGCACCTTGTTGATGATCTCGATGAGCGGGTGGATCTTGCCTGCGTTGAGGTGCGCGCCCGGCTTCGACACGTCATACGCCTTGAGCTTTGCCTCCTTCCACGAGCCCGTCGTGATCATCTCTGTCGTGAGATGCGCGACCTCGTCGAGGGCGCTCACCTTGGACGTGTCGAGCTTCTTGCCTTTCTCGGTCAGGTGGAGCGACCGCTTCGTGTATTTCTTCTCAATGACTAGCGTGCGCCTCTTGAGGCCCTCGACATAAGCCTTCAAGTCCGCTGGAACGTCCCGGACGTCGAGCCCGCCCCCGCTCCCGGCGATGAGCGATAGCAGCTGCTCCTCGGGCTTGTCCTCGTATTCTTGCTTGAGCACGATGACCTGGACGGCCTCGCCGACCTTTGCCTGGCTCGTCCATCGTGCCTGCTTGAGGTGGCCCAGGGAGAGGAAGAACAGCTTGTCGTCCATCCCGAGCGCCGACTTGGCCTTGTCCCTCAGCGCGTTCAGCTCGACCTGCTTGGCCTTCATATCGCAGAGGAGCTTGAAGAGACGCGATTCCGGCAGGTGGTTCATCGCGTAACCGAGCCCTTCATCGGTCAGAGCGATCTCGGTCGATTCTTCCTCCTTGAAATAGCCGAGATCCTGGCTTGCGAGCTCGTTGACGGCGCCCATTATCACGGCATAGTCCTGGCCGAGCTGCTTGGCCAGTGACGCCGCATCGATGCCGCTCGCGGCCTTGAGCGCCTTCAGCACGGACGTGGTCACCGGTTTGAGTGAGACCATCTTGATCAATCCTTGAACTCCATCTAACTCCTTTATTTTTAAGGATTTCGGAACGTTCCGCCTTCTCTTCCCGTTTAAAGCCCACTGACCCGAATAAAGCGACAGAACGAACGAGAGAAAGCGGGCATTTTTCTCGATCCATTACTGGCGTGGAAAAAAACCCCCGACCGGGCCCCCCGGGAATCTCGCCACTCGGGCGTTCAGTTCCCGGGGCCATTAAAGATGAATGGCCCGATCGAACCAGAGAAAGTGACCCGTGTAGTCATGCCCGGTCATCGACGCGGCGCGCGGCCGCATCGAGCATGTATAAGAACCGCGCGGAATAAATGATTGCGGTTCATTGAAGGCCGTGCGAAAAGGTAGATCATCGATGAATGGCACGACCGGCGAGAAGAAAGGGTTGAAGATCGGGGTTGCGGGCAAAGGGGGTGTTGGAAAGACTCTCGTCGCCTCGACGCTGGCCCGGCTCGCGGCGCGTTCGGGGACGTTCAGCCAGGTGCTCGCGATCGACAACGACCCGTCGTTGAATTTGGGGATGGCGTTGGGCATCCCCGTGGACGAGATCGGGCGGCCGATCAGCGAAATGCGGGACCTGATCAAGGAACGGACCGGCGCAGCGCCGGGGGAGAGCGGCCCGTTCAAGTTGAACCCCCGGGTGAGCGACATCCCCGACAAGTTCGCGGTTCCCGGGCCGGACGGCGTTCGACTGCTCGTGCTCGGGACGATCAGGGATCCCGGCAGTGGCTGCTTGTGCTCGAGCAACGCGCTAGTCCGCGAGCTCCTGTACCACTTGATCGTCCAGCGGGACGAGCTCGTCGTCCTCGACTTCGAGGCCGGCATCGAGTCGTCGATGGGACGGGCCACGTCGCGCGGCCTCGACCTCCTGCTCGTCGTGGTGGAGCCAGGCCAGAAATCGATCCAGGTGGGTGAAAAGCTCGCGAGCATGGCGAAACAGCTCAACATCAAGCACGTCCTCGCGGTCGTGAACAAGGCCAGCGATGAGGGGGAAGCTCGGCTCGTGTCGGAGCGGTTGACGTCCAAGGACATCGGCGTGATCGGCTCGATCCCCCAATCTCGTGGCGCCATCGAGGCGGATATGAAGGGCGTTCCGTTGCTCGACCATGCACCCGACGACATGGCCATCGGCGCGATCAAGCGGATCCTCGACCACATCACCAACCAGTTCTATAATTGAGGGGATCCATTGAACGGCGCCATCAGTTGACAACGAAATAGGCAGATGGTCTTGGTCTCGCTCGCCTGGGACTAACCGGTTCCTCAGCCTACCGAGGACTAGCGAGAGAAGCTGGAAAAAGAGGTTGGGAGTTCTCCCCGTTTTTCATACCACGTTGACGACTTTCTTGATCTTGTCCTCGCCGAGCATCTCCTTGAGGCCTTGCTCTACGAGGTTCTTGAGCGTGGCTTGCGCGTGCATGCAGCCAGCGCAGTGGCCTTTGAGTCGAACAGCGACTTCTCCGTCCTTGTAACTCACCAATTGGATGTCCCCGCCGTCCACGCGCAAGTACTGGCGGATTTGGTCGAGGGCCTTGTCGATTTGTGCGTCCATTGAGGTTGCCATGATCGTTCTTCTTCGGTTTATTGTGGGGTGAATTCAAGATCAGATAAGCGAGCACGTTTCTTGAAGGTTATTGGTGCGCTAACAAAGGTGTTCTTTCTCTCTCGATTATAAGATATATGTGAGGTCCTTCTAGATGTCGACATCGGCCCCCATGAAGAAAGAATGAACCAAGGGACGGAATCCATGCTCGTCTGCTTCGAAGGAATTGACGGTACCGGAAAATCCACGCAAGCGACCTTGCTCGAGCAGCGCATCAACGAAAAGGCGCCTGGCACGGCGATCCGCGTCGCAGAGCCGACGAACTCGCCGCATGGCACGAAGATCAGGGAGGCCATGATGGGCGCGAAGGAGCGACTGTCGTTCGACGAGGAGCTGGATCTGTTCGTCCAGGACAGGAAGTACAACGTCGAGCACAACATCGAGCCGGCCCTGGCCGCGGGCAAGGCCGTCATCCTTGACCGGTACTACTTCTCGACCGCCGCCTACCAGGGCACGAGTGGGAGGCTGTCGTGGCAAGAGATCATCGACATCAACGAGCGGTTCGCGCCGAGACCTAACGTCTTGCTCGTTTTTTTCCTACCTGTCGACGAAGCGTTGCAGCGCATCGACAAGGACGCCAAGGACGCCAAGCGCGGGTCGAGATCCTACATGGAGCGGAAGGACACGCTCGAGAAGGTCCAGGCGGCGTTCCGGGACATCCACGACTCCGGGCGATACGACTCCCACGCGATCGACGCCGCGCGGCCGGTCGGCGAATTGCAAGGGCTAATATGGAGCATCTACCAGGATCACGCGCGTAAGCAGCGGTCGTGAAGCACCATGTCCGAAGGCGAAGAGGAGAAGAAGATGAAGAGCGAGATCATCTCGATCTCGCTGTCCAAGGCGCTGCTCGACAAGGTCGACGGCATCCAGCAGGAACGGAGCTTCGCGTCGCGGTCCGAGGTCATCAGGCACTGCCTCCAGACCTATTCCAAGGATCTCGAGCAGAGCGCGCGCGCGGACGAGACGGTCGGCGTCTACATCATCGGCATATCGTACTACTCCGGGAAGACGAAGCCGGGGGACATCCAGGACATCATCAAGGATTTCTCCAACGACGTCGTCTCGACGAACCGCATCAAGGTCTCGCAGTCCGTCACGATGCTGCTCTACATCATGAAGACGAACATCAACATCGCCTCAATATTCTTCGAGAAGCTCTCCGCGATCAAAGGGCTGATCGACAAGAAGCTCTTCTCGTTGAAGGTTAGCATCTAAAGCCAGGTTCGATAGGGATCGGGGGTAACGCGTGTGGTCCTGAAGGTAGACATACCAAACGTCGGAAAAATGACCCTGGAACACCTGGTCATGGACATGAACGGCACGATCGCGACGGGCGGCGTGATCAACAGCGACCTCGCGGTGCTGTTCGACCAGCTCAAGAAAGCCAAGACGCTGGCGTTGCACGTGGTCACGGCCGATACGTTCGGGACGGCAGTCGAGATGGCGAGGTCGTTCGGACTCGATTGCCACGTGTTAAGGAAGGAGAAGGTCGAAGCCGAGGAGAAACTCGATTACATCGATTCTCTTGGCAGCGAGAAGTGTGTCGTGATGGGGAACGGCAACAACGACCACCTCATGCTCGAGAACGCCGGGCTGGGCATCGCTGTGCTCGGCCACGAGGGCGTCGCCACCCAATGCCTGCTCTCGGCAGATCTCGTGGTCCAGGATCCGAAGGACGCGCTCCTCTTGCTCCTGAACCCCGAGCGGCTCGTGGCGACGCTGCGGAGATGAGACGTGATTCGTTAATATCTAATCGCGAAATATTTTTAATCGGACTTCCCGCTAGGACATCAGCGTTAATCTAGCACCTTGGTCACCGTTCCTTCGAGCAGCTGGCGAGGGCACTCCCATGAAGTTCATAATGAGATGCACGAACACGAGATGCAACGCGGTGTTCACCGACGAGGAGAAGACCCCCCTCACGTGCCCGAAGTGCGAGTCCCCCCTCAACGTCCACATCTTCCACGACAAGGTCGTCAAGATAGACCTGGACTTCTTCCGCAGCCGCACGCCGACCATGTGGAAGTTCCTGCCGTTCCTGCCCATCACCCAAGCGGAGAACATCGTCACGATCGGGGAGGGCGCCACGCCCCTGCTCCAGGCGAACAACATCAACGAGGACCTGAACATCAAGAACTTGCTGCTCAAGAACGAGACGATCAACCCCACTGGCTCGTACATCGACCGCCAGATCTCGCTCGGCATTTCCGTGGCCAAGGAACTCGGTTACGTGCGCGCCATCTCGCTGTCCACGGGGAACGTCGGGGCGTCGGTCGCCGCCTACTCTGCACGTGCTGGCTTCAAGAGCTTGTGCATCGTGCCGAGCCACTACAAGGCCCCCAAGCTCCAGCAGATTAAGTTCTTCGGCGGGAACGTGATCCAGGTCAAGAGCGACTCGGACAAGGAGCTCATGGACATCGTCGTGAAGGGCAGCCGTGCCTTCAAGGCCATCAACCTGGCCACCACGTCGCTCTACAACGCGTTCACGAACCACGGCGCCAAGACCATCATCTACGAGATCTTCGAGCAGATGCACACGGAGCTCCCGGATCTCATCGTCGTGCCCGTCGGCGGCGGTGCCTTGTTCAGCGCCCTCCTGCAGGCGTGCCTCGAGCTCAAGGAGCTGCATTTCATCGGCGAGCTACCGCGGTTCCTCGTCGTGCAGCCCGAGGGGTGCCACCCGTTCATCGACGCCCTGGAGGGGAACCTGACGCCCGAGCAAGTCTTCCAGAACCCGTGGAAGGACGTCCGGACCGAGATCTCGGCCCTGGCACACGACGTGCCCCTCGATTACGGCTGGTTCCACCTCCTCAAGACGCAGCTGCCGAAGGCCGACGTCGTGCAAGGCATCACGGTCTCGGACGCCGAGACGCGGTCGGCGCAGCGCCTCCTGTCCAAACGGGAGGGCATCTTCGTTGAGCTCGCGAGCGCGACTGTCATCGCTGCGCTCCTAAAGGCAAGCCAGCATTCAGATGGCCTCTCGCAATACAACAGCGTGTGCCCCGTGCTCACGGGTAGCGGCATCATGGGCATGGATCGGGAGATGGAAGTGGCGGTGCCGGACGCATTCCCCGTCGGCTTCGACTGGGAGGCCGTGATGCGTCGGTTCCTGGCATGAATCTTGTCTACTTGACTGCCGGGACATACTTCGTCTTCCTGCCCTTCTTGACCCTCCGCAACTGGCCCACGGCCACGAGGTGGCCGAGGACGAGCCCGACCATCCCCTTCGCCATGAGGTACGTGCCGATGCCGCGCTCGCTGTAGATGCGCCACGCGACGTCGCCCGTCGACTGCGGTGCCTGGCCGCAGATCCTGATGATCTGCTCCTCGCGGAGCCGGCGGAACGAGAGCAGTTCCTGGACGCGCTCTCGTGGGTTGAGTATCGCGCCGCCATGTGCTGGGAGCATCAGCGTCGGGTTCAATCGTACGATGCCGTCCATGCTGTCCTGGTAGGCTTGGTAATCGGAATGCGGCGGGCCCAGCCACGTGGAACCGATCCGCAGCACGAGGTCGCTCGACAGCATAATCCCGGACGCGTGCTCGTACAGCAGCACCTGGCCCGGGGAGTGCCCCGGCGCCAAGAGCACGGTGAACTTGCGGTCGCCGCAATCGATGGTCTCGTTCCCCTGCAGTATGTGGTCGACATGGATCGATTGCTGGGCGCGGACGATTCGGTAGAACAAGCTCATGAGCAAGTGCTCCATCAACTCGCCGAGGTCCTTGTGAATGGCATCCTGGGATTTCAACAAGGCCGTGGTCGCCTTGGATGCGAGGACCCTGGCGCGGGGGAAGTACCGCTTGAGGAGTGGCGCGCCTGAGCAATGGTCGTGGTGCTCGTGGGAGAGCACGATCGTGGTGACCAGCCCGCTGAACGGGGCTGCACGGGGAATCCGACCGGATTGCTTCAAGTGCGCGGCAAGGCCCCGGAAGCCCGTCATGAAATCGTTGAACGAGCGGTACATGGCGTACCCGGCGTCGTATAGGAGCCCGCCACCATCGCCGTCCGGCACGTAATATATGTTCGTCGCTGGCTGGCCGAAGCTATAGCTCTTCTCGCGGACGGAGAAGATGCCAGGGGCCATCTCGCGCCAGCTCATGCTATATACGAATAGGTAGCAAGATTATTTGACCTCGAGACGATCCTCATCAATCCACGACTTCCCAGGATCGGTAGGCGGGATACCATGAAGACCTTGTTACTCGTTCACTTCGACGCCATCTTCGGGCCGAAGATCTTCTTGCATTCGGGCATCAACGTGGACGACTTCAAGCACATCCCGCCATTGATGGACTTGTACAAGGAGGGCTTCTTCTATCACGAGTTCAACAAGGATAAAAGCGCCAACTTGAGCTTCCAGGTGCCAAGCGAGTATGCACGCGGGAGGTGCGAGTTGCTCATGCTCACGTACCTCGTGCGCGATGGCGAGCTCAACCCTGGCAGTGCCAAGGGATACCTCACACGGTTCGCCGAGCGCCTCGCCCAGATCAAGGACGGTTACAAGGCGTTCTACGTCGGGTCGAACAGGTACCCGGGCGATCCCCGGAAGCTCGAAGAGATCACGGAGATCTTCGACGGGCTCTACCACTCCTTCCCCGCCGAGGTCAACGTGTTCAAGCAGAAGGAGCGGAAGATCTTCATGTTCGGCATCTCGAAGGCCGGCAAGACCACCATCCTCCATGCCTTGCAGAACCGGCAGCACAAGGAGCTCCAGCCGACCATTTTCATGGACATCTCGAAGGTGCTCATCCCGAACTCCAACGTGTCCATCATGGTCTACGACGCGCCCGGTCAGATAAAGTACCGGGAGATGTGGGTGCCAAGCCTCGTCGGCCAGGATGGGCTCGTGTTCGTCGTGGACGTGGCAGACAAGGAGAGATTCGAGGAGGCAAAGGCCATCCTGCACGAGATCGCCCTCAAGCCGCAGACCAAGGGCCTCCCGCTCCTGCTGCTCTTCAACAAGATCGACTTGAAGAAGCCGAAGGTGAAGGATCTGATAAAGGTCCTCGACCTGGGAGGACTCGGGGCGCGCCCCGTGCGGTACTTCGAGACCAGCGCGATCACGGGTGAGGGGATACTCGAGGCGTTCGATTGGTTCGGGAAGGAACTGGGCAAGTGAAGGAAGAATTGATCACGGGCTCTCGTCCAGCAGCTCCTTCGCCTCGAGCAGCTCGCGCCGGGCGCCGCTGAAGTTGTTCCGCACGATGAGCGAGTAGGCATTGAGCTGTTTCTCGGAGATGAAGTCCTTCAACGCCTGGTCGGTACCGGTCTTCAAGTAGGAGTCGATCTGCCCGAAGATCTCGAGATCCTGCCTGGCGTTGAGCACCGCGTCTGCCCGCTCCGTGTGCACGGGCCCGTCCTCGGAGAACAGGACGACGTACCACTCGTTCGTCTCGCCATCCCACCTGCTGTTGTACGACCAGAACCACATGTCGTGCGCGCCCATGAACCACGAGATCACGAGCTGGCGGTAGATCCGCTGGTAGTCGAACGCGTCGTCGTGCATGCCCGACACGATCACGCGCACCGGCTTGGCGTTGCCGGCGACCTCGTGTGCCGCCCGTATCTTCTGCGCCATCTCGAAGTCGTCGTTGTAGGGGTCGATGGTCAGCATGTCGAGGCTGCCCAGGAAGGCCGGGTACAACTCGGGCTTGTTCAGCACGTTGCTCACGGTGGCGGCTGGTGCCCTCGCCTTGATCCCGGCGTACATGGCCGCGAACACGTCGCTCCAGTCCGCCGTATAGGGCTCGTCGGACAGACAGTACTCGATCATGGGCGCGTACGGCTTCGAGGCGTAGTAGTCGACCGTGTAGTTCACGTAATACATGCAGTGCTGGATGAAGCGCGCCCGCTCGACCGGGTCTCGTGGAGGAGTCCTTGACCGGCCGTCATCGCGTTCGATCGACGTGATGTTGAGCCATGTCGGCAAGCTGCGCGTGGGCGAGAACTGGATCACGACCTCGAGGCCCCGGCTGGTCAGGTTCTGGAAGAACTGGTCGTAGAACACGTACTTGGGGATGTCGAAGCAAGTGGGGTAGCTCGCGTTCTTCACCATGGTGGTCCACATCAGGTCTACCAGCACCCGGTCGACCATGAGCGCGATGTCGTCGAAGTATTCGGGATGCGCGGCGATCCGCGTGTGATCGTAGAGGTATGTACCCATTTTCATGTCGCGCGGCGTGCTCGTATGGTACTGGGGCGTATAATAGTAGAGCTTGGGGTTGTTGAAGAGCATGGCCGTGCCGCCGATGAAGCTCGCCACGAAGGCGGCGAGCACGAGCGCTCCCGCGGTTCGTGCTATCGCGTTCCGTGAAATCTCGGTTCTTCGTTTTCGCTTTTCCATGCCAATCCACCTTCCTTCACGATAGCAAGGTGTAGAGTAAGGCCACCAAGGCGGTCACGATCACGATCAGCGCGGCGATCGAGCCACCGAGTCCTCGCGCAAAGTAGTTCTTCGACGTGACGAACAGCGATGCCAACTGGAGCGCGAGGGAGGTCAGGAGGGCCATCGTGAAGACCGCATCCTCGACCGTGCGAAGCCCCCAGAAGAACGTGGCCTGGCTCGTCATGAGCCAGAACGACAGCGCCAGGAACGCGAGGTGGATCCCGAACGACGGGGATGTGGCGGCGACGAAGTTGCAGAAGAACCCTTCCCTCACCTCACGGCGGTTCGCCGGCAGCGCCGCGTTGAAGGCGAAGAAAAGCGCCGTGGGGATGAGCCAGAACGCGCCAGCCACCAAGCCCGCGAGCGCGGGGACGAGCAGGAACGGCTCCATGGTGACGAAGTCCAGATCCACCGGCTCGCCGAATTGAAGCGACAAGGTGAACGACGTGGCGCCCACGAGCGCGTAAAGGAGTACCCAGCCAAACCCGACGGCGGGCAGCCCGACGAACAACACGATGCGTGTCGCAAGCTCCGCCGGCGGGGCATGCGCCCCCGGCGAGCCCAGATCCCTTCCCAGACGGCCGGGTGCGTAGAACGCCCGTGCCAGGTCTTCAAACGGGTTCATGGTTGACAAGGTCGCCTCGCGCGAATTTAACGATGGTACCACCGCGGCCCGGGGTCTCCGGTGGCGGCTCACGCGTCCCACAAGGGATTCGACAAGTAGCGCTCGCCCGTGTCGCACAAGATTGTCACGACGTTCGCCGTCTTGTCGAGCTCCCTGGCAACCTGTATCGCCACCCACACGTTCGCGCCGGCCGAGATACCAGCGAAGATGCCCTCCTTGCTCGCCAGCGCACGCGACGTCGCGACCGCGTCGTCGAACGTGACCTGCCTCACCTCGTCGTAGACCCCCGCGTCGAGAACCTCCGGCACGAACCCGGCACCGATGCCCTGGATCTTGTGCGGCCCCGGGCCCCCACCTGACAGCACCGGCGAGTCCTTCGGCTCGACCGCGATGATGCGCACCTTCTCCCCGAGTCTCTCCCTGAGGTACCTGCCCGCGCCCGTGATCGTCCCGCCGGTGCCG
>JAFGBX010000264.1 GCA_016932935.1 Promethearchaeota archaeon | reverse complement strand
TACTTGCCCGACACGCCGGCCGTCCGAGACGACGTCGCCCGCTTCGATGGGATGCTCGCCGAGGTCGACCACCACGTGGGCCAGGTGCTCCATGCGCTCGACAAGTGCGGGCTCGCCGGGGACACGCTAGTCGTCTTCACGACGGATCACGGCTGGCCCTTCCCGAGGGCGAAGGGTACCCTCTACGACCCGGGCATCCGCACCGCGTGCGTTGCGCGCTGGCCAGGTCATATCCGCGCCGGGCAGGCGGTCGACGCGTTGGTCTCCAACGTCGACCTCATGCCGACGTTGCTCGACGTCGCCGGGGCCCCGCTCGATGCCAGCGCTGCATCGGGCATCCAGGGGCGGAGCATGAAGGGCCTGCTCCTCGGCTCGGGGCAAGCAGATCGGGACTGCATCCACGCGGAGCTCACCTACCACGACCAGGGCTACAACCCCATGCGTTGCATCCGGACGGCCAGGTGGAAGTACATCCGCAACCTAAACGCGATCGGGAACCAACTCTTCCAGATACCCTTGGACTTCAAGGACGGCCCGTCGGGGAGGGCCTACCGCGACGCCAACCCCGGCTACTATCACGAGCGCCCACCCGAGGAGCTCTACGACCTGGAGCACGATCCACTTGAGATGGCCAACCTCGCGAGCGACCGCGCCCACTCGGCCGTGAGGGACGAGCTGAAGGGGCGGTTGATGTCCTTCCTAAGGGCGACCGGCGACCCGGCTTTGAGCGGCCACGTGCCGGCCCCGCCCGGCAAGGGGCCGCTGTTGATGTAGCACGCGGCCGCGATCCCGCTACGGGCTCGAACGCTTAATTGGACCGCCGTCGAACGTTGACCCATGGAACGGTTCTTCGCGCCGTTGTCGGTCGCCCTGCTCGGCGCATCGGCGAGCCCCGGCAAGGCGGGTTACAACGTCTTGTGGAACCTCAAGGCGGCGAGGGTGCCGCGCGGCATCTATCCCATCAACCCGAACCGCGAGGAGATACTCGGGTTCAAGGCATACCCTTCCCTCGACGCGATCCCGGCCAGCGGGAAACCAGTCGACCTGGCAGTCATCTGCCTCCCCCCGAAACTCGTGCGCGATGCCATCAACTCGTGCATCGAAGCCGGGGCGCGGGCAATCATCATCGAGTCGGGACAGCTCGGGGACACAGACGCTGAGCACGAGCAAGCCACCAAGGAGGTCAAGCAACTGCTCGCGTCCACGGCCAACGCGCCGCGCATCATGGGGCCGAACTCGATAGGCGTCATCGACACGGTGACGGGAGTCAACACGTCGCTCATCCCGTTCGAAAGCATCCCGGCCCTCCAGTCCCGCGGGGTCGCCGTCGCCGGCCAGACGGGCCTGATCGCTTCCGGGTACCTGCAGCGCATCATCGCCGAGGGCACCTTCCCCGTGTCGAAGGTCTGCTGCCTGGGGAACAAGCTCGACGTGACCGAGCTCGACGTGCTCGATTTCCTGGCCCGGGATCCCGCGACGAGCACGATCGCCCTGTACCTCGAGGACGTGAGGGACGGCGGCCGGTTCATCGCCCTCGCGCGGGAATGCTTGGTCGGCGGGGGGAAGCCCGTCATCATCGTGAAGTCAGGGCGTACCGAAGCGGGCCAGGCGGCGGTGCGCTCGCATACGGGGTCGATCGCGGGCAACGACCGCGTGTTCGACGCCGCGTTGCACCGCTGCGGGGCGATCCGGGTGGATGACTTCGAGGAGCTCTGGATCCAGGCCCAGTTCATGCACCGCGCACCGTTGCCAGCGGGGAGGCGCGTCGCCGTCGTTTCCATATCGGGAGCCGGATGTGCGCTCTCCGTCGACGCCGCCGCGACGTCGGGGCTGTCGATCCCCCCGCTGCCCGGGCGCGCCCGCGCAGCGCTCGAGCGCATCTTCCCGCCGTGGTTCGCGTTCACGAACCCGGTTGACCTGTGGGCGGCCATCGAGCAGCG
Organism: Promethearchaeota archaeon; assembly: GCA_016932935.1. Lineage (GTDB taxonomy): Archaea > Asgardarchaeota > Lokiarchaeia > Sigyniarchaeales > Sigyniarchaeaceae > Sigyniarchaeum. Next base: position 3,031 of record JAFGBX010000264.1, on the reverse strand, counting down.
AGGATCCAAGCCGGCTTGGGCTGCCGCGGCGGAAGCATTGCTAGGGGACGCCTACGACGCCCTCGTGGTCGTCACGCTCGCGATGCCAGAATCGCTGATCGACTGGGAGCACTTGCGGCGCACGCGCGGGGCCCATCCGGCGAAGCCCATCGTCCTCGCGCTGATCGGCGGGCACGCGACCCTCGTGGCGGAATGGGAGCGAGAAGCGGCCGCCGCGGGCATCCCCGTCGTCAAGAGCCCTGCCGCCGCGCTGCGAGCCCTCGCACTCGCCCGGAACGTTGCCGAGTGGCTCGATAGGTCGAGGAACGACGTGTAATAGAACAAGAGGCTGGGACAATGGAAAGGCTCTTCCGTGCAGCGCGGGCGCACCATCGGATGGCGACGTTCTTGCCAACGGCGACCTATATCGGCACGTCGCTCGTGATATTAGCCGCGAGCGGCCCGTGGACGGTATCGGCTGGTGGCTGGGAAATCTACGTGGGCGCGGTCTTGTGGACGCTGCTGCTGCTCGTGGGCGCCGTCGTGTTCATAAAGAAGGCAAGCACGGTCGAGCTCGCCTCTATGGCCGAGAACGAAGACACGGGGCCAGTGCTCGCGGCCAAAGTCATCGGGTACTTCCTCATCGTGCTTGCCATGCGCCAGCTCATGATCTGGAAGTTCTACAACCCGTGGGAGAAGCTGCCGCTCGTGTTCCTCGTGCTGCTGCAAGTGGCGGTCGTCGAGGGTACCCGGCTCGACGACGTCGGCTTGCACGGGTGGGGTTGGCGGAACGGGTCGCTCGCGCTCATCCTCGCAGGGGTCGAGATCGTGCTCCTCAACGTCGGGGCGATCCTCATCTACGTCATCGCCTACGGCATCGAGGTGACCGGTAACTTCGTGCCTTGCCTATCGTGCCAGCTCTACTGGCTCTCCTTCCCCTACCAGTTCCTCGCCGTCGGCTTCGGCGAGGAGCTGTTCTTCCGCGGGTACGTGTACACGAGGATCCGCACCCACATCGCCAAGAGAAGCGGCGACAAGGCGTCCTACTGGGGCAGCATGGCGATCACGAACGCCCTGTTCGGCCTGTTCCACGTGGCGTGGTACGTCGGGAACTGGCTGGAGGGGGACTTCTCGTTCGACCTTGATGGATGCATCATTCGCGTGGCGGGGACGGCGGTCATGGGCCTCGGCTTCACCTACCTGTACGAGAAGACCGGCAGCCTTGTCGCGCCCATGCTCGCGCACGGCTTCGGAAACTCGATCCAGCCGCTCGTGGGGCTCCTTGGCTTGTTGCCGCCGAGGCTCCCCTGGGGAACCTTCGTGTTGCAATGGGATCACGTGTTCATCGGCATCGCGCTGTTCGTCGCCTACATCGGCTTCACGAGGTGGTTCGTGCGGGTGACCGGCGGCCGCCATCGTCCACCGCCCTGGCTGGTCGGTGGAGAGCAGAGGTTCGAGGCCGGGTGATTAAGCCGGGGAAGCAATCGTTAAATTCTCGCGGGGCGAGGTGACCCTATGAACCCGGCGAACCCGCGGGAGAAGGTCATCAAGGACTTCGAAGCGATCATCGCCGCGACGACCCCCACGAACCACGTGGTCTTCGAGTTTTTGAAGAACCTCTATCACTACGTCTTCGAGGACATGTTCATCATCGGGGAGAAGGACGACTTCACCGTGAAGAAGGTCGAGGGCGATACGTACTTCGACTCGCACTCGCGGGTGCTCAACGTCGGGACACTCGACGCCGGGACGCAAAAGAGCATGTTCGACGCGCTCGCCACGATGATGTTCTACTACCAGTACATACAGGAGAACCCGGAGGACAAGACCGGCTTCAAGCGGAACACGGAGAAGGAGATGGCGTACGAGTACGCCGTGTGCGCCATCACGAAGCACTTCTTGCAGGAGTTCGTGCGGCCAGACGCCGAGGTCGAATCCGCCATCCGCAAGCACGGGCTCATCGACGACTTGCTGGTCATCCGCACGTTCTCCCGGCGCTACATCAAGCTGGTCGAGTACGAAGGAGACTTCGAGCGGCTCCTCGTGAAGGTCAACGACACGATGCGAATGTACTTCGAGACGCTGGACGACACGACCCAGGACGCGGCCATGCTCGGCACCATGGGCAAGGAAGGCGAGGCACCGGCCGGCGAGTCCGACCAGGAGGAGCTACTCAAGAACCTCCTGGAGAACCTCACGATCGAGTAGCTGTGCCGGCCGGCTGACCGTCTTTGGTGGGCATCCCTTCTTGGATGGTCACGGGCATCTGTTACCTCGGATGTCGCCTATGAAGCACGCCAAGGATGTATTCCGAGAGGCCATCGTGGCGCTCGTCGCCGCGGCGATCGGCTACGCGGCGATCGGCGCGACCTTTACCATGCTCGGCGCCTTCAGCAGCGCGTTCATCGTTTCCATCCCCTTCGTGGCCGGGGCCTTGCTGCCGGCTGCTTACGACGCCAGGGAGCAGATCGGCATTGTCCACGCTGCCGGGCGGCCCGCTCTGCGCGGTGCCGGGGAGGCGCGCTGCGAGTGCAGCGACGTGGTGGGAGGGCCCGACATCGTCTCGATCGCCCCGGCGAGGCGCACGGGGCCGATAACGTTCGAAATCACGGCGCTCCGCCTGCCCGTCACCGAGCCCGCGCGGCGCCCCCGCTGCACGCTGCACAAGGGGATCATACCCCCGGACGCCGCCGTGTCGTGCAAGCGGTGTGGGGCGACCTACTGCAGCGTTTGTGCATCGCAGCTCGCGAGCCTGGGAGAGCCTTGCTGGGCATGCCACCAGCCGATGGAGCAGTAAGGCGGGCACCCGGGCATCGCCTTCCTCGTCGACCTGCCGGCTTTGGAATTGCGTGCCATGACGCGTGGGATCCCCGCGCGTCGCGTTTTTTTCCCCTGGGCGACACATAGAATGCATGCACGAACTGCTCGGGAGCGTGAACCCGCGCCCCACCGATGACCTATTCGGGCTCTTGTACCCCGCTGGCTTCTTGTCGCTGGCCACCAACGCCGCCCTGACCGGGGCGTGCCTCCTGGCGTATTCCTTGACGTTCTG
>JAFGBX010000263.1 GCA_016932935.1 Promethearchaeota archaeon | reverse complement strand
GGCGCAGGTGCTCGCCGCGATTCAGTCCGCGGACGCGGCTTGCCGCTGTAAGGCGGTCGACTTCTGCGTCGTGGGCACGTACAGCCCGAAGGCACGGTACGTGTTCGCCGTCGAGTTCGGCGCGGCGGCGCGGCCGCGCTCGCCGGGGGAGTACTTGTCGACCCTCGACCGCGAGCTCAGGCGGCTCAACGACGTCTACGAAATCAGCCGCGTCAGGCGCATCCTCGTCGAGCCGGGGCTGCGGGTCTTGAAGCCCGGCACCTTTCACGACATCGAACGCGGCGAGATGCTCGGCAAGGGTCACGCTTGCCAGCTCAAGACGTCGCGCCTCACCAACGACGCCTCCATGCTCGGCCTCCTGGAGGGACGGGTCGTCGAGAGCTGCGAGCTAGAGGGCCGGTGAGCCACCATGACGGGGGCCATCGGGAGATCCACCTTTTCAAGTCTGGCGCCGATGCTCTACTGATGACATCCCACGGGGGAACAGAAGTGGAAAAGGTAGAGACTCAACCGGATATCGATGCGCTGGAGCGGAAGTACAAGGGCATCGACCCGTGGAACCAGGTCGGCTTCACGAGGACGCTGGGCGGGTTCTTCTACCGTTACGTGCTGTTCCTCGTCGGTGCCAGCGACGCGCACCGGGAGGCGCTGGAACTCATGGAGATACGTTCGCAGAACGAGGAGAGGAACAACAGAACCGCTTGAAACCAACGAGGTGGAACCGCGTGGACGTCACCATCGCGTCGAGGATCGACGACATCGGGAAGATGTTCTTGCTCCGGTACAAGGTCTTCGTCTTGGAACAAAAATTCTCCGAATCCATTGAGATCGACGAGCATGACAACGAAGCCACGTTCCTCGTCGCGAAGGAAGGCAGCGACGTGATCGGCACCCTCCGGCTGTTCAAGGAGGGCGGCGACGTCGTGCTCGGGCGGATGGCCGTGGATGCGGCCTGGCGCGGGAAGGGCATCGGGAGGGCCCTCATCCTCGCGGCAGTCCCGATGTCACGGGATCTTGGCGGGGCCCACCTCGTGGCGCACGCGCAGGTGCAGGCCCTGGGTTTCTATTCGAAGGCGGGCTTCTCGCCGCATGGCGAGGAGTTCGACGAGGATGGTGCCCCGCACAGACTGGTGCGCATCAAGCTCGCGTGAACGTGGTCGAAGTGGACGGAGAAAAGGCGGAGACCGGGATGGCGGGCACGAGCCCGCCCGCGTGGAGGGCCAGGCTCTCGTTGAAGTTGAAGCGGAAAGAGGGCCACAAGAAGGAGGACTTGTGGAACCGCGTCGGGTTCCACCGCATCACCGGGGCGTACTTGTTCGGCTATATCCTGGCGCTGGGCGAGGCGATCCTCGGCCTGGTGCTCGTCGGGGCCATCCTCCCGGTGTTCTTGCCCTACCCGGAGATCACCGGGTACAAGAACGCTGCGGCGGCCTTCGTCGGGTTCTGGTACGGGCTCTTTGACTTGAACCTCGGGGGCGGGGGCGGGTTCTCGGACGGCATGATGCGCTTCATCGGCCAGTACAGCTCCAACGACCCCCGGCGGGCTATCAAGTACATCCAGTTCTATCTTTGGTTCCAAATGTTCACGGGTCTTGTCCAGATCACGATGTTCTCCCTCATTGGCTTCGTCTACCTCGTGCACACGAACGTTGCCTACCTGGTCTGGTTCATCATCGCGGACATGATGGTACAGTACCCAGGGATGCTCATGATTATGAGCGCGAGCCTCAAGGCCTTCCAGCGTGGCGACAAGCTCGGCATCCTCGTCTGGCTCCAGAACACGATCTTCCAGGGCTCGGTGAACCTCGTTTGCCTCGTCGCCGGCAAGGCCTGGGGTGCCAGCGATCCTCGCGTCGGTGAGCTCATGGGGATCGTGGTCTTCTACATCCTCTCCATGTACGTCGACGATTGGATCAACCTCGCGCTCGGCAGCCATTTCTTCAACCAGGTCCTCAAGGAACGGGGCATCACCGAGGGCGTGCGCGCCGTCTTCAGGCCCAATTTCGACCGTGCCGTCATCCGGCAGTGCCTGTCCTTCACGGGGAAGCAGTGGATAGGCAACCAGGTCCTCGGCGCGTTCGGGTACCTCGTCGGGCTGTACATCATCGTCAACATGCCGAGCTTCGCCGCGTGGAGCGGGATGCTGATGATCCCGGCATTCTTGGGGCACCTCGTGTCCCACCAATCGGCCATGGTGGGGCTCGCGAGCCCGGCGATCTCCGAGGCTTACAACAACGGCAAGATGGAATACACGAACCACGTGCTCAAGAGCGTGCTCAAGTGGTACTGCATCGTCACGTTCTACATGTTCACTTCGATGGTGATCATCAGTCCCCGCGTGATCATGACGGTCATCGACGCGTTCCCGGCATTGAAGAACTACCAGCTGGGAATCGTCATGATCCCGGTGGTGCTCGTCGTCGACATGACGGGGCCGCTGCGGGGCTTCTGGTCGACGATCTTCGTCGCGAGCAACCGGCCAATGCCTCCCATCTACTTGAACTTCATCTTCACGCTCCCCGGGTATGCCTTGAAGTTCCTGTTCATCTGGCTGTGCCTCGACGTCGGGGTGCTTCCTGTCTGGACGCTGCTCATGGTGCCGGACGGGATCAACGGGGTGTTGCAAGCGATCGCGGGTTACATCTGGATCCAGAAGCGGGTCATCAAGGTCCAGTACCGGAAGATGTTGTACCAGGGCGTCATCGCGCCCGTCCTCGCTTGCGCTTGCTACGCCGCCGTGCTCGTCGTGTTCTCTTACACGGCGTGGCCGGTTCTCGAGGCTTCGCTCGCGCTCGCCATCGGCGAGACGGCGAGCAAGATCGCCACGGCGTTGATCGTGCTCCTCTCCATGATCTTCATATTTCCAGGCATCTTCTTCTGCCCGTTCCTGGCCCTCCTAGGATGCTGGGACGACTACACGCTCGAGGAGCTGCGCAAGTCGGTCGAGCTGTCGGGGCCGAGCAGGTTTGCCATGCGCTGGATGTTCAAGATAACCGCGTACTTCGCTGGGAAATGCAAGTGGCGGAACTCGCGCCCGATTTCCGACTACGACCGGGTGGAGCAGGAGATGCACGACCTCGTGGCCGGCGAGTGAACCCGTCCCCCGCCGATCGAAATGGTTCGATCGAAGCGCCCAGGCGCCACTTTCCCGTGAAAGACGAGGTTAAGTGCGTGGGAGCGACCTGCTCGCAAGCCAGAAGACGACGAGGTGGAGGGCCGCCTCGATGGCGAAGAAGACGATGAATAGGAGAAACACGTCGACGACGGCGTGGTTGATCGGATCCAGCTCCGGGACGATCGTGCCGATGCAGACGAAGATCCCGTAGACCACGATCATGAGGAAGGACAGCAACGAGAGGATGCGGGTGATGCCGAGCGACGTCTCGACCTTTATCGACTTTGTGCCCAACAGGAGCATTACGAGGGCGGGAAAGACGAGGAAGGTGATCTCCATGTTCAGCCCCGCGTTGAAGAAACCCAACGGGGAGAGGAATAACATGCCACCCGACGATACCAAGCCACTCAACAGCAACATCATGACGAAGAACCCGAAGATGGCGATGATCAGCGACAAGACGGTGATGGTTTTGACATGGCGCGTTTCTACCATTGGTGTTCGACCCCTGGCCGCGACGGATATCGCGATCGCTGCCTATCTCGACATCCCGCTGTTATTGCATATAAATCCACTCACTGCCGCTCGGATCGAGGCCATCCCCGCGCAAAGCTTTATCCCTTGTCATCCCGTTTGTGATTAAACGGCTGCGCGCCATGGATGCGTGATGCCATGTCCCAGAAGAGAGACGAGCTCGCCCTTCTCGGCGGCCCTAAGGCCAAGACGTGCCCGTTCGGCACGGGCAAGCGGTTCGGGGAACCGGAAAAGAAGGAACTCGCCGAGGTGATCGACAGCGACGTCCTCTTCTATGCAAAGGGCAGGAAGGTCAAGGACATGGAGGGAAAGCTCAAGGGTATGTACGGGATGAGGCATTGCATCGGCTGCTCGTCGGGCACCGCCGCCGTGCACGTCGCCCTGGCCACGCTGCGGCTGCCCCCGGGCACCGAGGTCGT
>JAFGBX010000262.1 GCA_016932935.1 Promethearchaeota archaeon | reverse complement strand
GGCGGCGGTGGCTGCGGCGGTGGCGGCTGCGGGGGCGGTGGGTGCGGGGGTTGATGCTATGGCCGCGTGCAACCCGGTCTGTAGCACCTGCAGCCCCGAGGAAGGGCTGGACGGGGCGATGGCGCGAGCGAGCGCCCCCATCCGATCCGGGGCGTTCCACGCCCGCGACATCTTCTACCTCCAGCTCCACCTCACGAGCCGCTGCAACTTGCGGTGCAAGCACTGCTATATCGAGGGCACCATTAAGGACCGCGTGGATCCCGCCGCCGAGCTCCGGCCCGCCGAGGTGCTCGGCATCATCAATCAGTTCGACGCGCTGGTGCACTACGTCGGCTTCCGGGGCAAGATATACTTCACCGGCGGCGAGCCACTGCTCGATGGGCATCTGCACGGGTACGTCGCCGAGGCCTCCCGCCGGGGCCTCATCCCTATGATACTCTCGAACGGCACGCTCATCGGCCGCGACCAGGCCCGCTCGCTGCGATCCGCCGGCGCGAGGATCGTCCAGGTGAGCATCGACGGGATGGAGGAGACCCACGAGTACGTCCGGGGCAGGGGCACGTTCGCGCTCGCGACCCGGGCCCTCGACGAGTGCCACGACGCGGGGCTCGCCACGATCGCCATGGTGACCTTGTCAAAGCTCAACGCCCGTGAGGTACCGCGCATCATAGGGCACTGCCTCGATCACCACGTCACGAGCTTCGCCATCGGGCGGCTCGTCCCGGTCGGCACGGGGACGCAGCTGTGGAACCAGATGCTCACGCCCCGCGAGCTCAAGGGGACGTTCGGGGCGATCGCGGGCATGCGAAAGGCATGCAGGGGGAGGATGGAGATCGGCATCCACGACCCCCTCTGGCTCGCATACGTCGGGGCGAAGGGGGTGAGGGGCTGCACCGTCGGCAAGTCGGGGCTGTGCGTCATCGAGAACGGCGACATCATGCCCTGCCGCCGCATCGACGTGGCCATCGGGAACGTCCGGGAGACCAGCTTGCTGGACTCGTGGTTCTCCAGCGCCATGAACGCGTACCGTGCCGACGACCGGTTCCACGGGAAGTGCGGCCGCTGCAAGCGGAACTCCACGTGCGGCGGCTGCCGGGCCGTCGCGAGGGCGGTCACGGGCGACCCGTTCGGCGGCGACCCACAATGCTTCCGCAAGTGAGCGCGCGTCCGCGGGGTGCGGGTTCAGAAAGGAAGCGAGCGAGATGAACACCTGGAAAACGACCTTGGATCAGGCAAGGAAGAGACTGGTGTTCGAGCAGCGGGTGAGCCCAGGATCTCTTCTTCCCCCTGCTATCTTTCTCTTCTTGAGCGTGGCGCCCTTCTTGATCGCGCTACCATTCGCGATTGCTTCAAGAATTATATGTAACTGCGCGTTTGCCGTGTTTTTCGTCTTGACGGCCTGGACATGTCTAGAAATCTCCAGGGTCACGATCGACGAGGCGAGCTTCACGATCCAGGTCGAGAATCATTCTTGAAGCAGCCTTCTTATCAAGGGTGAAAAATGGTGGAGTCTTTCGAAAACCGTCGCCTTGAATTCGTCGGAGCGTCGTTTGTGGATATTGTTATTACACTCACTTTCTTCTTCCCAATTATTTTGTCAAACCCCTTATTGGCCTTTTACATCCTTCTCGCCGGCATGGTTCTCGCTGCTCTATTATGCGCCGAAGGCGTCGTGAAGCGCCGGTTGGAGCTAGATGAGGGCGCCATTCGATATTACAAGCACGGGGTCTTGGATGATGTCATTTCCCTTCCCGCTCTCGTCCAGGTCATCTACGAGTTTTACTACTCGGTTGAGGGCGGGATCTCGGAGACATTATCGTTCGCGAGAGAGGGCGGGAAGCCGATCAAGTTCCGCATCGAAAGAGCCTTGAAAAGCAGGCAACCGGCGTTTAAAAAATTCGTGGGTCTCGTCGAGACGTGGTGTACAGCGAGGGGGATCCCGTTTTCCCGGAAGTTAGGCGCGGACATCAAAGACGTGACGAGTAGCAGACTAGACGACTTGTACAAGTATTATACCACGCCAGCGAGGGGAGACCCGAAAGTATGGAAACGGAAGCTGCGCGGGCTGCAAGCATCTTGTGTTTTCTTGTTGTTCGCCGTGCTTGCGTCCACGTCGCCGATTTTTTTCGAAATAACATCTATCACGAGGCGACTTTTCATGTTGGGCTTTATATTCTTGGGGCCCATCGCCTTGAGTATTCTGATGGTAATGATCGATTACTGGTTAAACAAGAAACCCGAACCGGCTAGCGATCCAGTCACGCGAGCCGACGAAACGTGCCACGAGAGCGTGGTGGGCCTGTCCAAGCGGCCGAAGCTGGTAAAGGTGGCCGCCATGATTTCGATAGTGGCCCTCGCGATGGCGTTCATGTGCCCCGTGTGGTTCATCGAAAACCGGTTGACCCGTGTCCTCTTCACAATCGGGCTGTTGGAATTCATCAGCGTCGGGCCGTTCCTCGCGATCCTCTATTGTATCTGGAAAGCACCGCGGAAGCGCGGTGCCGGGAAAGAAGGTGTGCCTCTTCCCAAGAAAACAGATTTTCTGCAAATAATCTTCTTGCTCATTTGCCTGGGGGGAGCGATGGTCTTGATGAGCTTAATGTTTCCCATCTGATCCCTGGGCCGTCGACGGGATCCCTCTATCGTCTCGCCGTCCTAGAATCCTTATCTACCTCCCGCGCATAGAGCGTTAGTATGGGTGACCAGATGCGCGACTTCACCGGCCGAAAGGTCGTCTTCGTGGACTGGACGAACGTCCACCCTGGATACGGCATCAAGCCGAGGGCCTGGGCCGACCCGGGCACTCCCGGCGAACTGGTTCCTAGGGGCATCGACCTGGTAGCGCTCCCCGGGCGGGTGAATCCCGAGCCGTGCTTCGCTGCTAGCGCCGAGTGGGAAAACTTCTACATCGCTGCTTACTCGACCGTGCTCGTGGAGGGGGGCAAGTTGCGGCTGTATTACGAGTGCTATCTGGCCGACGATCGCTACCCCGATAACCGCCGCTATTCGCTGCTTTGCTACGCCGAATCGACAGACGCGGCTAGTTGGTACCGACCCGACCTCGGCCTAGTGGATTTCCGTGGATCCACGCGCAACAACATTCTCATCGGCCCTTCCCAGTCGGAGAACTGGAGAGGGCCGCACGGCGCCCACGTTTTCGTGGATCCCCATGCCCCGGCCAGCGAGCGGTACAAGCTCACCTTCGAGGGGCCAGGCAACATGCCACGTGGGGCATCGTCGGCCGACGGCATCCGTTGGGTCGTCCGCGAGCAACCCATCATCAACGCGGAGGCCGACTCGCAGGACGTCGTCGAATGGGATCCGACACTTGGTAAGTACGTGGGCTACTTTCGCGTCTGGCGCCAGGGCCGCCGGGGCATCGCCCGTGGCGAGAGCGACGACTTCTGGCACTGGCCCGATCCGGAAATCGTCCTGCACGCCGAGGCCGTGCTCGACCCGGACGCGGACTATTACACGAACGCCTACCACGCGTGGCCGGGAACCGAGGCCCAGCACGACGCGTTCGTCATGCTGCCGGCCATGTACCACCGCACGTCCGACAAGATCGATGCCTGGTTATACACGAGCAAGGACGGGCGGCACTGGCACCGCCCGGGGGGGCGGGCGTTCGCGTCGCTAGGCGACGCGCTCTACGTCGGCCGCGGCATCTGGCAGCTGCAACCCGGCGAGTGGAACGTCCTCGCGAGCGTATATACCTTCACGCACAACGCGTGGCCGCTGGTCGAGAAGCATCGGAAGCAACGGGTCGGCGGGTTGTACCGGGTACGCTTTCGTGAGGACGGTTTCACGGGGATCCGCGCGGCCGGGGCTGGCGAGTTCTGGACCGCGTCGTTTACTTGTCGTTCGGCATCGGTCGTCGTCAACGCGGTGACGCTGCCGGGTGGCTGGATAAGGGTAGGCCTGCACGACGCGCGGTTCAACGTGCCGATCGAGGGGTTCGAGGCGAGCGACTGCGATGCGATGTCGGGG
>JAFGBX010000261.1 GCA_016932935.1 Promethearchaeota archaeon | reverse complement strand
CTCCGGCCCGCCCCATTCGCCAAAGAAATCCCCAGCGATCGCATAGCCGCGGTACTTGTCTACGTCGCCGATGGTCGTGCCGGCGAGACAATCGATCATCCTGCAGTAGCTCTCATCCGTGCCCGTCATACCAAGATGGAGCAATTGCAACGGTTCACCAGCATAGCATGAGACCGATACCCACGGCACGTGCCAATTGTTAAGTTGGTAGTCTCCGTGGGCGATCTCCCACAGTAACGAGACACCGGTCACGTCGTGACGGTAGGATCGTGTCCGGTTCATGCTTGAATCCCATTCTATGAATAAATCGAAGTCAGTTCCAAACCTGGAATGCATCCGAGCTGAATACCCATCAGCGCTCCCGAGCGGAATCGCGGTGAAGTTGGCGACCGCACTGCCGTTCTTTCCATCGATGCAGGTGATGTGTTTCGAGCTGTTGAAGCAGACGAGATCCGGGAGGCCATCGCCCGAGTAATCCCGCGGGCACTCGAAGGCCTCTCGGATCCCGCTCGCGGCCCACGCCTTCTCACCCGTCTTGATGTTCGCGATCCCGACCGCATCCGGGAGCTGGACCACGAAGTGCGAGGAGTTGAAGGCGAAGCCATGGACGTCATGCCAGAGCATGGTGCTCCCGAAGTCCAGGATCGACCCGCTCGTGTTCGAGCTCGTGCTCCACTCGCACGAGCCGTTCGCGTGCATCGCGAACATCGAGTACAGGATCCCATCGGGACTCAAATGCATCCTCTCCTCCTGCCACGTCTTGTTCGTCGTGATGAGGATGTAGTCCGGCTCGTCATCGGAGGGGTCGTACGGCAGCCGGATGGCGCCGACTATCCGGGATCCCGCCCCGATCGCGTCCGTGACCTCCAACGTGCTCCCTGCCAGGGCGGGAGCGCTGAGGTTCCACGTGAAAGTGCGGTATGATCCCGTCTCGTTCCGGAACTTGATAGTTCGATCAGCCCCGTCCGCGAACGTGGTCTCGGTGGCCTCTACCATGGCGAACTGGACGAGCAAAACGGCGTCGCCCGAGCTCCCGTTGTACCACTCGTTCGCGTTCTCGACGTGGCCGACGTTCATGAGCGGCTCGGGCCCGTCGAATCGGAGCGAATGCTTCCCGGTGGGCATATCGAAACGAACCACCGACGCGACGGTGTTGGAGCCCTCGGTTCTCTCGTCGTCGTCGATGATGACCTCGCGCGTGGAGTACGCCACCACCTGGTACGGCTCGCCGACCCGCGCTGGAACCGGCATATGGAAGTTCTCGTAGTTCTCATAAGACGAGTTTTGCAGCCCGGGGGTGATTTTATACGCGCCCATGAATATGGCGAGGAACGCGGACCCGATCAAGAGCGTCGCCGAGACGGCCACCGCGATCTTGATCCGGTGCATCCTCGCGTACATCTGTTCGTATTCGGTCATGGTCATACAATTGCTATCTTTAGATACTCTACATCACGAGCCCCCACGATAAAAGCCTTCGAACGACCCCGATGGGCATCGTGGGTGCCGGCGCCGCTTCGGAAGGCGGGCGGTGTTGGTAAAAAGGAATGGTAGTTGGACGTCTAACTGAGGTCGAAGAAGTCCTTCAACCGCCTTGGCGTCACGTCCACGCCAGATTTCTTGAGTGCCGCGTATAGCCGTTCGCGGTTGTACTCGAGGTCGTCGATCATGGAGGCGTTCGCGGAGAACATGGCTATCAACCCGTAGATGATGGGTGACGCGATGATCATGATCCCGAACACGAAGACGGCGAGCAATAACGCGCTGATAGGATCGCTCATGTTCACGAGCTTGGTCAAGTCCGTCCCGGCAAACAAGGTATAGTAGTTCAGCAGCGCCGTGAAGCCGAAGAAGCCCTTGAGCCAGCCAGTGAACCAGTCGCTGATTTTGGAGATGTCGCCCGGGTGGTGCGCGTCGACGGGCTGCTCGAAGTAGACCACGCCGCTGTCATCGAGGAGCCAGCCACCCGGACTGATGAACGCCATGAGCACGTATGCTCCGATGAAGGCGAGACCCGCATAGAGCTCGAACTCAGAGATCCAGATGAGGTTAATGCTGCCGGTCGTCCCACTCAGGCCGCTGGTGTCCGTGGCGAGGGCACCGAAGACCGTGAGCCCGAGGGTGAGCGACACGAGCAGCGGGAACATCGACCGGCCGATGATCATCGTGATCGAGAACTTCTTGGCATAGTCGCTCATATCCAGGACCAGCACCTTGTGCTCCTTCCGGCCCCGGAAGAGCACCTTGTAGAAGAACCGCTGGACCTTGATCTGGAACATGGCAGACCCCGGCGAGGCGTAGTTGTACAGCACCGAGATGACAGGCAAGGAGACCAGCGTGAGGGCGATTGTGATGTAGCCGTTCCGGACGGCGTAGTAGTTCTGGCCCTCGTAATACATGTCCCCCACCCCGACCACGACGATCATCGTGACGAACATGACCGTCGACGCCAGGATCACGAGCAGCATGGCCATGCTGAGGCTCCGGAGCGGCCGCGTGGTCTGGCGGGTGGTCGTTATCGACCGCTCGTTGGCCACCTGAATCGTTTGCATCTCCTCCTCCTTCAGGGAGAGCCTCGCCTGCCTCCGCCGCAGCTTGACCAGGGCCAGGGCTGACACGATGGCGATGACCGCAGCGGCCGCGAGAACGGCCAGGTTCACGGGGTCGAGCTCGTACATGCGCTTCGTACCCCCCAGGACGAGGTAGACGTAGTACCCGTGCCCGGACTCCACACCCAGCACCTCGAGCCCTTGCCACCGGGCAAAGAAATCACCCACGATCGACCCCTCCTGGCGCTGTACGAGATCCGCGATCGTGTCTCCCGTCTCTACATCGTAGTACCTGCAGATAAACGAGCCCGTGCCGCCGGATTGGCCGAGGTTGATAGATTGAATGGCCCGCCCTTCGTAATCGTAGAAGTTTTGCCAGATATCATCGGATTGGTAGACTTCATAGCCGGCAATGCTCGCCTCCCATACCATAGCGAAACCGGCCGCGTCGTGCCGGAAGAGTTGGACGAGCTCGGTCGCATGCGCCACGACCAGGACGAGGTCGTGGGGGTATCCAAACCGCGAGGCGGCGCGTAGCGACTGCACGTTGGCGTCCACAAGGTGGGTTTCGGCGAACCCGGTGACCGTGCTCCCGTTTGTCCCGTCGAGGCACGTGACGTTGCCCCCTTGCTCGACGCAGAGGATGTCAGGCACGCCATCGGCCGGGGTCGAATGGTCATGCGGGGCCTCTATGAGCCCGGCAATCGAAGATGCATTCCACGCCCGGGCACCGGTCTCGATGCTTGCCACGGCGATGGACTGGTCAGGACGTTGGATAACGAAGTGGGTGTAGTTGACGGCGAACCCGTGCACGTGCCGCCAATCCGTGGCGTTGAGATCCTCGATGGGCGACCCGTTCGACTTCGTGTCTGTCGTCCAGGCCAGCGTCCCGTCGGCCCGCATCGCGTGCAACGAAAAGAGTACCTCCTCCCCGGCTTGTAGCTCTATCTCAAGATGATCGTCCTGCCACGTGCGGTTCGTCGTGACGAGGACGTAGTCCGCGGCCGTGTCGGTCGCGTTGTACGGGAGGCGGATGATGCCGACCGCCCGGGATCCGTTGCCCACGGTACCCGTGATGTCGGTCGTGCTCCCCTCGATTGTAGGGGCGTCGAGGTTCCACGTGAACGTCCGGTACGAGCCCGTCTCGTTCCGGAACGATTCTATTTTGGTCGGGCCGTCGGAATACTCTATAAGAATTGAGGTCTCCTCGGCCGCCACGCTCGCGAACTGGACGAGCAGGACGGGGTCTGGGTCGCTCCCGCCGTACCACTCGTTCGCGTTCTCGACGTAGGCGACGTTCATCGACGGCCCCGGGGCGGAGAAGTTCCAGGCTTGCTTTCCTGTGTCCATATCGAACCTGACCACCGAGGCCAGGTTGGTCGTGCCTTGCACGTTGCCCTCGTTGTAAATCGATTCCATCCGCGTCGTGTACGCCACCACCCTGTACGGCTCGCCGCCCCGCGCAGGCACGGGCACGGGTAGGTTCTGGTAGTATGTGTAAGACTGGTCATCCATTCCCAAATCTACCTTGAAGAAACCCATGAATATCACGATGAACACCGCGCCGATCAACAAGCTCGCCGAGACGGCGGTCTTCACCTTGATCCGGTGTATGTCCTTGTAAATGTTTCCCTCGTCGGTCGTTATCCTCACCACTGCCTTCGCCGGCACTACCCATCAATCCACGTTCTGGCGTTAAAAGTGTTCCAGCGCCCCTATAGCTCGAACTCGGCGGTGCGGGGTGGCACGCTAGGGCACGGGGGGCGGCCCCTCACGCGGGGCGTGGCGCGCCCCGGCATCGCCGTTCGTGCCACTGCCTTTTTGTATCGGGAGATACTCCTCCGTGGTGTCACGAGATCAAGGGATGTCCGATGGAAGAAGCCGCGCTCGTCCGCCTCACCGTGCTGGCCCGAGACCAGCCCGGCGAGCTTATTAGGGTTTTAAAACCGCTGTCCGACCACAATGCCAACATCCAGGGCGTCTTCCACGACCATAGCCGCGATAGCGACAAGAACGTGGCCACGGGGTCGGTTCCCGTCGAGATCACCTTTACCTTCGACCCTTCCATGTCAGAGCATGACAAGAAGAAGCGGATCGACAAGATCAAGGCGGCGCTGGCCAAGGACAGGATCCAGATCCTCGACATCAGCATCGAGACGGTCGAGACCACGCGGGTGGACCACGTCTTGCTGCTCGGCTCGATCTTCGAGACCGACATCCAGGACTCGATCGTGAAGATCAACTCCACCGGCGCCCGCATCGCCGACATGCAAGCCGCGATCGACAGCGAGAACAAGCAGTCGACGGTCATGTTCAAGCTCGAATACGAGAAGGACAAGATCCATGCTGCCTTGATGGCCAAGGTCGCGTCATTGTGCGAGGAGAAGGGGCTCAAGTACATCACGTCGTGAGGGAAGGGAGAGCGCATCATGGTCAAGATCGTCAAGTTCGGGATGGCCGGTTATGGCGTCGTCGGTAAAGCACTCGTCCAGGCCTTGAAGGCCAAGAAGAAGCTGGTCGCCGACGAGCACGGGCTCGAGTTCTCCCTCGTTAGCGTCTACGAGTTCGACGGCATGCTGCACTCGGAGAAGGGGCTCGACCTCGCGAGGGTCGCCGCCGCGCAGAACATCCGGGCCCTGCCCGAGTGGCAGCCGGGGAAGCTGGCCAGGGACGAGATCGAGCGCCAGTCCTACGACGTCTACGTCGACATGACGCCCACGAACATCAAGGACGGCGAGCCAGCCATCACGCACTTTCGAAAGGCACTGTCGTCTGGCAAGAACGTGGTCACGTCCAACAAGGGGCCGCTCATGCTCTCGTTCGACGAGGTCATGAGCATGGCGGCGAAGAACGGCAAGCGGATCGGGTACGAGGCGACGGTCGGCAGCGCCATCCCCGTGATCCACGTCGCCAAGTCGGGCCTCAACGGCAACCCGGTCACTCGCATCGAGGCCATCCTCAACGGCACCTCGAACTACATCCTCTACCGCATGGCGACCGAGTGGATGGACTTCGACGTCGCCCTCAAGGAGGCCCAGGAGCGCGGATACGCGGAGACCGACCCGACGCTCGACATCGGTGGGCACGACGCTGCGGGCAAGCTCGTCATCCTCGCCAACACGGCCATGGGCCTGAAGAAAACGATCCACGACGTCAAGACAGAGGGCATCGAGCACGTCACGTTGGATGCGATCACGATGGCTGACAAGGAGGGCTTCGTGATCAAGAGCCTGGGCACCGCTGACGAGAAGGGTAACCTCGAGGTACGCCCGAAGCTCGTCCCGAAGAACAGCCCCATGGGGGCGGCGATCACGGGCAGCCTGAATGCCTACCGGTTCGTCACCGAGCTGGCCAGGGACATAACGATCATCGGCCGCGGCGCGGGCGGGATGGAAGCGGCGGCGGCCGTGCTCACGGATATGATCGAGATCTCCAAGACGTGATTGAGACCTTGTCTCCTTCACCGGTTCCCGTCTCGCTTCCCGACCCGCTCCAACTCTCTTTCGACCAACACGTCGAGATCGGAAAACACGTGAAACATCCTAGCGAATTGATTGACCAGGTCGAGCATTTGGCCGTAACGAGGCTGCGTGGCGAGCTCCTCCCGCCTCGATTCGAGCTCGTCCCGTATCTCAGTGAAACCGCGCTCCGCGCGTCTCACGCGCCGTGAATACGCCGTGATGAAGCTAGACATCGCGTCTTGGAACGATCCGAGGGTGTAGACATACTCGTGTGTCCCGGGAATTCGTTTCTTGCTGACAAGACCCATAGAAAGTAACTGGTTCAAGGCCTGGGAGACCGCACCGGTAGAAAAGCCGCTGAGCGATCGCGCCTCCCTCTGGGTTAGTGATTGCCTCGTGTAGAGAAAAGCGGTGATGCTGGTGAGGATCGGATTCCGTGTGGCCTCGGTAGCCCCGGTGGTGTAGAAAAAATCGACGATTTCCCGTTCGATCTCCACGATGGCGGGATCGAAGCCATGTGGATCACCGTGCCTCTGTTTTCGACCCATGGAATTCATAGTCCCCCGCGTTCTTGCTTCGTAAAGATCTCGATAAGCGCCCGCCCGGCTGCCTCGTACGCGGGAAGGGAACGGCAGACCTGCTCGACGAAAGCGTGAACTGAATCATATCCCTTTTTTCCTGCGAGTTCAGGGTCTTCCAGCCGTTTAGCAATGCGTTTGAAGAAATCGACCCGTCGATTAATGCTCTCTAGCGATTGCTGCAAGAGAGACGCTCCTATTTCTACCAACGTGCCTGACAGCGAGTACTTGAATTGGCGTGTCGCCCGGTCGCGTGTCTTGACCACGACCCCGTAACGCTCCATGGTGGCTAGAGACGAGGAGATCGTCCCCGCTGAATAGCCCGTGACTGCTTGGAATTCCCGCTGCGTGAGCCCAACCCGTAGATACATGTAGGCATAGACCCGTGCCGTTCTTGCACTTACGCCCTTCAGGGTCATATGCTCGGCGAGTAAATCGATAATGTCCCGTTCGATCTCATCCAAAGAACGACCATTTTCTTTAGGGGGGCTTGGAACGGGGTTCATCGGCATCATGCCGGGAAAACATATTCTATGTATGTAACAGATGGGGAGTGCTTTTATATCATACCTTGGTTCAAGGTTCTTGAAAGTTGAAACTTCAATCTTTATGAAATTTGAAATCGGCCACAACAAACACGTATGAGGATTGATCGAGTTGAAGATGAAACGAAACTCCCCCAAGAAAGAATATCATCCGGAAAGAGAATGTCCGGATAGCTTACCTTTTGATTTACGTTCATGGAGGCACAGCCAAGTAATGTTCATCGTATTGACGTCACTCTTGCTTATGTGGTGCTTTTTGGAAATATTCCTCACTTGAACGGGTTCAAACATAAAGCGGGTGAATCGAACCTTATGAAGGCCAATATACTCGATCCTACGGGCGGCGCCAGTTATCATTTCGCAGCGCGGGCGGGTCAAGGAGAGCTCTATTCGTGGAGGCAGGGGAATATGCAAATCCTGGAAGAGCAGCGTGCCTTCGCGCCACACCATCGCACGCCCGGAATGCTGGTATTGGGGAAACGTTGGGATACCACGGGGGCCCCGTTTTTCAAATGTACCACGTGGAGTGTTGTTGGGCCATTAGGGTTCATGGCAACCCTCTTGATCGCATGGATCCTGTATCCCCAGGACGTAGGATACGACATCACCACTCACGCTGTCAGTGCGCTTGGTAACTGGAGGGTGAGCGGGAACGGCTCGATCGTGTTCGCAACGGGACTGTTATGGTTCGCATCTTGGACGGCCATCGATTCCCGCCACAACGACCCTCGGCTGATCCCTCTCTCTTTCAACAGGCGGCAGATGCTGTCGAGGGCCGCGAGCGCCGCCTTGGCTGCGGGCAGCGCTGGGGTTGGCTTGTTCGGGGACGTGCCGGGTGTCTCGCTTGCGCCAGGCGTCTCGATGAAGGACGTCCACGCCGCTTTCGCACTCCTTTTTTTCACCAGCGCGTTTCTGCTACAATTCTCTCGCGCTTCGTCTATAATCGGAAGGTTGGGCGCAAGACCCGGCCCGAAGGAATCGATCCGGTGCCTAGTCAGCTTGTTGCTGATGGGCATTTGCACCGCGAGCTTTGCCGGCATGCTCGTTGAAAGTTACAAGTGCTTAGTCGCTGCGCCCTGGCTGGCCGGTGGTGCGTGGAAAAGCACGTGGTCTTTCTGGGAATGGCATTTCATAATCGGCCACATACTCATCGAGTTGATCTTGCCTCGCAGGAGCGCCGATCCTGGTAAGATCCCGCGAGAAGAGGTTTGGGGTGCAATCCGGTGATCTGAGATGTGTGGAGTCATAATGAGGATATGCTTCCACGTGTACGACTGGATCACGGAGATTTTCGTCTCCGGGCAAGGCATCATAGAACAGGCCACCGGGACTTGCAGATTTTGTGGCGACAAGAAGATCACGCGGAGGTCACGAGAAGCCGTGCCGTGCAAGCAAGCCGACGGCAACACGTGAAGCGAAACTTGCCTCTTTTGTAGATTGGATGATTTACTCGATGGAATACGAACTCGATTGAACCAGAATCAGATGCCCAAGACCTTCCTCAAGAACCGCCCCGTGTGGGACTTTTCGTCGCGCGCGACGTCCTCGGGCGTCCCCTCTGCCACGAGGTGCCCGCCCTTGGCGCCGCCGTCCGGGCCGAGGTCGACCACCCAGTCCGCGGCCTTGATCACGTCCAGGTTGTGCTCGATGACCACGACCGTGTTCCCGCGGTTCACGAGCTCTTGCAGCACCGAAAGCAGCCGCTTGATGTCGACAAAGTGCAGGCCTGTCGTTGGCTCGTCTAGTATGTAGAGTGTCTTTCCCGTCGCGGGCTTTGACAGTTCCTTGGCGAGCTTCATGCGCTGCGCCTCGCCGCCGCTCATGGTGGGGGCTATCTGGCCGAGCTCCATGTATCCCATGCCGACGTCGAGCAGCGTCTTGAGCTTCTGCTTGATCTTCGGGTGGTTGGCGAAGAAGTCCATAGCCTCCTCGCACGTCATGCGGAGCACCTGGTCGATGGTCTTGTCCTTGTAGCGAACCTCGAGCGTCTCGGCGTTGTACCGCTTGCCCTTGCACACGCTGCACTCGACATACACGTTCGGCAGGAAGTGCATCTCGATCTCGAGGAACCCGGACCCGCCGCAGTTCTCGCACCTGCCGCCCTTCACGTTGAACGAGAACCGGCCCTTCGTGTACCCCCGGGACTTGGCCTCCTGGGTCGACGCGAAGATGTCGCGGATGTCGTCGAAGACCTTCGTGTAGGTGACCACGTTCGACCGCGGCGTGCGGCCGATCGGCGACTGGTCGATGTCGATGACCTTGTCGATCTGGTTGGCCCCGAGGATCCGGTCGTGCTTGCCAGGGCTTTCCTTCGCCTTGTTGATGGCCCGCGCGAGCGACTTGTAGAGGATCTCGTTGACGAGCGACGACTTGCCCGCGCCGGACACGCCAGTGACCACGCAGAAGACGCCGAGCGGGAACCGGACGTCGATGCCCTTGAGGTTGTTCTCCCGGGCGCCCTTGACCTCGATGTACGCGCCCCCGGCCTGGCGCCGCTCCAGAGGGATCTCGATACAATCGTTCCCCGACAGGTACCTGCCCGTGACCGACGCCGGGTCGGACGCGATCTCCTCGACCGTCCCCTGGGCGACGACTGTGCCGCCGTGCACGCCGGGGCCGGGGCCGAGGTCGAGGATGTGGTCGGAGTTACGCATGAAGTCCTCGTCGTGCTCGATGACCAGCACTGAATTGCCGAGGTCGACGAGCTTCTTGAGCATCTTGATGAGCTGCATCTTGTCCTTCGCGTGGAGGCCGATGCTGGGCTCGTCCAGCACGTAGAGCACCCCGACGAGCGACGACCCGATCTGCGACGCGAGCCGGATGCGCTGGCTCTCGCCGCCCGACAGCGTCCCCGCCATGCGGTTCAGCGATAGGTAGTCCAGGTTCACGTTCACGAGGAACGAGAGCCGGCCCTTGATCTCCTTGATCACGTCCTTCACGATCTGCTTCTCCTGGTCGGACAGCGTCCGCTCCAGCCCCTCCATGATCTCCATGATCTCTCGGATCGAGAAGTCGGAGAGCTCGTGGATGTTCTTGCCGTCGACGAGCACGGACAAGCTCTCGGGACGCAGCCGCTTTCCCCCGCAGTCGGGGCACAGCTTCTCGGACATGAACTGCGCGTAGTAGTCGCGGGCCATCTGCGAGTTGGTCTCCATGTACCGCCGGTTCACCGTCTTGAACACCCCCTCCCACGGCCGCTTTACCTTTCCCGTGTACTGGAAGTCCTGATCCTCCCCCCCGCCGAACTCGAAGTTGAACTCGATCTTCTCGCCGCCGCTGCCGAGGAGCAGCACCTCGAGGAACTTCTTGTCTAGCTCGTTCACGGGCGCCTCGAAGTCCTGCCCGAAGTGCCGGAACAACTCCTTGATCATGCGCCACGAGTACGAGTTCACGTTCCCGAAGCCGGGCACGTTCTGGAGGCCGGACAGGTAGACCGGCTGGTCGACCTCGGAGACGATGAGCTCGGGGTCGAACGTGAGCATCGAGCCGAGCCCCGAGCACCGGGGGCACGCGCCGACCGGGTTGTTGAACGAGAACATGCGCGGCTCGATCTTGGCGAACGTCATGCCGCACGTCGGGCAGGCGAACTTCTCGCTGTATTCCTGGACGCTCCCATCGCCCAGCTCGACGAACACGAGGCCGTCCGAGAGGCGCAAGGCGTTCTCCACCGCGTCCGCGAGACGTTTCTTGATGCCGGGAGCCAGGGCGATCCGGTCTACGATGATGGCGACGTCGTGCTTCTTGTTCTTGTCCAGCGTGATCGGATCCTCGAGAGACTTGACATCGCCGTCCACCTTCACACGGACGTACCCCTGGGACTTCCACTTCTTGAAGTCGTCTTGATAGGTGCCTTTCTTCTGGCGCGCCATGGGCGCGAGCACCTGTACCTTGGCCTTCTCGGGGAGCTGGATGATCCTCTCGATGATCTCCTGCGACGTCTGGGGGATGATGGGCTTGTGGCAGTTGGGGCACACGGGCTTGCCGACGTGGGCGTAGAGGAGGCGCAGGTAATCGTTGACCTCCGTGACCGTGCCGACGGTCGACCGGGGGTTCTTCGACACGGTCTTCTGCTCGATCGCGATGGCCGGCGACAGGCCCTCGATGAAGTCGACGTCAGGCTTGTTCAACTCGCCCAGGAACTGGCGGGCGTATGTTGACAAGGATTCCAGGTAGCGCCGCTGGCCTTCCGCGTAGATCGTGTCCATTGCGAGGGAGGACTTGCCCGACCCGGAGACCCCGGTCACGATCACGAGCTTGTCGCGGGGGATCTTGACGTCGATGTTCTTCAAGTTGTGCTGGCGCGCGCCCTTCACGAAGATAAAGCCACTGGATGATGTGTTCTCCCTTTGCTTCTCCGCCGTGGATACTGCTTCGTCGGTCGCAGTTACTGCCGCGGGCGAGGTTCGCTTGGGGGTTGTTGCCCGCTTTCCAGCCATGGTCGCTTCACGCACGTTGCATGGTGCCCGCAAATTGTACCTTGCGGTTTCGATGTATTATTGGAGGTATGTGTGCAGAATTTGTGAAGCAGTCTGGGAACATCCCGTCCCCCCGTTCAGTACAGTCTGACCGTGGCTAACGGACAGGCGACGGGGATTTCCTTGCCCGTGTTGCCCCTGCAGCGGTAGTCCTTGAGGCCGTCCTGCATGTACGGGACGCAAGGGCCGCAATAGGGTAACGTGGAGCAGTGCTTGCACGTGTTGGCGCTGCGGGTGACTGCGCGTGCCTGGACGTCGCAGAAGGCTGCCCAGAGCTTGTCCACGTCGCCGTCGAACTTGACCGAGTGCCGCGGGTCGCCCGTGCCGATGCAGAGCGCGCACGGGTACGCGGTCATGTCATACTTGATGACCACGTTGGCCCGCATGATCATCTCGCACTGGACGGGCGGGGGCGGGAGCATCGTGAAGACGCTGTTCTCGAAGGCGGGCTCGCAGAACACGCTGAACGGCTCGCCTCCCTCCCGCAGCAGCGCCCGGAGCGCGCATAGAAACGAGATCCACCCCTCCGGCTCGAAGAAGCCATGGTTGACCCGTTCCCAAGCCCCCTTGCCGCGGCCCAGGCGGGAGAAGTAGAGCACGAAGAAGTCGGCGATGCCCGTGGCCTCGTGCATGCGGTGGAGGTACGACGCGTAGAACGCCGCGTTCGTGCCGGGGGTGGCCTCGACGGGGAACGGGCAGACGATGCCGTTGACCGGGATGCCCGCTTGCACTGCGCCCTTGGCGTTCTCCGCGACGGCTTCGAGCGGGAACTTGCAGCCGATGACGCCGTGCAGCCGCGGGTCGTCGCCGACGAGGTTGACGGAAAGGGAGGCCTTGTTCTTGACCAGCCAGGGTACGTGCTCGCCCAAGCAGGTCCCGTTCGTGGCGATGTTGACGTGGCCGCAGAAGTCCGTGCACATCTCTACGATGTCCCTGATGTCCGGGTGCAGGAACGGCTCGCCGCCGAAGACGTGGACGAGCTCGACGTTCTCCCGTTCCATCGACTTCAGGATGAACTCGACCTGGGTGGGCTTCATGTACCCGGCCCCGGCGGGATCGGGGCAGCTGTCCACGTAGCAGTACCCGCACGCCAGGTTGCACGCGTCCGTGACCATGAGGTTGAGGACGACGGGCGGCTTGGCGCCGACCGTGGGCGGGCACTTCCTCGTGACGATCCCCTCTCATCCCGGCGGGGCCTCAGGCGAGATCCCTTAACTTCTCGGCTACCTTCGCTGCCCGCGGGGAGTTTTGGAGTCCGGATGCCAGCAAGACTTGCATCGCCTGGGTGAACCAATCGGCCGCCTCCTTCTTCTTGCCCTGGCGCTTGAGCAGGTCCCCCATCCCCTCGTACAGCGCTGGGAGCAGTGCCGGGTAACGCGCGGCGATCTGGAGGGACCGGTTGTAGTACTCAGCCGCCTTGGCGTCGTCGCCCTTGTCGAAATAGGCCGCGCCGAGGTTCTTGAACGAGTAGGCTTGTAACTCCTGGTATCCCGTCTTTTCCGCGATGGCCAAGCACTCCTGGAAGTGGACTAGGGCCTCGTCCGGTTTCCCTTGCTCCCGGCACATCGCCCCGAGGTTGTTATGGATGGTGCCGATCTCCATCGTATTGTTCAGTTTCTCCGCGACCTCGAGAGCCTGCCCGTAATATCCCGACGCCTCCGGGAGCTTCCCCATGGCCTGCCATGTCGCCCCGATACCCATGAGGCTCTGTAGTTTGATGTTGGGGTCACCGAGCTGGTCGGCGAGGCCCAGGGCCGCGTTGAAGCTCGCGATCGCGTCAGGATGCTTCTCTTGCAGCTTCAAAAGGCCGCCGATGTTGTTCAGGATGGTCGCCTTCTGCGAGATGTCGCCGACGGCCTCCGCTGCCTTGAGGCCCTTGTCGAGATAATCGAGTCCCTCCGCATGCTTGCCCATCCGGATGCTGATGTTCCCGATGTTCGCCAGCAGCCTGATCCTCCGCTCTTGATCGCCCAGGTTCTCGGCGATCTGGAGACCGACGTTGAAATGCTTCAAGGCTTCATCGAAGTTCCCCAAATTCACGTATGCCGTGGCGATGTTGTTCAAGATCTGGGCTTTGTTCGACAAGTCCCCGAGCTGGTCCGTCAACCGCAGCGCCTCGGTGTAGTATTGCAGCGCCTGCTGCGACATGCCCATCTGCGAGTACATGCCGCCCAGGTTCACGAGCGCGGGCGCTTTCTTCGCGATGTCGCCGGTCGCCTCGGCGTACTGGAGCCCCGTCGTGAACCACGTCATCGCCCCTTGCACGTTCCCCAAGCGCCGATTCAGCTCCCCGATGTTGATGCAGTAAGTCGCTTGCCGGGTCACGTCGTTCACCTGGGCGACGAGGTTGAATGCCTCTTGGTACTTGGCCAAGGCTTCGTTGTACCTGCCCGTTTCAAGGAGGATCCTGGCAACGTTTTCGACCGGGGCTATGCGCTCGGCCGTTGTCGTGGCGAGCGGCAGCATCGCCTCGGCGCACCGCAGCGCATCGGGGTAGTGTCCCAGCTTCAAGTAGAGCGTGTACGCGCAGTGGTACTTATACCATTCCGTCGGCGCGGGGAAGTGCTCTTGCAACCATTGCAGCGTGGAGGCCACGTACTTCTCGGGGTTGACCGGGGGTCTCTCTTGCAGCAGCGCCCCGGCGGCCCGTGACGTGTTGACGTCCACCCAGTACACGTGCTCCGCGCTCCGCTTCTGTTTCATGCCGAGTAGCACTTGCTTGATGCCGGTGGCGCTTCCCGCGGCGCCCGGTGAGACCTCGTAGACGACCTCCTTTCCACCGTCGTCCGGCACGAAGTTCAACCAGATCACGCTCTTCAGATTGTCGAGGGCCTTCAAGGTGGGGATCACGTCGAAGTCGTCACCCCCAGAGTACCCCATGACGACCAGCGACCGCTGGCGCGTGATGTTGGTGAAGAGGGGCTGCTTGAACGACTCGACCTGGAAAACGCTCAGGCCCTCCTTATTCGAACCGAACGCTTGCAGCGTCGCGACCAGCGATTCCCTTGTCTCCTCGCCCGTGATGTAGTTCCGCGTGGAGCCGTGCACCTTGTACACCGCGACCTTTCCTTGCCCGTGCAAGCCGGCCGGGTCGCCATACCTCTCGAAGTCGGCCTTCTTGATCACCGGGATCACGTCCTCCTTCGCGACGCCGGACTGCAGGAGGGCGAGCTCGATCAAGGAGTCGAAGTTCGTCGTCAGGAGGAAGTGGCCCCTCTTCAACATGCTAGCGAGGAAGAAATGTTGCAGGTTCGGCCGGTCGCACGCCTCGAAGAAGCGAATGAGCTCCAGTTCCTTGTCGAACTGGTTCCGGAACTCTTCGACTACGCCCTCGTACCGCAAGTTACCTAACTTGAGGAGGCCGTCGACCTCGGCCGCCGGGCACATGAACTTGACCAGGTCACCGAGCATACTCCTGCCGGAAGGCATACACGAGGGCTCATCCATCGAGCAACCCGCGCCCACGAGGTACGTTATTTTATCTCCTGTCGAGATGAGGTTTTCCAGGAGCAGGTCGGTTTTTTCCAGGAATCCTTCCATATGGCCTCACGGCGTCGTGTTTTTCCTTTAACTGACCAACACTACCTCTATCTGCGCCGCGGTTATAAAAGGAATGCTCGGCCCACGCCGATGCCGAGGTCGCTTGGCTCTCCCCTAACGAGGGGCCTTGGAGAGGTACCGGCTGCGGAGTTCCTTGACCTTGTCGCGCAAGTAGGCGGCTTGCTCGAACTTGAGCGCCGCCGCGAACTCGAGCATCTGCAGCTCGAGCGTGCGGATGAGCTCGGCGATCTCGATCTCCGAGTCGAGGGACTTGGCCTTCGCGGCGATCTGCGCCTCGATGTCCTCGATGTCCTCCTTCTGTTTCTGTATCTCCTCGGACATGGAATCGGGGACTGCCTTCGTGATGGTCTTGGGCGTTATGGAGTTGGCCCGGTTGTATTCGACCTGCATTTTCCGGCGCCGGTTGGTCTCGTCGATGGCCGCTTTCATGGACCGGGTCATCGTGTCGCCGTACATGATCACGTGGCCGTTCACGTTGCGGCTGGCGCGGCCGATGGTCTGGATGAGCGACCGCGCGTCCCGGAGGAAGCCTTCCTTGTCCGCGTCGAGGATCCCGATGAACGACGCCTCGGGGATGTCGAGCCCCTCGCGCAGGAGGTTGATGCCGACCAGGACGTCGAACTCGTCGAGCCGCAGCTTCCGGAGGATGTCAGCGCGCTCGATCGTGTTGATCTCGTCGTGCAAGTACTCGGCCCGGACGCCGATCTCCTTGAAGTAATCTGACAAGTTCTCCGCCATGTTCTTCGTCAGGGTCGTCACCATGGTTTTCTCCTTGTTCTTGACGACCTTGCCTATCTCCTTGACGAGGTCGTCGATCTGGCCCTGGCTCGGGCGCACCTCCACGTGCGGGTCTATGAGCCCGGTGGGTCGGATGATCATCTCGACGACCTGGGACGATTGCTTCGTTTCCCAGTCGCCCGGCGTGGCGGACATGAAGATGGCTTGCTTGACCTTTGCCAGCCACTCGTCGAACGTGAGCGGGCGGTTGTCGAAGGCCGACGGGAGGCGGAAGCCGTAGTCGACCAGGTTCTTCTTCCGGCTGCGGTCGCCGTCGATCATGCCGTGGATCTGCGGCACGGCGATGTGCGACTCGTCGACGACGATGAGGAACTTGTCCGGGAAGTAGTCGATGAGCGTGCGGGGGGCCTGGCCCGGCTGGCGCCCGTCGAGGAACCGCGAGTAGTTCTCGATGCCCGTGCAGTAGCCGAGCTCCTTGATCATCTCGAGGTCGTACTTGGTGCGCTGCGCCAGGCGATGTGCCTCGAGGAGCTTGCCTTGCGCCTTGAGCGCGGCGACGCGGCCGTCGAGCTCGTCCTCGATGCCCTGGACCGCGTCGTCGAAGCGGTAGTCGGGGATGATGAAATGCTTGGCGGGGAAGAGGACGAGCTTGTCCACCCTCCGGATCTTGTCGAGCGTGACCGGGTGGATCTCGTGGATCGACTCGACCTCGTCGCCGAACAGCTCGATGCGGTAGGCACGCTCCATGTAGGCGGGGTAGATGTCGATGATGTCGCCCCGGACGCGGAACTTGCCGCGCTGGAAGTCCATGTCGTCTCGCTCGTGGAGGGTCTTGATGAAGCCCTTGATCAGGTCGTCGCGGGAGATCTGCTGCCCCGTTTCCACCAGGAACTGGAATTGGCGCCATTCCTGCGGGTTTCCGATACCGTAGATGCACGAGACCGACGCCACGACGATTACATCGTTCCTCGTGAGCAACGAATAGCACGAGCTGAGCCGCATGCGCTCGATCTCGTAGTTGATGTCCATGTCCTTCTCGATGTACCGGTCGGTCGTCGGCATGTAGGCCTCGGGCTGGTAGTAGTTGTAGTACGAGACGTAGTACTCGACCGCGTTGCCGGGGAACAGCTCCTTGAACTCGTTGTACAGCTGCGCGGCGAGCGTCTTGTTGGGGCTCATGACGAGCGTCGGTAGTTGTACTTCTTGTATCACGTTCGCTATCGTGTACGTCTTGCCCGAGCCCGTGATCCCGAGCAGCGTCTGTAGCCGGTCGCCGCGCTTCATGCCTTCGACGAGTTGGGCGATCGCCTTCGGCTGGTCGCCCTTGGGCTGGTAGGCCGACTGGATCTGGAACTTCATGCGTCGTGATCTCCGGAGCAAGCCTCCGAGAAATGATTTCCTGGATGCTTATAAAAGATGGGAGGCGTGCAGAATTTGTGAACCACGTGCCAAGGCGGCGAGGCTGGCGGGAGTCGAGTGCTTAGTCAGCTCACTTCCCGCGCTTGAACGCATCGCAGCAGAACTTGAGCGCGGGCATGATGTTGATCCCGCAGCCAAGCACGTGCGGCGTGATGGCAACTGCCGGGTCGTCGGGGTTTTGGAACTCGTGTTCGATGCCGTGCTCGATCAAGGCCTCGTGCAGCTGTCTCGTGGGCGGGCACAGGCCGAACTCGTCCTTCGCGTCGCAGTAGAGGAAGACCGGCTTCCCCTTTAAGGCGGCGGGTTGCTCGCCGACCATAGCGCTCAGGTCGAACCTGCGCCAGTTCGCGATCGCCGCCTCGCTCGCGCCGACGATCTTCCCCGCCGCGTCGCGCTTGATGGAAGGCAGCAGCGGCGCGTCCCTGGAGTAGATCATATCGGTCGTGTCGAGGATGTCCCGCCACTCGTGCTCGCCGTCCTTTCGCGCGTACCTCTTGCCGAGGAGCCGCTCGTACAAGGGCGAGTACAGCTTCCAGTCGACCATCGTCCAGAGCAAGTTGCCCGGCGCGAGCGACGCGACCGCGCCGAACACGTCCGGGAACGTGATCCCGAGGTGCATCGCCCCGTACCCGCCCATGGACACCCCCGACACCGCCCGGTGGCCCGGGTCGGCGACCGTCCGGTACGTGCGATCCACGTGCGCGACCACGTCGCGGGCGATGTAGTCCGCGTAGTTCCCCGAGTGGGGCGAGTTCACGTAGAAGCTCCCCTTCATCTTGGGCGCGCCCGTCAGGTTCTTCGGCCTGCCGAGCTGGGGGACGTGGAGGCTACCGTCCGGCTGCACGAGGATGAACGGCTCGATCTCGCCCCGGGTGATGGCCTCGTCGAGCAGCTCGTAGGTGGGTATCTTGTCGAGGTTGAACTCGCGGGCCATGCGCGGGGGGATCGCGTCGAGGGGGAACGGGGCCTGGTCTATCTCCAGCCTGGACGTGATCGTCCAGTTCTTGTTGTCGGAACCGTAGCCGTGCAGGAAGTAGATGACGGGGTACCGCCGGTCGGCGCTTTCTGCATAGCCCGGGGGCAGGTACACCCGCAAGTCGCGATCCGCCGGGCTGCCGAGCGGGTTGCCCTCGAGGCTCGCAGCGTGGATCTTGTCGATGCGGTACCTCTCGGCGCTCGTCCGGAACTTCTCGATCCGCTTCTTGCTGAAACCGAGCTTGATCAAAAACCCGATGAACCGGAAGGCGAGTTCGAGTTTCTCCATATCATTCACTTTTTATCACAGAGTAGAAACCAATGGCAAGGGGGAACAACTAGGTCGGAGCCGCGTTCGATCGTTTTTTCGAATGCAGCTCGTCGAGCTTCTCGCGGATCTCTTGCAACCTCTTCCCGTGTATCGGGTACTTCCACAGCGAGACCAGGCCGACGCCGAGCACGATGGCGGGGTATACCCCGATGAGGAAGCGGAGTGCCATGACCGGTTCGACACCAGGATTTGGCGTGAACTTTTCCCACTCCGCTTGCGTGAACAACAGCCCGACGATGACGAAATTAAGAACCGTGGAGAGTCGGATGATGAACGTGATGACGCCGTAGTACGAACCAGACCGCCGGGTTCCGAGGTTCACTTCGTCCTCGTCGATGATCTCCGCGATGCACTGGTCGTAGAAGTAGATGGAACCACCGAGCCCGAAGCCCATGATGACCATGGCAACTATTCCGGATTCCAGGTTCCACGCCATCATGAGGATGAGCAGCGACACCCCCCACCATGCAAGCGCCAAGAGCCCGACGAACCGGGCCCCTCGGTTCTTGCGCAGCCGTGCCCATACGGGCATCGTCGCTGCGCCGACGATGAACGAGATGAGAAGGACGATCCCGCTCGTCATCGGATCGTCCTCGCCTATGCCAAGGGCGTAGGTGGCGAATAAGGGGAACATGCTCGGCAAGATGCCGTTGCATATCCAGGTGGCCATGGCTGCGATGAGGAAGATCCGGAACGACTTGTTCCTGAAGGTATGCTTGATCGAGGCGATGAAGCCTGGCGCGGACTCGCTATCCTTGGAAAACTCGACGCGCTCCTTGATCCCGAGTGAGATCACGAGGGTGTAGATCACGGCGATGATGATAGCCGCGATGCTCCCGCTGACAACGTACTGGCCGGCAGTATAGGG
Source organism: Promethearchaeota archaeon (assembly GCA_016932935.1). Classification (GTDB taxonomy): domain Archaea; phylum Asgardarchaeota; class Lokiarchaeia; order Sigyniarchaeales; family Sigyniarchaeaceae; genus Sigyniarchaeum. The sequence goes on along the minus strand of JAFGBX010000261.1, from coordinate 1,914 downwards.
ATATCCCTTTTCATTGGCCATGTCCTCGATCATGAGCGATGGTAAGACGAGCGCAAAGACGAGGGCGATGACGACGAATATGCCCCTCAACCGGCCGACTTCAGCCCTGTCCTTGACTGAAACGAACATCTCCGAGAACATTGCATTGTAGTTCACGTTGAACAAGGAGTACACGCCATCGAAAGCGAAGAGCACGCACATGAAATAGATGAAATGGTTCATGTCATCGCCAGGTGGTACCGTGAAGAGTAACACCATTATGATTGCTAAAGGTATCACCGCGGCGATCATCCACGGGCGCCGCCGCCCGAGACGCGTCTTCGTGCGATCTGACAAGATGCCGACGAGGTTATCGTTCACCGCATTCCAGATGGCCCAGATGATGAACCCGGCCGAGATCCACAAGACCGGGAGCCCAATGACCGCGAAATAATACGTGAACACGAGGAACGAGAAAGTCTGGTACGCGACGTTGTCGCCGACCTCGCCGAGGGAGAAGAACACCTTGTTCCGCATCGGCATCTCGGCTTGCTTGCCCGGATCGGTTCTTGATTCGCCCATTATATGCACCACCTAGCCATTGACCACTGCCCCTATTGTAGTTTCCCCCATTTGAGAGAGGTGATGTCCCACGGAACGACCTCGATGGGGGCGATGGCGTGGCGACCAAGCTCGAGGCGGTTCATCATGAACGGATTGCGTGAGAACCAAGAACCCCCCCAGCAGCAAGTGCTGGGGGGTGTATGCGTTCCGCGCGCTATCTTCGTGCCCGGCTTAAAATTTGGATACACATAGGAAACGCATAGCCGCTGTTGCGATTGATATTTAAAGGATATCATAGATCAGATTATCTAGCTCCATATGGTGATTTGAAGGTGGCAAGTAGCCTCGAGAAGGTGAAGGACGCCTTCAGGCGTTTCTTCGAGGAGATGGCCGCCTTCTTCAGAAATTTGTTCAAGAAAGGAAGTGACGACAAAATGGGACAAAACCCTGGAGATTTCGACGAGGACTTGGGGCCACCGGCGGAGGAACCCGCCGAGTCCAAGCCCATCGCGAGCAAGACCCCGGCCGCCGGGGCGTCAATCGCGTCGAAGACCCCGGCCAGTGGTGGCGGAAAAGACGTTTCCGTTTATTTCATGAGCACCATCGGCCCGGGCGAGAAGAAGCAGAAGTTGCTCGTAAACACGGGCAACAGGACCTCTGCCATCAAGCAGACGGTCGGTAACATGTTCGGCTTGGATCCGAACGACTTCCACCTCTCGCACGGCGGCGTCACGCTCGACGAGGGACTTCCGCTGAGCAACTACGACGTGAAGGACGGCGACACGTTGCTGCTCATCCCGGCGAGCACGGCGGGGATGCCGTGAGACGACAGCAGGCAATGGAGAGACCTCCTGCCTTTTTTTTATTCCAATAACAGCGGAGAAGTGGTAAGCGTGGATCAATCCGATTTCTTCAACACCGAGCTGACGGAAAGGGAGCGTGACCTCTACAACCGGCAGTTCCGTTACGATGGATGGAACCAGTCGATACTCAAGCGGGCCAGGGTGCTCGTCGCGGGCGTCGGAGGGCTTGGGTGCGAGATCGCCAAGAACCTGGCCATGGTGGGCATCGGGCACCTCGACCTCGTCGACTTGGACGTGATCGAGCACTCGAACCTCAACCGGCAGATGCTCTTCGTCGAGGCAAACGTCGGCTCGGCGAAGGCGACCGTCGCCGCCGAGAAGCTGCGCGCGCTGAACCCCACGATCGCCATCAACGGGCACCACTCGTCGCTCGAGCGGCTCGACCCCGCGATCTACAAGCGGTCGGACGTCATCGTGGGTGGCCTCGACTCGGTCCAGGCCCGCTTGAACTTGAACGCCCAGGCGATCCGGTTCAGGAAGCCGCTCATCGACGGCGGCGTCGGGGGCT
>JAFGBX010000260.1 GCA_016932935.1 Promethearchaeota archaeon | reverse complement strand
TCGCAAGCGAGACGGGGGCCGCGGGTTTCCTCTAACGACCCGCCCGGACGAGGTGTCCAACTTTGTCCAACCTCATAGTTAGAGTTCCTCGAAACCAACGCGTGATCAACGCGTAATTATTTTTCCATATTCTTCGTTTCTCCTTTTCTTTGATCGGCAGGAAAGCGCCGATTTAACGGATTAGCTCCGGGAATGGCCCGCTTCGAGCGAGGATCGGGTGTGCGGTGATCGATACCGCGAACGACCGATCAGGACGGACGATCGGGCCGCCGGTTTCGTGCACGGGCACCGATCCCTTTTTTCGAGCCCGCGAAAAAATATTAATGGCATCGAGATGATAGAACAAAACCAAGAAGGATTCATTGGACTTGGATCATCTTTGTCCATCGCGAAAGCGAGATCGTGAGACAACATGGCACAGCAAGAGTCAAGCGACAAGATCCCGTACGCCTACCTGCAGACGAGGATCGAGAAGGGCAAGGACAGCTACGGGAAGCTGATGAAGGAGGTCGTGAGGTCCGGCGTGTGTACCCACTGCTCGGCATGCGTCGCCGTATGCGACGTGCTCGACTGGATAGACAACGAGCCGAAGCTCGTCGGCAAGTGTACGGGCTGTGGTATCTGCTACAACCAGTGCCCACGCACGAAGACCGTCCCCCAGGATCTGATCGGTTCCTTCCAGGCGGCCTACGTGGTGAGGTCGAAGGTTCCGGACGTCAAGGGACAGGACGGGGGCACCGTCACGACGCTGCTCCTCTACCTGCTCGAGAAGAAGCTCATCGACGGCGCGGTCGTCACGAAGCACGACGAGTCCTGGCGAGCGAGGCCAGCGTTCGTCAACACCCGGGAGGACATCCTGGCGGCATCGGGTTCGCTCTACGTCCATTCCCAGACCGTGAAGGCGCTGTTCAAGGCCCTGAAGGACGGCAACCATGCGGTAGCGTTCGTCGGCACGCCTTGCAACATCGACGCGGTCGACAAGATGCAGAAGTCGCCCTACGGTATGATCCTGTACAACCTGCGCGCGAACATCGTCAAGATCGGCCTCTTCTGCATGGACAGCTTCTCCCCCGAGACCCTCTACGGGTTCTTCGAGCGCGAAGGGATTGGCCTCAAGGACGTCGGGAAGATGAACATCTCGTCCGGCAAGTTCAACGTCTTCAACAAGCAAGGCGAGAAGCTGAAGGAATACAAGATCGCGCAGCTGAACCGGTACAAGTCGTCGTCCTGCAACTTCTGCACTGACCTCACGTCGGAGGCGGCGGACGTATCGGTCGGCTCGGTCGGCTCGCCCGAGGGGTACAACACGGTTCTCTGCCGCACGACGCTCGGCCAGCTGCTGGTCGAGGACGCGGCGGCGCACGGGTACCTCGAGATCAAGCCGCTCGAGCACGACGCGCTCGAGACGCTGCTGAAGCTCGCGCGCATGAAGAAGGTCTCCCAGTACACGGTGAACGTTCGCACCCAATACGTCTTCACGTCCCCGGAGACGCCGGGCGAGACAAGCGCCCCGAGGACTGTCCTCCAGGCTTCGAACCTCCCGAAGACGCCGTTCCTCGCCAAGAAGCTCAAGCTCAAGAACGTCAAGCTCTCCAGCGCTGCCAAGACCGTCAAGTTCACCCTCGAGAACGAGTCCGGGTACACGATGGAGGGGCTAGACATCCGCATCAGCCTGTCGATCGACGTGTTCGAGAAGATCGCGTGGCGGACGTCGGTGGCCGAGCTCTATCCCTACGAGTCGATGGTGTTCGACTACCCACTAGGCGTGCCGGACGACCAGCTGCCGACGCTCGAGATATTGATCGACGTGCGGACGGCGACGGACAACTTGCTGACCGAGAAGATCAGCATCAAGTCGCTGCTCGAGCAAGAGGCCGCGGATAAGGCGGCGAAGGAGGCCGCGAAGGAGAAAAAGAAGGCGGAAGCCGCAGCAAAGGAGCAAAAGCCTTAAAATGATGGCGGTAGAATAACAACTAGAAAAAAGGCAACGAAAAATGGAGCCAGGTGAGAGAAAACGAAAATCAGCTTGATTGGCCTGGGTGGATCGGGGAAGACGTCGATCTACGCGACCACGTTCGCGATGAAATCACCAGAGAGCACGGAATGCTTGAGCCCGACCATCATGTACGAGGTCCGGCGGCATCCATACCTCGGACTGGAGGTTTCGATCTTCGATTTCGGCGGTCAGGACCAATACCGCCAGAACTACCTAGACAAGCCCGACGTGTTCAACGAGACCGACGTGCTCGTGCCCATCATCGACATGCACGACCCGGACAAGCTCGACAAGGCCAAGTCGTACTTCGAGAAGGTCATCGACGCGCTCAAGAAGAAGGCGCTGAAGCCCAAGGTCTTCTTGCTCTACCACAAGTTCGACACGCACGACTACCCGAAGGAGATGCTCGACGCGAACTACAAGAAGGCCAAGGGGATCTTCGACGACCTCTTCAAGGGCTTCGAGATCGTGCCCTACACCACCTCGATCTACGAGCAGGAGAAGCTCAACCGCATATTCCGGGACATCCTGGTCGGCAGTTACGAGACGCTGAAGCAGCACGTTGAGAAGGCTGAGAAGCAACTCAAGGAGATCGATGCGAAGATCATCGTGGCCGACATATCTGGCAACGTCATCGTCCACAACGTTCCCGGCGTCTCGGCCGGCCTCCAGCTGCGCAGCGACTTCCGCGACCTCATCCACTCGTGCAACGTCATCCGCGAGAACCTCTTCATGGCCGAGTCCGCGACGTTCAAGGGGACGCCCGTCGATGGCGACAAGGAACTGGAGCTGCACATCTTCAAGTACGTGCTCGCGGCGCTCGTCATGAAGCCGAAGAACGCCGCCACCAGCACGGAGGAGAAGATTTCCGAGCTGCTGCGCGACTTGCAGTTGTTTGCTGAAGTGGTCATCAGTAGCCACAACAAGTAGGAATTCGATCCATCGGTTGCCGGATCAACATCTTTTTTGTTTCCAATTCCAATGATGAACAAAGAACCCCGTGATACCGCGTGGAGCTAAAGATCGATTTCCCCCAGCGGGCCTCGATCGGCCAGCCGGTTCGTGTCAAGGTTAGGGTCGCCATCGACGGCGAGGCCGGTGTGGCGGAGGTGAGATACACCGGCGTGCGGCTGAGCGCCATCCGCCCGTGCGAGAAGCCCCTCATCATCGAGCAGCGGGAGATCTTCTGCAGCGGCAAATTCGAGGCGGGCGAGTACGCGCGTTCCGTGTCCTTCGCACTGCCCGCGAACGTCGTCCCCTCGTCCGCCCAGCGCGGCGTTCGCTACAAGATGGAAGCGTACTCGCGCGTGCCGGGTGGCGAGGGGGAGGCCGGGTCAGACCAGGAATACTTCGACGCGGGGGAGATCGCGCTGGTCGAGAACCGCAACAAGAACAAGGTTCTCGAGGTGAACCCCGTCGTGCTCGCGATCAAGGGGCTCAAGCTCAACCTGCAGAAGGACATCTACCGACCCGGGGAGACGATCAAGATCACGTTCGAGGCGCGCGACATCAAGGAGCTGAAGGTGCTCCTCATGGAGCGCTCGAACATCCTGTGCAACTGCACGCAGTACGGCCGCGTCTGCACGCAAGTGCCCAGGATCCCTCCATCGGCGGCCGGTGCGGCGAAGGTGGCGAGCCCGACGACCGGGTTCTTGTTGCTGCAGATCCCGAAGTCTGCCGAGCTCAGCACCCGCCACGAGTGGGAGCCGAAGGACAGGACCACGTGGAACGACAAGTTCGGCGACTTCAACGAGTGGTACCTCGCGGTCACCGGGACGAAGTACAGCGGCGAGGACATCAGCTTCGATATACCCATCGAGATCGACGAGGGCCGGATAACCACCGAGAAGCAAGAGGAGGTGCCGTTCTTCGAGACGTCGGCGACCGCGATGGCCAGCGAGGAGCCCTTCAAGCCAGCGTTCCAGGTGAAGCCACTCAAGCTCGCCGGGATCGCGCGGCGCGACGACGAGATCGACGTCACGCTGTCCAACGAGGGCACCTCGGCCTTCCACGGCTGCACATGCAAGGTCACGGGCATCAAGGACCTGTTCTTCGAGACGAAACCGTACATGGCCGGCTTCTCCGCGATCGAACCCGGTGCATCGAAAAAGATCGGGGGCATCAAGCTGGCAAAGGGCGTGACCGAGGTTACCATCGAGATCGAGGCAAACGAGGGAAAACTCGGCACCTTCAAGAGCAGCATCAGCGGGGCTTGAACGCGCTGATGCGAGGCATCGACGAGTCAAGGAAGGGCATCCGGGGGCGATTGCGTGGACTTCTTCGAGCGGAATAACGGGGCCGCGGGGGCAGACTCCGGGGCGGCGATCAACCTCGAGAAGCTCTGCGTGATCTACCTGGCCTACTTTGACGAGGCTCGCGGCCACCAGCTCCTCCTCGTCCATCCCCCCGAGCTCAAGGACGACGTCGAGTTCCTCCAGGCGGAATCGAAGACCGTCTTCATCCACTCCATCTGGTGGATGGGCGTCGACGTGCAGGCCGAGCTGAGCCACGTCGACCTGGAGTTCGGCGGCCGGAACTACCTGGCGAAGAAATTCCTCGCCCCGAGCCACCGGGTCAAGAAGCGGAGCGGCATGGATGAGAAGACGCCCGAGACCATCGTCATCATCCTGAGCATCCCCATCAACCTCAACCCATACGGCGGGGACCTCCTCGCGAGGCTCTACCAAACGATCACCGCGGGGCACATGGACGAGTTCTCGATCGCCATAGAGAAGGCCATCTGCGACGCGAAGATCATCAAGAGCCCCCACGACAAGGAGACGTGCGCCGCCGGCCAGAAGATCCTGGACTCCATGACACAGACCATCCGGACGGCGATCCAGGAATTCGCCAGGCAGCTCGAGCTCAACGTCTCCACCGAGGACGACAAGCGCAAGGCCCTCGCCTACCTGCTCTACCAGGACATCAAAGCCAAGCCGGCAGGCCCGAAGGGCGACAGCGACTTCTTCGAGGCGGTCGACGGCTCGCCGATCGTCGACATCGGCTCGGCCGCACGCTCGCGGATCACGATGACCGAAGCGCTGGTGAAGAACGAGGAGAACAAGATCCACGTGTCGCTGGTGAACTCATCGAGCGATGCAATAACCGGTTGCATCGTGAGCATAGCTTATATGGAGGAGTTCTTCGAGAAGTTCTTCTATGACGTCAACATCGACTACTGGTTCGAGGGCGAGGAACTCAACTTCCAGTTCGAGCGCATCGGAAAAAAACTGAGGGAGGAGTACCTCGTGACCGTGAAGCAGGATGGCACGCCCATCTTCCAGAAGAAGCTCATAACGACCAAGTTGAAGGTCGAGTAGCGAGTTGAAATGCACATGTCAGACGAGATATACAAGGGCCCACGCCTCACGTACCTGGACGTCGCCGAGGACGAGGTCTTCATGGCCGCCCCAGACACGAGCATCGCCGAGATCGCGCGTACCATGGTCGCCTACTGGATCGATAGCATCTTCATCGTCGACAAGGACGAACACATACTCGGCATCGTGACGGACGGCGTCATCTTGAACCTCGTGTCGAAGGAGAAAGACCTGAAGAGCCTCGTCGCGGGGGACGTGATGGCGACCCCCGTCTACTGCGTGAAGGCGAACGAGACGGTGGTGCCTTGGGAGAAATTGAAGGAGACCTTCTCCAAGAAGCATAACCGGGTGAACCGGGTCGCGATAATCGACGACGGCGACAAGCTCATCGGCGTGCTGAACACGAACTTCTTGAAAAAGATCGGCCGCTTCTCCCGTTCGTTCGACATCTCGTTGAAAAAGAAGGAGACGTGACATGTCCGATCCAGAAACCCTCGCGAGCAAGATTCTCGTCCGGAACTACCGGAAGAGCGACTACGAGGCCACGATCTCGCTTATGGAGGACATCAGCGAGACTTTCAGCTTTTACTTCGACAAGGAAAAATGGACGGAGTCCGCGGGTCTCCGGCTGTTCCAGCCAGGGTTCAGCCGCACCACTCTCGTCGCGGAACTCGACGGGCAGGTCGTAGGGATGGGCTTCATCGAGCTCGTCACGAACACGCCCGACGGTCTCTCCGTCGGTTATCTGTCGAACTGGGGTGTGAAGAAGGGCTTCAGGGGATCCGGCGTCGGAAGGGTGCTCGCGGAGAAGGCCATCGCCATGCTCACGGCCATGAACGCAGACCTCATCCGGATAAAGATCGCCATGAAGCCGGATCCGGCCAAGACCCTGGCGATCGTGAAAAACATCGGATTCGAGCCCAGCTACATCACCGTCGAGAAGAAGATAAACCCTAGCGGTAAAAAGAAGGAGGGACAGCCGGTTTAGCCCCTCGATATGGTAATCCTTCGAACAGGCCGCTCGGGCGACCACCTCACCCGGACTGTAGAACCAGCGACGGCCACCGCCCCCTGACTTGAGGGTTCCACGTCGACCTGCGAGCGCGCGCCGAACCCCTCCGGCACGATGACCTCGAGCACGAAGGCCTCCTTGAAGGCCTGTCCCGGTTCGATCTCGATCCGGCTAGCCTCCTTCTTGATGTTCGCGAGGCGGGACTTGAACGTGAATGGCTCGCCCGCGGAGACGTCGATGCACAGTCTATCATGGTAGGCCTCGATCCCGGCGTACCGGATGGCTGCGGCGATGAACCCCGCGTGGAGGTTGTTGTTCATGAACGGAAAATCGCACATGGGCGTCGATGCGTGGTAGAACGCCTCGCCCGGCCTCTCGGCGTCGTCGGCGTTGTAGGCGTCAGGGCCGCTCCAGATGCCGTACCAGATGCTCGGGTACTGCTCGGAGCGGTTGTGCATGCTCATGCGCAAGAGGAACGCGAGGGCATTTCCCGGATCCAGGATCCGGAGGCCCCACGCGAGGAGCGAGTTCAGCGCGTGCCACGTGCCGCCGTTGATGTCCCAGCCCGGCGGGAGGATCGAGGATCGAGGGTTCGGGGGGTACATGATGGCAGCACCGCACCTCGACCGGTCGACGAGTACCGCGTGTATGCTGTCGAGTAATCGCTCGACCTTGTCGGCTGGCAAGCCGCGGTTCTGGAGCAACCAGACGTGATGGTCGAGGTACAGCGTCTCGTCGCCGAGGGGGTTCCCTCTACCATCGTATCCCCGGTAATACCACTTGCCGTTCCATGTCTTGTCCACGGCGTCCCGCACGCGTTCGACCATCGAGCCCATCTCGCCCGCAAGGTTCGGGTCGAACCTCTGCACGAGTGGCGAGATCATCGGGAACGAAAAGAGCAGCATCGCCGAGTTGAACGTCGACTCGCCGTCCTTGATGAACGCCTTGCGGTTCCTTGCCATGAGGGATATGCCGTCGTTCCAGTCCCCGTCCCTCACGCGCACCAGGCCGTGCTCGCCAAGGCCGATCTCCGGCGACATCACGTACCTGAGCAAACGGCCGAGGAGATCCTTGACGGATAACTCCTTTCCGCCACCTTCGCCATCCTTTATGGTTATCTTCTCGTCGAGGAACTGGAAGTCGCGCGTCATGTAGATGTATTCTGCGGTTGCCCACGTCACGAAAAAATACTGGTCGGACGGGTTGTTATGGATGCCTGGGACGACGAGCTTCTTGCCAAACCCGTGGAGGGCGTAAGTGATCTTTCCACGATCGTCGATACACGTGTAGATGAGCTTCAAGAACTCGCGGGCGAGCGCGGGATCCATGAAGACGAGCGGGTACGAGAACAGGCAGAAGTCCCTGATGGAGCCGTCGAAGGCGTGCCCGAGCAGGTAAGCCGATCCTTGCGGGATGCGGTGGAGACCGTGGTACTCGTCGGCGAACATCGACGACAGCACGTAGGTGCCGTGCCACGTGGTCTCCCGTTCCAGCCACGGCATGCCCGGCACGTCGAGGGTAACGGCTCGTGTTTTAAACCACGCCGCTGCCTCGGCCTGCATATCCCGTTCCAGGTAGCCCGCCGCGTACTTCACAATCAAGGGGTCGAGGTCACCCTCATTCGCACAAGCGAGCAAGAACCGCTTCGTGACAGTGGCCTTCGCCGGCACCTCGACCTCATAGGACATGATTGCACGGGCGCGGGCGTTCGGCACTTGCCGCTGCGCACCGGGGTGAGCCGTGGCTATCCTGGCTGGGGCTGCGTGCCTGTCGATGCACGCGATGACGACGGGCTTGCAATGGCGGTTGATGTCCGATGGTTCCCTGGGATCGTGCTTGCCGGCATCGACGTGCCTGGGGATCGCGACCAGGCGCGTGCCGGACGCTTCCAGGAACGTGAAGGTTATCTTTCCCGAGTGCTTGCGCCTCGCCTCGTCCGTGTCTGCCCTCGCGAGCCGCTGCATCGCGACGGCGAATCGGAGCAGCCAGTTGAGAGCGCCACCGGTCTGGTAGCGATTGCGGCCGTTCCAACTCACGATGAGGGACTTGCTCAAGGGCAGGTGGAAGAGGTTCCACGCGGCGTCCAGGTGGATCCGCCGGGGCGTGTTGGTTGTATTCTCCACGCTGCATTCCGCCACCATGGCGGGGTCGTCGCCCGCGGGAAAGAGGATCTTCGAGGCGATCCGCAGCGGGCCGGCCTCGATCCCCTTCTCGAAGTACCCGGCGCCGAAGACCCGGCGCGTGAGGGGCTGGCTGCTAGTCGTATTGATGTCTTCCCACTTGGTGCCGCCTTGATCCTCGACAGTGAACGTCACGAGGCTCGACCGGGCCGGTAACGTAGCGTCAGGATCCCCGCCGACGAGCGTGAAGCCGCGGCGCGGGTCGAACAGGTAGAGCTGGCCGTGATTGGTCGCGATTCCGAACCAGCACGAGTTCCCGAGCAAGTGATAATGGGTGTTGTCGTGACCCCACGTGGTGAAGTGTTGAGCAGCTGGTTCCTGGAACTCGTTACAATCATACACGAACGAGGGCAATCCATTCCGATCCATCGCCCACGTGCCAAAAACGTGGTCTTGCTTCATGTCTCTCGGCCGACGCTGCGCTTGAAACGTCGCAAAATCTGAAGGAATAGAGGATAGAGGGGCGGCATGGTACTAAAAGGCTCCTTGCAGTATGGATGGGATCGCGGGACTCTGTTGTGCGAGCACTTGTGAACGACTACGAGAAGGTTAATCTCCCACTTCGCGAATGATCCCACCACCATGAAGGACAAGCATGACATGGTCGGAAAGCCCATCGGAACGGTCGACTTACCCGGCATCGGCGGCCAGCGCGTGTCCATCGACGCGCTGAAGGGATCAAAGAACGTGGTCATCGTTCTGCTGCGGAACAAGCTCTGACCCTATTGTCAGGCGCACATCCGTCGCCTGAACCAGGATCGGGCCAAGTTCGAAGCGGCGAACGCGGCGATCGTGCCCATCCTCGCCGATAGCGAGGCTGGGGCGAACCAACTCGCGTCGACGTGCGACGAGTGCCAGATCCCGATATATTTCGACCAAAAGAAGGTTGTCGTGAAGGAATTGCACCAAGAAGTCAGCGTGCTCAAGCTGGGCAGGATGCCCGCGGTGATCGTCGCGGACACGCAAGGAATAATCAGGTACGCTTACTTCGGCGACTCGATGGCAGATATCCCCGGTAACGACGAGCTGCTCTCCGTGCTGGAGAAGCTCGGCAAGTGAGTCGCGGGTGCCCGGCCAGGCGCGTGACGGGAAAACGACGTGTCGCGCGCCCGGTGCCTAGCCAAGGCGGGCCGGCCACCCCCTTCACTTTTTTTTCTACATATCCCTTTTTATGCGGCGCGTCGGTACCGGGTGCGTCACCATGAGGGTTCCCATCGAGTTCTTTCTTTCTACGAGGTTCGAGGGGTACTGCCTCGAGCGCATGGCTTCGCTCGAGTTCGAGCCGGGGGATCGCCCGGCGGGACGTCCCACGCTGGAAGTTCGCGTCGACGACAAGATGGCGTTTCAAGATGTCCTGGGCATCGGGTACAGCTTCGAGCACACCAGCTGCTACAATTTGATGCACCTCGCCCCGGACAAGCGGCGTGCGGTTATGGCGCTGCTCGTCGACCCCGCTAGGGGTGCGGGAATGAACTTGTGGCGCCTCTGCATCGGCACTCCCGACTTCACGTACGAGTTCTATTCTTACAACGACATGCCAGCCGGGGACGTCGACCCTGAGTTGAAGTGCTTCTCGATCGAGAAGGATCGGGAGTATGTCATCCCCGTGACCAAGCTTGCCAAGGAGATCAACCCGGATATCCTCTTCTTCTCGTCGCCCTGGAGCCCGCCTGGATGGATGAAACTGCCCGAGGCGAAGTTCCGGAAGGGAAAGGTGGAGGTCGAGGGCGGTAAGGGGATGTGCAGCGGCAGGTTGAACCCGGCCTACTACGGCGCTTACGCGGAGTACCTGGTTGGGTATCTTCAAGCCTACAAGGACGAGGGGATCGACATCCACGCCATCACCGTGCAGAACGAGCCTCACCACAACTGGTACCTTATGCCCACTTGCTGGTGGGATGCAGAGAACGAGCGCGACTTCATCAAACACCACCTCGGTCCCAAGATCGAGAACGCCGGGCTTTCAACTCGGATCTGGTGTTTCGACCATAATTGGGGCTTTCTCAAGCCGTACAACTATCCCTACAAGGTCTTGCGGGATGCGGAGGCTGCACGGCACGTGGATGGCATCGCCTTTCACCCGTACGAGCAGAGCCTTCTCACGCCCGGCGTGCTGAGCAAGATCCACGCCTCGATTCCCACGAAATCGCTCCACGTGACGGAGGGGAGCATCCCCTTTCTCTTCGGAGCGAGCTTGATCGCGACATATTTCAAGAACTGGTGCAAATCCTACACGGGCTGGGTTCCCTTCATCGACACGGCGGGGAACCCGAACCTCGGGCCGTTCAAGACGAAACGCACCATCTTGCAACCCATCGCGCCGGGCATCGATGTCGATATCGAGGATCCCATCCCCGAGGAGCATGCGTTCCCGCTGCCAGGGATCCTGGCGCGGTTCGAATATTACATCATCTCCCATTTCTCCAAATTCATACGACGGGGCGCCATTCGCGTCTCGTCGACGGGGCGCACGCCCTTCCTCACGTCGGAAGTGTCCTTCAAGAACCCGGACGGCTCGATCGTTTCGGTCGTCGTGAACCGGCGGCACAAGCCGGTTTCAGTGGGGCTGTCGTGGGGAGAGTGCCACGCCTCGGTCGTCCTGCCGCGGCAGTCGATCGCCACGTTCCGCTGGCAAGGGACTTAACGCCCCCATCATTCGACCAACCTGGCCATGTGGGCCACCTTCATCGTGATCCTCATCGGCATCGCCGACACCGTGCAGCTGCACCTCGCCAAGTCGATGCAGCGCCAGGGCATCGAGATCTTCGACCAGATCCGCGCCAAGCTCAAGAAGGAGCACCTCGACATCGAAGGAAAGGTCAAGAAGCCCGTTATTTACCTGATCGGCCTTGTCTTGAACAACATCGAGCCCGCTTGGCTCGTCCTCGCCAACATGTTCGGCTCCTACCCGGCGCTCGTGACATCCATGTTCGGGGTCGGGTTGGTCGTCCTCATGGTCTATTCGGTCAAGGTTCTGCACGAGGACGTGAGCCGTCGGGAGGCAACGGGGGCAGCCATCATCATCAGCGGGACGCTGGTACTCGGCCTGGAGGCATACTTCCGGCCGGACTATCCAGAAGAACGTATCGACAAGGGTGCCGCTTACATGTTCACCATCGTCTTCGCAGCATTCGCAGCCGCGCTCATGTTCATCGCGACTCGGACGAAGAGTTCCCGGAACGTCGCCATCGCGTTCGGGATCACGGCCGGCGGGTTCGGCGGGCAGGACATCATCTTCAAGATGCTCGGCCAGCAAGACCTGAGCTCCATCGTGGGTTGGCTGGTGTTCCTCTCTTCCTTCGCCATCGCGTTCCTCGCCTTCCTCTTCACGCAGCTGGGCTTCGCGCGCAAGGCGCCAGCCAGCCTCCTAGTCCCGGCATACGACGCGTCCTACATCATCGTGCCGCTGCTCTTCCAAGCTTTGCTACTCCCCGGCTTCGAGATCTGGTGGTCGACGGTCGCGGGCGCGGCGTTAGTCATCGCTGGCATCGCCCTTATGAAGGGCTTCACGAGGGAGAGAGCCCAGGTGGACGCGGCAGGCGAGGGAGGCAGGCCGTGTGATCGGTTGCCGTTGGATCCTGCTACACGTACTTCTTCACGACATCGAGCGCCGATAAGTTGAACGGCTTCAGGATGTACGCGTCGGCGCCCACGTCATCCATGCGCTTTCGAACGTGGTATTCCGGGATCGCGGTTAAGAGGATGACCTTCGTGTTCCCGAGCACTGGGTGGTTCTTGATCTGCTTGCACAAGGCGAATCCGTCTGTGTCAGGCATGATCACGTCCAGTATTAGAACGCTTGGCCTGGAGTCGAGCATCTCCGCCACGACACCGTTCGGCCCGTGCATCCCTTTGACCTTGAGGCGCTGGAACTCGAAATAACCGGTGATCAGTTCCACGGTCGGTGGGTCGTCATCGACGACGAGCACGTCGTACTTGGGCCCAACGGATTCCGGCTTGTCGATTGCTCCCTTGATGAGCGCTTCCATCACGAGGCTCTTGGAGTGGATGTCCCTGATGCGGGCCTCGACATCCGCATCGAGGCGGCCCTTGTACGCGTCCAAGAGCAGCTCGGAGACGCCCTTGATGATCGTAAGAGGGTTTTTCAAGCCAAGGGATGCTTGCCGTGCATCCTGGAAGGCCCCGGCGTCACCGGGGCGGTCGATGTAGAAGTTAACGGCCGCACGTATCAGGCGGGAGATGTTAAGGGAGGGGTTGGCCTCGATGAACCGCTGCCACCGGCACTTCTCATCATCTGAGATGTAGAGCGCGATGCGCTGCTTGTCACGCTTGTAGATCTTTGCACCATTTCGCCATTTCTTGAAGCTCTCAGTTATTATACCCCGGTAAACGGCGAGCTTGCCCGTCTCTTGCTCGTATCTGAGCATTTCATCCGACTTATTGGCGTCTTCGGTCATCGTTGACCACGCAGCTGGTGGCGGGATGGGCCCGCGCGCGAAAAAGCACTCCTTTCTAAGTGTTATATACACAAACGTGGATAAAAAAACGCTCCTTTTTAGGCATTAGTTGTAACAAAAGCCCATTCTGACAAAAGGGATGGTATGAAAGCCCGCTTCCTGTTGGCAAGTCATCTCTTTCCCTGCAATCGCATCACGAAGGCGAGTTGCTGCTTGATCGCCTTGACCGCGGGCAAGTCACGCACTTGCTCGGCGATGGCCAGCATCTGCTTGAGCAAGTCCCTTGCCTGGCCATGCTTGCCGGCTTGCAACGCTTGGTTGACCCTTATTTGCAGACCATTGAGGTATTTGGCTATCCGCGGGCCCGCCGCCACTTGTTGCCTGCTGGCGTCTTCCTGGCGGTCGAGAAGCCGCATCGCGACCTCGACGTTTCCCAGCTCGAACGATGCCACGGCTGCCTCCTTGAACGCGTTCGAGGCTCCCTCGAAGTCCCCCCGCTGCATCGCATCCTCGGCAAGTGCCATGTTGCGCCGAACCAGGTTTTCTAACCTTGCATCGCTTGTGTGCTTCTCGTTGTACGGCGTTTCGATGACCATCATGCTCACCTTGGGCTGACCGCTCACAGGCGACTCGGAGTGATGATGTCCGGTTTCCATCACCACCACCACGGGTCGCGTCTCGTTCGTGCTCGCAACAGCCTATCAAGATAGAGAAAAAACGCCTTAATAAAGCTTTGTGAAGTTCTGATGCAACGCCACACAATCTCTCCCTCCGTGGTTGACGTTCTCGGCTTGCCGAACTTGTCTGCACGGTCTAGTCATTATTTCAGAAACAAACCAGCCTTGTAGGAGGGCATTGGTTTATGGCATGCAAGGACTCGCGCCGGCACCGGTCGAACATCTTGACCCGAAAGTCCGTGGGTGCACGAGAACACGCGGGTGAAATGAAGGAATTACAAGTATTTCTTCAAGCCATCGAGCTGAGAGAAATCGAACGGTTTTAGGAAGTACCCGTCCGCTTGGGTCTCTTGCATCTGCTTCTCGACCTCGTAGCCGGGCACCGCTGTCACGAAATAAACCTTGATCTTGTTCAAGGCCTTGTCTGCCTTGATCTGCTTGCAGAGCTTGAACCCGTCGATTTCCGGAAGTATCACGTCGAGTAGCACGATCTTCGGATTGGCTTCCTTGAGCTCCTTGATGATATCAGCGCTGCCGGAGAGCCCCTTGGCCTTGACCCCCTTGAACTGGAAGTAGGATGTCAGCAACTCGACCGTGGCGCTGTCGTCGTCGACGATGAACACGTCGAAGAGCGACGGAGTCTCCGTTCCCCCCTCCTCCAATATCTTCTTTATCTGGTTCTCCAGGTAGATGCTCTTGTCGAAGATCTCCTTGATCTTCCCTTGCACCTCGGGATCCAGGCGGTTGCGGTAGTTGTCGATGAGCAGCTGCGCGAAGCCCTTGATGATCGTGAGTGGCTCCTTGAGGTCGTGCGAGACTCTTGATAACTTTTCAAGAGCAGGGATGCGGGGCTGGAAGTTGATGTAGAAGTTCACGGACGTTCGGATGAGCTTGCTCAAGGTCATGCTCTCTTGCTTGTCGATGAAATCCTGCCAACGCTGCTTGTCCTCTTCGCTGACGTAGAGTGCGATGCGCTCCTTCTCGCGAGTGTAGACCTTCTCGCCCTTTTCCCATTTCTTATAACTCTCCGTCACTACCCCTCGCCACACGCTCCGGAGACCGGTCTCGGCTTCGAACTCCCTCATGCGTGGGGTCTTCTGCGCCTCGTCTTGCTCGTCGGTCTCGCCGTTCTTCTCTGCCATTTCGCACCAACTAATTGTAGATCGTATCCAAAATATATGTGTTTTTGTGTTTCCAAAACGCGCGTAGGAGCGCGATGGCCGCACTTTTTGAGCAACCCGGCTACTTCTGGGCCCTGCTCGGCTTCAAATCGTATGACATAAATCCGGAGCCTTGCGATTTGTAACCACGGGAGGTCACGTGAACACGAAGGTGACCTTCATGGTGAAGCCTTGCTCCGGGGTGTCCCTGGACTCCGAAATGCAGTGGTGCCCATCGATGGCGGGCGGGTTGCAAGAGACTTTCACCCCCGCCGGGGCGGACACGTCGAGGACGAACGAGCGCCGATGCTCCTCGTACCGCCAGCGCACCATCACGGGGCCCTTTGCTGTAGGAACCGTCCCCTCTGCCCAGGACATGCCCATCAAGGCGGGCGCCACGAGAACCTCGGCCGCGCCTGGCCTCGCGACCCGCACGCCGAGGCAATGCCGGGCGATGTCGTGTGCCGGGGTCGTACTCCACGCGTGACATAGCGAGCCTGAGTCGCCCCAGGTCTCCCATATCGTCGTCGCGCCGAGATCCAGCATCTTGCACCAGCCGTCCTTGAGGAAGCGGGCGATGATGTCGTGCTTGCCAACCTTCGCGAGCGCCTGGTTGACGTGGTGGAAGAAGAATGGTTCGGCGGCTATGACGTGCTTCTCCTCGTCGAGGCGCGGTGCCGTGATGCCTCTCCAGACGACTCCCGCGTTCTGGACGTAAAGATCCTTATATGGCCGGTCGAAGACAGCAGCCACGACGCGGGTGATCCGTTCATCCGGGGCGATGCCGTGCAAGATCGCGAGGGCGTTGGCGTGGAACGTGACCTTCTTGCTCCGGCGCGTCACCACCCCCTTGCCGTCCACTTCGACGGCGTCGATGTAGGCACCACGCTGCTCGTCCCACAAGTATTGATTGATTCCCTTGGCGATGCCATCCGCGATACCATCGAGATTCGCCACTGCCTTGTCCCAACCAACTAGCCTTCCCATCTCGGCGAGCTGCTTGACCGTGATGTACAGGTGAGCGTTTAGCGGGCAGCACGCCCCCCACTTGTCGTTGGCGCTCCAATCGATGAACGTCCAGTTCGGCAAGTTCCTGGCCAGGCCTGTAACGGGATCCACGTGCTTGGTGAACCACCCGATGGCCTTGAGCATCGATGGCATCATCGACTCGATGATGGAAGTGTCGCCCGTGTACCAGTAGTACTGGTAGACGATGTTCATCCAATAGAGGCAGTAGTCATGGATGAGCAGACCGTGGATCTCGTGGTCGCCAGGGCAGCACATCTCCGTGAGACCGTCGCCGCGCTGGCTCTGGGCGCATTGCTTGATGAGCTTCTTGGCGAGGGCGATGTCGCCGAACACGGCGAAGTTGGCGAGGATTTCCACGTAAGCATCGCCGATCCATTGTCGCTGCTCGCGGCTGGGACAGTCCTCGTAGCCGTCATGCATGCAGTTCCGCATCGTGCGGGCGCAAGCCTCGTAAAGCCTGGTGATCCGCCCGTCATTGCATGAGAACGAACCGACTTGTTCGACGGGATAGTTATACATGACCGTGCCGAGGTCCCGGATGGTCAACGTTCCACGCCCCTTGATATTCACCTGGATATAACGGAAACCAAACCAGTGGAACAGCCGGTGCACGTTCTCTCCCTGGCGGCAGATGTAACGGCTCCCGTACTTCTCCTTGAAGGCATGCACGAGCGGCATCGTGTTTCCCTTCGACGGGTCCAACTTTTCTCCCCAAGCCAGGTCTAAAATGGTGCCCGGTTCCGACGCTACCACGTCGATGTACGCGAACCCGGTAACCTCCCCCCCCATATCGAGCACGATGCCTCGGGGCTCGTTCCCGAGCTCCAGCAGGACTGGCTCCCCCTTCGCCCACGTGGCCGCGAGGCTGCCATTCGTCGACTTGTACGTGGATTTACCCATCTGGACGAAGAAATCGATGGGGTCGCTTGCCGGGTCCGAAAGAGAATCGCGGATGTCATCATCGTCGAAATACTCCTGGATGATCCCCGTGCATATGATGCCCAAAGCCCGTTTCTTTCTTTCCACGAGCCGCGGGATGTCGCAAGGGACCAGCTCCGGCAAGATGTCGTTGAGGTGCAGTTCGACCACGTGCCCCCATTCTGGCCCGGAGTCGTTGAAATCGAGGTCGAGCCACGACCAGGGGAACCGTCGTGCATCGAAAATCTCGACGAAAGGCAGCCCGACGTGCATGAGTATGGCGTCTTGCTGCCACGCGTCGCACGGGTGGGCGCGGGTCGTCGCGTCGCTGGGGATGGCCATAGATCCACTTGTCGTCTGGACGTCGGCCTGGAAGAACAGACCACCCTTGCCGATGCCGCGGCCCGCGATGCCGCCGTGCGGCATGGGCTCGTACCAGGACATCCGCTCGCCGAAAAAATGGGCGACCACGCAGATCACGTTCTTGCCCTCGTGCAAGAACAGCGCGATGTCGTACTCGTCATAGTACCAGTTGTGCTTGTTGCACCGGTAGATCCCGCGGCCGACATAACGCCCGTTGACGAACACTTCATACCGCCCGTCGACCGTGATGTCGAGTGTTGCAGATTCGACCGCGCCCGGCAAGGTGAAGCTTTTCCGGAATAAACCAAACCGGTTCTTCTCGGAAGGCTTCAAACCGACGACGCGATCGTGCCTGAACTCGCCAGTCGCGGCCCACGGCGTGATGTAATCGAGCCAGATCCAGCGTGCCTTGGAAAACATGGTCATCTACCTTCGCGAACCACGCTCGGCCAATAAAAACCCGTCTCCTTCTAGGATACGATACGGGTAGTCTCTATCGATATGGTTTAATGCGCGGAGAGGAAGGAGTGCATGGAGTCTCCGCTGGTGGAACGATACGATCGACTTCATGGCCGTCGCGTACGTCTTATACCCGCTGTTCATCTGCATCCAGCTGGCGTACGGCGTCTACCTCTTGAAGCGTGCGCTGGTGACGCGCGTCCACGCCTTGATCGCCTTGTTCGCCATCTCCTTGCTGATGGTCGTCGATGTTATCGTCACGGATCTCGAGATCGGGCCGAAGATCCTCCGCGATCTCGTCATGATGGATTACACGATCTTCTACGTGCTCTTCACGAAGTATGCATTCTTCAGGAAGCAAAAGGCCGGCTATCGTCCCGTTCTAGCCATCATCTCGGCCCTCAGGCTCGTGCACTTCATCGAACTGCAATTGTTCGACCAGACCATGCCGCCGACGAATCCAGTGGACACGCCAGCCAAGCTAGCACAGTACGCGTTCCACGTCGCTCTCATATCGTGCATGCACGCCATCGCCCTCGGATACCTCGCCAGGGCCTCCTTTATGGCACACCGGGCCGCGGAAAAGCAGCACCTCGAGCCCTGGATCGTCAAGCGGAACTTGCTGATCGGCGTCGCGAGCTTGCTGTATGCAACTCAACCCATCCTCTGGCTTTTCGTTCCGACCGACGGCAATGCCTACGTCGGAAGCTGGGCGGGTTTCGCAACCGGTGTCTCCATCATGATCCTCGTCCTCGGCCATGCCACGATAAGCCTCTTCTCCTGGGTCATGCCCGCTCGACTCAAGGCATGGCTCAACCGCGGCACCCCCCAGGGCAAGGAGATCGTGCCCGAGGGGCTGCCAGAAAAGGTTCCGGAACTCATACAGAAAGCCCTCTCGTCGCGCGAGACCATGCTCATAGTCGACTTCCTCGGGAACATCCTCGCGCACCGGATAGACAAGAGCCCGGGCGCCGCAAAGGGGCTCTTGCTCCTCGCCGTGCAAGAATGGCAAGACACATCAGGGAAGGCGGCGATCAACTTCCTCGATTTCCGGGAGATCGTCTCCACCACCCTCCAGCGCCGTCTCGCCGGAGTGAACGTCCCTGGGCCGGCCCAGGTCGTGGACGAGCTCCTCGCAGACATCACGCGGAACCAGGCAATGATACTCATGATGATCATCTGAGTTGTTGAAGAGGCTGGCAGCCAGCGATCGAAAGTTTTTGTACCTCGAGTTGCTTCATTCCGGTGGTGGCTATGCCGAAGGGGTTGGACATCATCAACGCGTTGAACCATGAGATCCGGCGGGACACGTTAGTCCTGCTTGAGAAATCGCCTATGTCCTACTCCCAGCTCCTCGAGAAGTTCAACATCGCATCCGGCAAGCTCAACTACCACCTCAAGCTAATGGATGGCCTGGTCGCGAAGGACGGGAACGGCCACTATACCTTGACAGCGCTCGGGCGGAATGCGTTGGCTATTATGAAGGAGTTGATGACTCAATCGGCCGACGGCGGCACGCCGGGGACGGAGGTTGCCAAGCCGGCTGATGACGAGGCCGTGAGGCTCGATGCGAAGGCGATGAAGCTGCTCGAGTACATCAAGGCGAGACTCGACGAGGGGCAAGACGGCAGCACGCTATACCCGTACACGATCGATACCCGGAAGCGCATCATTCTGTTGGTCTCGGTCGCGGTCGGGGTGGCAATGCTCATGCTCTTCATCGGGATCATCGAGGCATTAAACCCGGAGTCAGAGCCTGGCGCCGATTCACCCATCGCGTGGACGATCATCTCAATCATGATTCCTTCGGTCATTCTCGTCGTACTCATCACGGTTCTCAAGGTTCGCGTGTTAAAACAACGCGCAGCAGCTCGCGCCGCGCGGAAAAAGGAATTTTCAAGTTGAGTTGCTACACCTCTTCATGTTGAAGGCACGCAACGCGACCAACTCTAACACAGCGGCGATGGAAGCGTTCACGATCCACACGGCGGTGATCGCCATCGCCGTCGTGCCCGTCGTTGCCATTTCTTTCCCGTTCATGAAGCCGGCGAAGTCCGCGATCAAAACCGTTACCATGTTCGCATATCCTTTCGAGTTGATCTCCACGAGGAACACCTCGATGAACGCGATGGCGTAGATGAGCACGATGATGCCGATGAGCTTACCGGTCTTATTCGACATGGTGGCCGGGAACATGGTCGCTCGGCCGTTCACCCGGCAAAACGCACGTGCGTAGATTAGCAAGAAGAGGGGGACGCTTACCAGCGCGAACGAAAGCAGCACGGTCTGGGAAGCGAGGATCGGCCACGGGTCGCTCGCCAGGAACAAGACGATCCCCATCGAAATACCCGTGGACAGGAACTGGTTGAGGTACATGGCGAACCGCCTGGCGTTGAAGACGTCGGATGGCCTCACGGGCAATGCTGCGATCGTCCCGCCGAGTTTATCTTCCCCGGCCGAGACCGCCGCGTGAACCATGTACACCTGGAACCCGAGATACATCACCCCGGATGCCCAGCCCGCATTCTCGATCGGTTCCGAGGCCATACTCATCACGAAGAACACGACGGGCATGGCGACGGCGAGCATGAAGGTGATCAGGTTCCCATATTCCCTCGTAATCGTGGTGAATTCTTGCGCAATCAATGCTTTGATCGGCGTCCTGGCGGTTATCTCCACGCGAATGGTGTTCGCCGAAGTCGGCTTGGCCGTTCTTGCCACCGGCTCGTCTCTCCCGATATGCTGGAGCACATTTCTGCTGGCGAGCGTCGTGACAGCGACAATGCCGAGCAAGGCCAGGAAGCCAGCTGTCGCCATGGCAACCACGGCCGGTTCTATCGTGCCAGGTGCCACGAGGGTCAAGCTCGCCACGTATGCGCCGGCAAATGGAAAGGGGATGCCGGGCAAGCTCGCGTTCAATTGTTCGGTCGTTGCCTCACCGGCAAGCAATAATCCCTCGATCGATGTCATGCCATACATCATCAATATGAAGGCGAGCAAGAACCCGGCCACGTAGGCTGCAGTGGTAATGAGACGGAGGAAAGTGGCGATGCGGGATCCCGTCCCTGCCCTTGCCATGGCCCTGCCGATCGCGTTGCTAAGGACGACGACGAGGCTGTTTGCGAAGGAGATTACGAGGGCACACGTGGCGACGTTCGCGAGGAAAAAGGTCCAAGACCCGTTGATCAGCAAGGCAATCAATGGCATCGTGAAGGTGAACACGAGGCTTTCCACGACGTTCATTCGGATGCTGGTCGCGTATGCGATGGTGGCGACCTCGCGCCGCGAGAGGGGGAGCAAGCCAAGTACCTTGAAGGCATTTCCTGTCGCGAGGGACGTCATCGTCATCATCTTCAAGAACAGGGTAAAGAAAAGCGCCATCCCGTGGTAAAGTGACAAGGAGATCGAAGCGACGAAGAGGATCGTGGGCGCCGTCGCCGCGGTCACGGGAATGCCTTTGATCTGCCACAATGCCATTGCCGGCAAGATCGCTAGATACCCGAGCATGAAAGCCGTCGTGAACTTCACGGTGGTGCTCTGGTGGCGTGCAGCGTCCATGTTCTCGGCGTAGCGGTCGATGATGCGAGCGCGCTGGGATCCCGCCGAATCAAGCTGGGATTCCAGGAAGATCTCCTGGCCCACCTGCTTCGCAAGGCCCCATGCGGTCTTGAACCTCACGTGCCATCACGCTCCAAGGGCGCCGTTGGTAGATCGCAATCGAGCCACGGCTTGTTGCACGTCCTTGTCTTGCCCCGTGAATCGAAGGAACATGTTCTCAAGGCTTGCTCCCGACTCCTTCGCGACGGCGCGCAGTTCTCCGAGCGTGCCCTCGATGACAACCTTGCCCCGGTTGATGATCCCGATGCGCGTGCAGAGCTCGGCCGCCTGTTCCATCACGTGGGTCGAAAGCAAGACGGCACCGCCCTGTTCGACGTGGAGGTGGAGCATTTCCTTCACGATGCGAGTAGATTTTGCATCGAGGTTGGCAGTCGGTTCATCGAGTATCAACAAGCGTGGCTCGTGTAACATCGCCGCCACGACCTGGATCTTCTGCTGGTTCCCCCTGCTCAGCGTGATGATGGGATCCTGGTAGTGCCGGGTCGCGTCGAGCGCCGTGAGAACCTCCATCGCCTTCCGGGACGCAGCGGCAGCGTCGACCCGGCGAATCGAGGCCACGAAGTTGAACAGCTCGGCCGGAGTCATGGACTTGTACACGAGCGGCTCCTCGGGCACGTAGCCGATCGATGCCTTGACGGCCTGGGGGTCTACCACGGGATCCTCGCCCATCACGGAGACGCGTCCGCCATCGATGTCGAGGAGGCCCAGGATGCATTTCATAGTCGTGGTCTTGCCGGCGCCGTTCGGCCCGAGCAAGCCATATATTTCACCTCCACGCACCACGAAGCTGGTATCATCGACGGCGTGGACATCTCCGAAATATTTCTTGAGATGAACGACCTCCAACATGTTTTCATTCGTTTTCTTTCACCTGTTCGTCATATTTTTTATCTATAAAGTGTGTCCTTCGACCCACTTCACGTGAAACAGTAGAAAACCTTGCATTTTAAAGATGATTGACAAAAAATGTTGATACGCCTTGAAAAAAAAAATTGACTCGGTATTTCACATTGCTCTATCATGAGTGTTTCGGTAATGAGCCCGTGGATCGAGACACGACAAGGGAACAAGCGGCCATGGCGACTCCGGATGTCAAGCTATCAAGCGGCACATCCTGCAACCTCCCCAAATCACTATCAAAGAAGGTTTTTGACACCTCTCTCTATATTGTAGATGCAATGAATTAAAAAGGGTGAATTTGCGACCATAACCTTGCGAACACCACATGCGAAGATCTTTAATAGGAAAGCCCCGTTGAAGAATCCGAAGAACACAATGGAGATGACCCGACGTGCAATTCTGCCCGATATGTGACAACGCCCTCTTCATCAAGCGGAAGGGAAAGGCCAAGGTGCTCCAGTGCCCGAGCTGTGGCAACAAGATCCCTTTCAACGAGGAGCACAAGAGGTTCTATACGATATCCACGGTCATCGAACACGGGCCGAAGGACATGACGCATATTGCCGAGGAAACGACCGGGCCCGCCGTCACGGAGGACGACCGGGAGCTCCTCGATGAAGACGAGTTCGAATACCAGGAAGACTGACCATGTCCTTCTCGGCCAGGGCTCCCCGGCCGATCATCGCGATCACGCTCTGTTTTTTGATGGAACGACGCAAGTAAGCACGAGCGTGAGAAAAAGTGATGGATCCAGACGAGCGAATTATGGCGGCCCTCGACCACGTGGAGCCCGACCGCGTTCCCGCGTACGAGGGCGCGATCGAGATACCCGAGATCGTCGGATCCAGGCCGGTGAACATGGAGCCGGGCATCTTATTCTACCCGGCGGGGTTTCTGAGGTACATAGCCGCGCCGTGGGCCAGGCCTTTGCGGAAGATCGCGTTCATGGCGATCGAACGTCCCCGCGCCCTCACCATGATCCTGCAGCCCGCTGTAGCCCCCGTGTTCGGCTCGATCTCGTCGGTGTACCGGCGCCTGCGCGTGGACATGATGGGCGCCATCGGCGGCCTGCCCGTGGTTCTCTCGCCGAGGTTATTCGAGGACGTCCGCGTCCGCGGGACGACTATCTTCTCGCCCGCGGGCGACGTGGCCACCGAATCACCAGTGGGCCATGGTGCCGTTAGCCGCCGCGGTTTCCTGCGGTCGATCGCCGATTACGAGAAATACGTGGCCTTCGACGCGGATAACCTTGCCAACACGTTCCTCGCCCGCAAGCTCGTCGAGTTCGGCAAGGGGCGCATCGCGCTCGCGTTCACGGTCTTCGGTTCGGCCTACTTCGAGAACATGTGCGAGATGTTCGGCTACGATACACTCTTCCGTTTGCTCCTGAAAGAGCCCGGTTTCATCAAGCGCGTCGTCAAGGACATGTCGGACTACGCGGTCGCGGTCGCCAAGCGGTTGCTGGAACAAGGCGTCAAGATATTCTACATGACCGATGACCTCGGCCAGAAACATCGCCCGCTCATTTCGCCGGCCATGTACCGGCGGTACTTCAAGGCAGGGGTCTCGCGTTTCTGCAGGGCAGTCCATGATGGCGGCGGGAAGGTCATGATGCACTCGGACGGCTGCGTGATGGATCTCGTGCCCGACTTCATCGAGGCCGGCGTCGACGCGCTCCACCCGTGGGAGTCCGCGGCCGGGATGGACATAATCGAGGGAAAGCGGCGATGGGGCGACGATCTCGTCCTCATAGGGAACGTCCCCATAGAGCTATTGTCGCACGGGACGCCCGCCGGCGTCGAGGCATACGTGGATCGGCTGGTACGCGAGGTCGCGCCCGGCGGGGGGTTCATCATCGCGAGTTCCCACTCCATCGTGCCTACGTGCCAGTTCCAGAATTACCGCGCCTATGTGCTGGCCAGGCTTCGCCAGGGGCGGTACCCCGTCGCTCATCTATCCGAGCGCTGCTAGCGCCTGGACTCTTCCGTTATTTCGAGTCCTTGTTCCAGCCGGTAGACCGACTCAAAGGCCTTCCAGAAATACCAGGTCGTTCGCAGCGTGAAGACGACTACGAGCACCCAGGAGAGCAGCGTTCCATAGAGTGAGAAGAATCGAAAGGTGTAAAAACCTGGGGGCGAGAGCAAGCTAATCGGGAGGATAACGGCGCCGGCGACCCCGATGATGTCGGTCAGCAGCAGCTGTATCAAGCCTTTACGTCCTCGGGTTTGCAGTTCTTGGGGGAGATCGTCCGTGAAGAAGGATTTCAGCTGCACGAGCGAGTAGGCCGCGACGATGAACCCGAATGCGAGGCCGAAGGACAGCAACGTCACAACGATGATGTCGATTGATGACGATATGACCACGCGGGGATAATCATCGTTACCATAGGCCAGGACAATATAGGTGATAATGAGCACGAAGCATGGCAGCGAGATCGAGATGCTCGCGAGCGCTGCCTTTGCGTGGTGGCGCAAGTCCTTATCCTCCAGCACACGGCCTGCCCGTTCGATCTCGATGGGGATCCTGCAGCCGAATCCCGCTACCGGTATCAGTATGCAGCAGCCGATGACGTAGAACCAGTCCCGTGGTGGGAGGTCCGCCGCGCTGCCCGTGTGGAGCAAGGCGGTTTCAACGTAGTACGGGACGTGTAGGACGACCACCAGCACGGCGTAGGCGATCATGCCGGTCGTTATGGCGAGAAAGGTCTGCTTGTACCTCCGACTGATTTCGTAGATCACGCTTGCGAATGAATCCACTTGATGCCAACTTGGAGACGTCGATTGCCAATCTATGTTCCGTGTAGCATGGAGAGAACTGGTGGAATTTAAAGTTCCTAACCCGGATCCTATTCTTCGGGATATGTTCCCGGGGATGCTATGCCCAGGTGGCCTTGAAGACCCGCAGCAGGTTCCCGTGGCCGATCTTGTCCAGGTCATGCTTGCTGTACCCGTTCTCGCCTAGATACTTGAAAAGTGCGGGGTAACTCGTTGGTGTCTGCAAGCACGGTGGGATCTTGGTGCCGTCGTAATCGGAGCCGATGGCTACCGTTTCCACACCGGCAACGCCGGCGATGTGGTCTATGTGCTTCTTGATCGTGGCGAACGTGACGCCCTTCCCGTTGGTCGTCTTCCAGCCTTCGTCGAGGAACTTGACGCTGAAGTTGATGCCGATCGTGCCGCCCTTCTCCTTCACGGCCTTGATCTGGTCGTCCGTGAGGTTTCGGGGATGGTTGCACACGGCGCGGGCGTCGGAGTGCGACGCGATGAACGGCTTCTTGGCTGCCGAGACCACGTCCCAGAAGGACGGGTCGTTGAGGTGCGACACGTCGACCGTGATGCCCAGGGCTTGTGCCCTGGCGACGAGCTCCTTGCCGAGCTCCGTGAGGCCCTCCCTCGACTGCTCGCCCTTGAACTTGGCGCCGTGGCCGAACTTGTTCGTGTCGGCCCACGTGATGCACAGGCCGCGAAGCCCCTGCCTCGCCCCCTCCTCGAGCCGCTTGAATTCATCGTCGATGCCACCGGCCCCCTCGTAATGCATGATGGCGCCGATCTTGCCCTCCTTCCGCGCGCGGTCGAAGTCATCGACGGATCGCACCTGCATCAGGCCATGGCGGGGCGATCTCACGTACGAGAACCAGAACTCCGTGAACTTGGTAACGAGCATCGGCTTGTTCACGGGGCACAGCGAGTAGAACGCGGCTTGCACGTTCCCCGCGCGCATGTTCGCCGGCGTCGACTCGAACTTGTGGTAGAACCTGATCTTCGTCGTGAGGATCGTGTCGATATGGCCGTCGATGACGGTTACGGGCTCCATGGTTATAGGTACCACATTATGCATTTATTACCAGCTAGCGAAGAGGAATCTCGTGGTTGAGATGTCAAAGAATGAACAAGCGGAAAAGGTGTTGGACGAGAAGCAACGCAAGAAGTTCGACTTCGGCAACCCGGCCGATGTCGAGGCCACGTCCGAATACCCCGTGATGTACAAGGCGCTCAACACTGAGCCCAAGGCAAAGCATCCGTTCAATTTGTACCGCGACATCGCGTCGGAGCCAGACGCGGTCGCCAAGACGCTCGAGATCACCGACGAGATCACCACGCGAATCGCAGCGGAGCTCGCCGAGCGGGGCATCACGCACGTGATCAACGTCGGGCTCCCGACCAGTATCTTCGTGGGGATGGTGATCTCGGCATCTATCGTGCGCCATTGTGGCATCCAGTCTTGGTACGTGGATTCGACCGAGTTCATGCTCGGTTCGATCCCGTACGACGCCGGGAAGACGGCGTTCTTCCTCTATTCCGGTAGCGGGTCGACCTTCGACACGAACGCAGCGGCGGAGATGATCAAGGCCAAGGACGCCTACTCGGTCGCGTTCACGTCGATCGCCGGTAGCCCGATCACCCAGAAGTGCAGCGAATCCATCGTCTGCGCCGGGGGCATGGACACGGGCGGTTCCGATACGTTCCATTACGCGACGCGCATAGCCGCTGGCTTGTTGCTGTCGTTCAAGCTGGGAAAGCTGCTCCGGCCGAAGGCGCACGACTTCGATGCATTGCTCTCCGAGCTCAAGGCTGCCCCGAAGGTGATGGCTGCCAAGTTCGACGAGTGGGACAAGCGCGCGTGGAGCATCGCCCAGCGGTTCTGCAAGAAGCGCGCCGTGCTCGTCGTCGGAGGGGGGCCGAACATCGGTTCGGCCGAGGAAATGGCGCTCAAATTCAACGAGATGGCCAGCATGCCGGCGCAGCCCATGTGCCCGACGCGCCACCTGCACGGCGTCTTCGGCCTCACCGATGAAAACATCGTCACTTTCATCGTTGCACCACCGGGCTCCCCACACGAGAAGTGGCTCCGGCAAGTCGCCCAGGTGACCACCCTGCTTAAGTCGCCAGCCGTCGCGATCCTGGACTCGGACGAGCATGTCATCGCGGATCAGGTCGACTACGTCGTGCGCGTCCCGACGAAGAACGAGTACATCTTTGCATTGCTCGCCGTGCCGATCATCCAAATAATCCCGTATTATTTCGCAGTCGCGGATGGGACTATCAACCCCGATTGCCAACGGAGCAACATCCCGAAGCACGCTCGCGCGTGGGGTGCTATATTCCCGCCCGGCAGCCATTGAACCGGGGAGAAAGCCCCACCCTTTTCCGGTGCATAATCCGTGTCAAAAATAGCGATTCTCGGCCCGATGAACGTGGATCTGATCGCTCACGGCTCGGCCCCCGAGGGGAAAAAAGCACTGCTCGAATGGGTCGGCACGTCCAGGGTGTCCGTCCTCGCGGCGGGCGCCATCGGGTACTTCGCCGGGGTCACCCGCGCGTTGGGGCACGACATCTCGGTCATCACCGCCCTCGGCGACGATCCGCTGGGCTCGATCGTAATCGACTGCCTGAAGCGGCTGCGCAGCGACACGTCGCTCGTCGAGATCCAGCGCGGCAAGGAGACGGCCATCGGCATCTACATGCTGCTCTTCGGCTCGAAGAAGCGGCCCCTCACCTACCAGATGCCCACGCACGACTTGTGGCCGCTCCGGTTCACCCCCGGCCAGGTGGACACCGTGAAGTCAGCGGCCTGGTTCCACCACGGCGGGTACCTCCACTTCCCCCCCGCGTGGAAGGGGTCGGTGCTCGAGCTCTTCACCCTCGCTCGGAAGAACGGGGTCGGCACCAGCCTCGACCCCCAGTTTCCCTTGACGGATTACCCGGCGCCGTGGGTGCATGCCGTGGAGCCGCTGCTCCCGTTCACCGACGTCTTGTTCGTGGACAAGCACGAGGCTTGCAGCCTCATGGCCATGGAAGACCACGTGGGGGCGGCGCGGGCGCTGCTGGCGAAGGGGCCCGAGATGGTCGTGGTCAAGCTCGGACAGGAAGGCTCGGTCCTCGTCGACCGCGAGGGCGTGATCCCGCAACCAGCCGAGGCGATCCCGCAAGGCGAGATCGTGGACTCCATCGGCGCGGGAGATTCGTTCGATGCGGGATTCGTCGATGCCTGGATCGCGAGGAACCCGAAGCGGGAGTGCCTCCTCAATGCGACGCGGGTGGCGGCCCGAACGCTGCGCCAGCCGGGCGGGCAGATCGGTTAATGAATGTGTTTTCACTGGCCTAGCGTCCCGCAGCTCGCCACCGGCGAGCCCTTATATGCACCCGTGTTTCCATAGCTTCCCCCTTTAGTAAAACAGAGCCCTTTTTATCGGCTCCCGTTGTAGCTACGATAGTGCCTCCAGCCCGGTTTCGCGCCTCGGTTGCCCTCGCAGCAAGTCATCCAGCGCTATGGTGGTAAAGCGGCGCTATGCTGTCATGAGGAAGTCGGGCGAGTAGCCCGGAGGCTAGTAAGACCCGTCCCGCCTCGTGATAACCATGCCCTTGGTGCTGAATTCGGTGAAGTTGCTCGTCGGTGGCGAGGGCGGCGTGGGGAAGACTTCGATCCTCTACCGATACATCAACAACGACTTCACGGCAAACATGCACATGACTATCGGCGTCCAGCTCCACACGCGCACGATCGAACGCGACGACGGCACGAAGGCCAGCCTCGTTTTCTGGGATCTGAGCGGGCAGGAACGGTTCAAGTTCATGCTCCCCAACTACTGCGGTGGCGCCAGCGGTGCGTTCATTCTCTTCGACATGTACGAGACTGACACCCTCGGGAAGGTCGAGGACTGGTTCAAGCTCTTCAAATCGCACCTCCCAAAAGGATCCCCCATCATCCTCGTCGGTACCAAGAAGGACCTCATCACGCCGGAGCAAGCAGAGCAAGTCAACGCGGCCGCCCTCCAGTGGTGCCTTTACTTCGGTTGCGACAATTACCTCCCCACTTCGTCGAAGACGGGCGAGAACGTGGGCGCGGTCGTGGAAATGATGGTTCGGGCCATCGTGAGCCGCGCCATGTCCACGTGAATCGCTGTCAATGGGCGTTCCTCCAGCGTTTCCCCCGCCACTTGCCTTCATTGCACGCGGGAGTCCACGGCCCTAGCCACTCCCGCGCTCCCCCCGCCCTTCTCGAACAGGTGCTCGGGCACCTGAACGCGGAGGATCACCACGGCGGAGGCCAGGAAGAGCACGGCACCGACGATCCCGACGCAAGGGTAGCCCAGGGTGATGAGCAAGCCGCCGATGGGGCCAGCTGGTATCGCGGCAAGGCCGAGTATCGTCCCGTTCGTCCCGTTATACGCTCCCTCGGATCCCGAGGAGTAATCGATGAGTCCCATCATGATGGCATAGGGGAAGATGAAAATGCCGACAAGGCCGCCGAACAGGATGGATCCAAACAGGTAGACTTGAACCAGGATGGGCATGAACGAGAACGCCGGGGTGCCGACGAACCCGACGAACGGGAGGGCGGACGCCGAGAAGAGCAGCATGATCAAGAGGGCCTTCTTCTTCTCGACGCGGCGCTTCTGGATGACATAGTTCAGACCGAGCAGCAACGCCCCGGCGATGAGCAAGAAGGAGACGAAAAACCAAGCAAACACGTCCTCCTCGAAGATCCCCAAAATGTCATGGGCGAGGAAGGGGATCACGAAGATGACGATGTTCAAGCCGAGCGTCCACAGGAACTGGGCGGCCTCGAAGACCATGAAGTTGCGGTTCCTGAGCGCTACTTTCATGGATCGGAAGATTTTTTCGGTCTTCACGGGCTTCGCGTCGGAGGGTACCGCGGTGGACGAGATCAAGTAGAAGGCGACCATGATCGCACCAGCAAAGATAAATGGAATCCCGAAGTCATCGAAGACATCGAATAATATCGCGGGAACGACCGCGCCCGCAGCGAAACCGATCCCTTGGACGATCGCGCTGAGCTGGGAAACGGCCACTCTTTTTTCTGGGGGCACGACTTCCGGGATGACGGTCGAGTACGGTACATTAGCGCCGTTATGCAACACCCCCTTTACGGTCACCATGAGGAGTAACATCCCGAACACTACCTGCATGCCGAATAAGACATCGACCTTCGATGCCATCCACAAGGTAACCATGACAAGGGGCGGGAAGATAAACATAAAGGGCTTGCGTTTTCCGTACTTGCTATTCGTCTTGTCGGACAACGCACCCCAGAAGACATTACTAAACGCCCCGAACACGCTTGCCACGCCAAAGATGATGCCGACATCCAGTGCTGACAACCCAAACCCCCCCTCCCAACTGCGCAAGCCTGCGTGGAATTGCAAGATGCTATTCATACCCCACACGACAGCGTTCCCGATCGAGGCGACCATGAGGGTAAAAAGGTGCACGCGCCGGGTGGGCGTGGTGTCGGGCGGTGGGAGCATGCTAG
>JAFGBX010000033.1 GCA_016932935.1 Promethearchaeota archaeon | reverse complement strand
GGGACGGGGGAGCGTGATGAAAGGAATGCAAGAGTCAGCACTATCAGCTTTTTTGGGATCTCCACGGTTGTTGGCACCATCGAATGATCACGTTGACGCACATGGCTTCAGAAAAAGAGCGGGATATCACCTTGCCAGAGAAGTACCTGGAAGAGTTCTTCTACATAGAGAAGGATCCGCAGCCGGACTACGTCCATGCACCCGTGGAGGCATACGAGGCGTTCCGCGACATGAAGTTCGGCGTGCGCATCCATTGGGGGATTTACTCGGTCTGGGAGCTGCAGGGCGAGTCCTGGCCGTACTTGAAGATGGACAAGCACAAGCGCCAGGCGTACCAGGAGCTCTACAAGGCGTGGAACCCCACCGGCTTCGATGCGGAGGGATGGATGCAGTTCTTCGACCGCGCCGGATTCAAGTGCCTCGCGTTCACGACGAAACACCACGAGGGCTTCTGCATGTACGACACGAAGACCCGGGTGAAGAACCGGATCAACTGGACGTCCCGCGACGACCCGTTCATCGAGGAGTGCGACCTCGCCTACAGCATCATGGAGGCCCCGTTCGAGCGGGACGTGGTCGCGGAACTCTGCGACGCTGCCCGGAAGCACGGCATCAAGGTAGACCTCTACTTCTCCCACCCGGACTGGTACGACGCGGACTTCAGGCCCTACGGCCACCACCCCATCCTCACCAAGGAGGCCATCGATAGCCCCCGTGACTTCGATGCGGACGTCTGGGGCTTTTTCACTGGCAATTACCTCGAGGTCATGGATCCGCCGACGGCCGAGCAGTCGGCGCGCATGATGAAACGGCACCGCGACCAGCTCGTCGAGGTCATCGGCAACTACAAGCCCGACATGTGCTGCCTCGACATCCGGCTCGGCCCCCGCAACTGGCCGCACGTGCGCGAGACGATCAAGATCCTGCGGAAGATGCATCCCCCCGTCATGTTCCGCAACCGGGGTATCGGCAACTACGGGGACTACTACACGCCGGAGGGATTCGTCCCCGGCGACCCTGCCAACACGAACATGCCGTGGATGGTGATCTACCCGCTCGGCCGCTCGTTCTCCTACGAGGGCGACCCCGAGAAGCACAAGGGAACGAAATGGATCGTCCACAACCTGGTCGACACGTGCGCGAAGGGCGGGAACTTCATGGTCGGCATCGGCCCCGGCAAGGACGGCACGTTCCACCCCGAGGCGATCAAGCAGTTGGAGGCCGCCGGTGACTGGATCAAGGTCAACGGCGAGGGCATCTATGGCACGCGCCCGTGGGCAAAGGCCTGGAAGGAAGGCGACAGCGTCCGGTTCACTGCATCGAAGGACGGGAAGCACTTGTACGCGTTCGCGCTGGAATGGCCCGGGGATCATTTCATCTCGACGATCGTGAAGCCTAACGACGGGTCGAGAGTGACCGTCCTCGGCTCAAGCGTGGAGCTCAAATGGACCGTGGATGCCGGCACCTTGCGGGTCCCCCTTCCCGACCGGCTCGCCCAGCACAGGCCATGCGAGCACGCCTGGTGCTTCAAGATCGAAATCGAGCCATGATCAGGCCCCGCCACGGAACGTTTCCCCCCCTTGCGGCCTCCCCAGCCCACGCGATGGGCACAAGGTAGAAAAACCGTCGCGCCGGAATGGGAGGCATGGAAGGATCCAAGATCGCCGGGGAGATCGCCGACCAGTACAACGCCCTCGAGAAGACTTGCCGCCACATCGCCGACAACGGCGAGCAGATCAAGTCGTTCTTCAGGGCGCACCAGAAGGCAAGCTGGACGTTCATCGGCTGCGGCTCGGGGTACGCCCTCTGCATCGCCGGCGCGGCCGTGGTAAGGGCGCACGCGAGGAGGCCCGCGCTCGCGATCGCGGCGGGCGACCTCTTGCTCAACTTCCCGGAGCACGCCGAGTCGATAAAGGACAGCATCCTCATCGCGCCCTCGCGGTCTGGATCGACCAGCGAGGTGCTGAAGTGCATCGAACTCGCCAGGCACGCGTTCAACTCGATGGTCGTATCGATATGCACGAAGGAGAATGCCACGCTCCCCGCGCTCGCGGACCTGAGCTTGGCCCTCCCGTGGGCATTCGACGAGGCGACCTGCCAGACCCGGACGATCACGAACCTCTACGTCGCGATGATGCTGGTCTCAGCCATCGTTTCAGAGGATCAAGAGCTCGCCGGCGAGGTCAGGAAGGCCGTGTCGGTCGGCAACTCGTTCATCAACGCCTACAAGAAACCCATCGCCGACTTCACGGCGCGCAACCCGTTCTCGAGGGCCATCGTGCTCGCGGACGCCGAGCTGGAGGGCATCGCCCGTGAGGGCATGCTCGCGCTCATCGAGATCGCCCGCGTGCCTGCGAACTACTTCCACGTGCTCGACGTGCGCCACGGGCCGGTCGTGCTCGTGGACGCGGAGACCCTCGTGGTCATGGTGGGCTCCCCGCACAACGTTGCCCTGCAAGCAGACCTCATCGCCGACCTGAAGCGTGCCGGCGCCAAGGTCGTGGTCGTGAGCGACCAGCCGGAGGACACGTGGAGGGCCGACATGCACGTGGCAATCCCAGTCTACAAGAACATGTGCGTGCGCGGCATCCCCTTCATCTACGTGGTCCAGGAGCTCGCTTACACGGCCGCGCTCAAGCGGGGCGTCGACCCGGACAACCCGCCGGGGCTCAAGCCGGTGGTCCAGCTCAAGCTATGACGCACTCCGGGCGATGGCGGGGGAACGACATGGACAAGGATTACGACGTCATCACGATGGGCGACTGCTGCGTCGACTTGATCCTCTCCGGCGGCTCGGTGGTACCCGAGTTCGGCCAGAAGGAGAAGGTGGTCGACAACTACTCCTTGGAGATGGGCGGGTCGTGCACGATCTTCGCGTGCCAAGCAGCAAAGCTCGGGCTGAGGACAGCCGTCATCGGCAAGGTCGGTGACGACCCGTTCGGTGACTTGATCCTCCGGCGGCTCTCGGACGCGGGCGTGGACGTCTCGCACGTGGCGAGGGACGAGAGCGTGAGGACGGGCATCACCGTCGTAATGAACACGGGCTCGGACAGGGCGATGCTCACGTACACGGGCACGATCGACGCGATCGGCAGGGAAGACGTGCCCGACGGTTTGCTCGGGTCGACCAGGCACTTGCACGTCGGCAGCTATTACCTGATGGATCGAATCCGCCCCCACTACCGCGGGATCATCGAGGCGGTGAAGGCGGGCGGCGGCACCGTGAGCCTCGACACGAACTGGGACCCGGCCGAGCGGTGGGACGGCGGGCTCAAGGCCTTGCTGCCGCTCGTCGACGTCCTCATGCCGAACGAGAACGAGGTGATGGCGATCGCCGGCGCCGAGACGGTTGATGCGGCGATCAACTCCCTTCGGGAGACCGTCCCGGTCCTGGTCGTGAAACGAGGCAAGGATGGCGCCACGGTGCACTCGAGGGGCGAGGATCACGCCGTGCCGGCGGTCAAGGTTGATGCTTTAGTCGACACGGTCGGCTCTGGCGATAGCTTCGATGCCGGGTTCTTGTACGGGTACTTGAACGCCATGCCGCTGGTCGAATGCGCCCGTATCGGCAGCATCTGCGGCAGTATCAAGACCCGCGCCGCGGGCGGGATCGCCGGCCAGGTCACCCTCGCGGAGATCCGAGGGATGATCGGGGAGGAATAGGCGCTCCGTCCGATGCTCTCAAGCGTTACCGAGCAGCTTGACCCTCCGGGCCTCGTCGAGGCGACGCTCCATGGAAAGAAAGTTGGTCTTCAAGATGCTGATCTCGGCGAGGTAAGCGACCTCGCATCCCTTCTCCAGGTGGCCACCGTGCACCTCGGCTTCCTTGCACGAGACGACCGCGTGCAGGTGGGGCTCCTTGTTCGCGATGACCCCGCTCACGCTCAGCAACTCGAGGGGCTGCTCGAGGTGGTAGACCGTGTCCGACGGGGGAAAGTCGACGTGATTGATGTAATGCAAGTTGCATCTTTTCAGCGTCCCGATGCCCGACAGGACGATGCCATCGTGGATGTCGTGCTTCTCTATGGCCTGTATGATGCTCTCGAGGAGCAACTCGCCCGGCTGGATGCCGAGGACGATCACCTCGGCACCACCTTTTCCTTTGATGACGTTCATGCCTTGTTCACCCCGGCTCACACGGTGCTGTCCGGCTCGCGGCCGAGCGCCTGGTAATGGCCGCGACGCACCTTCTTGTCCTCCTCGTGTATCTCCCTGGCGTGACGTGCGACTTCGAGCGCCACGTCTTGCGGGACGACGATGACCCCGTCCCCGTCCGCAACGACCACGTCCCCGGGGTTCACGGTCACGCCGCCCACGGACACGGGCACGTCGTAGCTTTCGAACTGCAGCCGCCCTTGCACCATGGTCTGGCTGATCATCGCCGACCAGAACGGTACCTTCTCCAGGATGAGCTCGTCCGTGTCACGGACGCCGCCGTTCGTCACGTACCCCTTGATGCCCCGGATGATGCCGTTCAGCGAGTTCTCCGAGCCCATCAAGCCGGCGTTCACCCCGCTCGCGTCGATCACGGCGAAGTCGCCGGGGTCGATGTCGGGTATCCACCAGTACGTGCACACGCTGCCGTAGTACTTCCGGCTCCATTTCTTGTACTCCTCGGGGCTGGTGCACGGTATCCCGCCCTTGTAGGGCACGTACCGGACGGTCTTGGCGATGCCGTGGGCGCGGGTTCTGTACAAGGGGCGTATCGATGGATCCATCGACCCGTACCCGTGGAGCAGCAGCATGTCCATGCCGTCGCGGACGTCGGCGACGCGCAAGTCGTCGTAGGCGTCCAGCAGTTCCTTCCGTCTCGTCGTATCCATGGCCAGTCACGTCCGTAGATACGTCAGACCGACAGCTATAAGAAGCCAGCGAAAAACCGGAGCGCCGCGCCGAGCACCAGCATCTCCTGCCCGAAGAACGCGTGGCCGCCCTTCTCGAGGAGCAGGTAGTTGCCGGGCCCCAGCCCGAGAACTTCCTTCAGCGCCTCGAACTGGTCGACAAGCACGACCCGGTCGTCCCTCGCGTGTATTAAGAACACCCGGCGGTTCCGCGCGGCGTCCCCGGGGACGATCGCGTGCTGGGGGGACAGCGAGGCAAGATCCTCCCCGGGCGCGGCTCGCCTCCTCGCGTCGGTGGCCGTGAACAGCACCTTGAACAGCCAGCCTGTGATCGAGCGCGGGCGGCGCATGAAGTTGGTGATGGGATTGAACGCCGCCGCGACGGCGACGATGGCCTTGACCCGCGCGTCGAGGTAGGGCTCCGTGAGGGCGAGGCTCCCGCCAGTGGAGAACCCCATAAAGCCCACGCGGTTCTGGTCGATGCCTGGCAGCGTCAACCCGAACCCGACGATCGCCTTGAGGTCGTCCCGAACGCGCTTGTAGTCCGTGCGGTCGCCGGGGCTCTTGCCGTGGCCCCGCAAGTCGCACGCCAGGACCACGCAAGGGAGCCCGAGGACGATGGAGGTGGCGTACTGCCGGATGTAGGCGGAGTCGACGGACGTGCCCCAGCTGTGCTCGACGATGACGAGCGGGAGTTGCTCACCAGAATGGCCGCCTTCCCCATCGTGGACAGCCCTCGGCCGCACGACGATCGCGTTCAAGGAGATATCACCGGCGGGAACGAGCGCTGGTTCGATGATGAGGCCGCTCGTGTCGATCCGGGCGAAGTACATGTATTTCTTGCGGAAGTACCTGTCGGCGACGGCCACGAGCAGCGCGACCAGGGCGGCCACGACGAGCCACGGGACTGCGTCCAAGGTGAACCCCCCCGCCGCCGTCACTTGATGCGGGTCTTCTGGAACTGCGCGTAGATGGACGTCTTGTGGATCTCGTACGGGTAACCTTCCGGCATGACGCGGGCGAGCGCCTCGGAGAGCTCGCGGGTAGCGGGATCCAGGGACGCGTCCTCCTTGCCGCCGGGAAGGAGGTCATACTTGTGGAAGAACACGGAGACGGGGACGGGGTGCGAGCCGGGTCTCGCGCTGGGGCGGGGGTTCGACGCGAGATAGTTGACGATCTTGGTGAGGTAGTCGACTGCAATCTCGAAACGTTTGTTATCCTTTATGTCGATGACGAAGATGACCTTGTCGACGTCACCAAGGTGGTCACCGAGGTTCTTCAAGTACCCGTTCCGAAACGTCTCCTGGCCGCCGAAGTCGAAGATGAAGAACTCGTTATGTTCATCCGTGACCACGGCGCGCGCGATGTCGGTCGTCGGGGGAATGTTCTGGTACGACGAGAGGCGCGTGTCGTTCTGCAGGGACAGCAGGATGGACGTTTTCCCCGCCGCGTCGAGGCCCATGAGCAAGACCCGCTTCTTGGTTCTCTTGTTCTCGGTCATCTCGCTTCACACGGCCATCGGATCGGGACGGGGATGGGGCACTACGGTTTCATAACAAGGTATCCTTGATCTCGTGCGCCGCCATGGCGTTGATCTTGTGCTTGGAGATCTTCCCCACGAGCGCGTTGAGGGCAGCCACGAAATCGAGCACCTCGGCGTTGACCTTGTAGTACTTCTTTAAGCCGTCCTGGCGGAATGACAGCAGCTCGGTTTCCACGAGGAGTTTCAAGTGCTGCGACGTCGTGGACTGGCACTTGCCGAGGGCGTCCTCGATCTCCTTGGAGTTCCTCTCGCCATCGGAAAGGAAATCGATGATCTGGAGCCGGCTCTTGTCAGCGAGCGCTTTCAACAGGCTGGATGCTTGGTCAATGGAGATCTTCACGTGGCTGTCCCCGTGGCGCGCGTGGTTTTCTATCGTTCTATCGATCCACGCCGATGATCGCGCCACATGTCGTTTATCTCGGAAGGAGAAATAAAACTACCCCTTTTATCGCCAAAGGTGTTAGAAAGCCCACGACGGATCAGCTATGATCGGGGCCCCTCAGTCGTCTCATGGCTGCTTTCAACAAGAAGCAACAAGCCAGAGCCCGCCCGCTTGACCCATCCGATCCCTTCGAGTGCAGCGACCTTGAATTCGATGCAAGAAACCGGTATGCCTGTCACGTAATGGATGGACTCGACATCGCCGAAACCCTCCGCGATTGCACGGACGATACAAGACTCCTCGAGCCCCAGGAGCATCTCCATGTCGTGCGAGAAGATCACGGTCTGCACCCCACGCTGCCGGGTTTGAAAAGGCCCGAGTATGCATCCGGTCGCTAGTTTTTAATGTTTCCCCATTATATTCCCACGAAATGGGGACACACCGGAATGAGGAGGACATCCAGCGAGCAGATGCCGCGCCCCAACAGCGCTTTCCGGGCGTGAAGTCGACGCCCTTGTCCCTCTTTCATACCTCCACTGTCTTGGCCGCGATTAGCTGCAGCTTCAAGACGAAGCCCTTCTCAAGTTCTGCACCAGGAGTAATCGCAGCACGCGCCCCGTTCACCAGGAGTTCCACGTCCCCGCCGGGAGCGCGCCTCCCCTTGATCACGGCCTGGTGCTTGCCATCGATGATGGTGCACTCGATCGAGACCTGGTTTCCCGCGATCGACGCGCGCTTCACCAGGATGCCGTCGATGCCCCAGACGATGCCCTCCTTGAAGTCGACGAACATGTCCCCGAAGTTCCGCTGCACGTAGGCGAACGCCGACGCCCCCGTCCCGACCCCCCAGTCCGGCATGACGTAGCCCGGCACGCGCAGGTCGTGGCCCGAATGCCCGTAGTTCTCGCACACCATCCCCCTGTCAACGTCGTCCACCGTCTTAATCCCCTTGATGCTCCCCGGGCATTCCGCCCCGAGTTCCCGGAGCAGTTGGGTTGCCCAGCAAGCACGCATCGCTGCTATGCCCCTTTCCATGTACTCCCTCTTCCCCGTGACGAGATAGTACTCCATGTAGACACGGACGAAGAGGCCCTGCCTCGCGTCGTTCAGCTCAGCGTCCGCGTTCTGTGAGCAGAAGCCCCCGAAAGCGTTGAAGCTGAGGTGCGGCATCCTCCAGACTTGCTGGAAGAGCGACAAGACGGCCAGCGCGTGCTCGCCCGCCTCGAGGTAGCGGGGATCCAGCGTCAGCGTGTAGAGCTCCTTCATCCCCTCGGCGCACCAGTAAATGCACAGCGCGTTCATCACGTGGCTCCCCGTGCGCGCGTCGTAAAAGTCCAGGGGGAGGTTCGTGCACGAGTAGAACGGCTCGAAGTCGTGCCACTTGTCCGCGGGGAGGACGTTCGACATAAGATAGCCCGCTATCCTTCTCGCCGCGTCCAGCACCGCCTTGTCGTTTCCATGCTTGCAGTACTCGCACAAGAGCATGAGGGGCGCGCCCGAGCTCGCAGAGCCCGCGAGATACCCGTTCGGGACGAGGCCCTTCCCGCCGCCTTGCCCCTGGGCGGATAAATACGCCGGGATCTCCCCGTCGTCGCGTTGGATCGCGACGACAAGATCCACGAGCTCCCTCGCCCGCGCCAGCACCCGGTCGTCTTGGAAGTGATCCTGGTAGAGTTTCAAGGCCCAGTACATGGTCAGCGAGTTGTCGACGACGTTGTACTCGTCGACATAATGGAAGCCGCGCACCCCCTTGATCTCGGAATAGCCCGCGCCACCGGGCTTCGCAGGCAGGACGATCGTAGGGAACAGCCCCCGCTCGCGTGGCAAGCTGAGGACCAGCTCCAGTGCCCGGCGTGCCTTGTCCGTCAGCACCGGATCGCTCCACGACTTGCCGAAATGGGCGAGGGCATATGCCGTCCGCACGTTCATGAACCAGGCGTTGTTCCACACCTCCGCGTTCCTCGCGACGATGGGCAGCGCGCGGGTCAGCGAGTCGAAGGCCTTGATCCAGAAGGGCTTGCTCGAGAAGTACATGATGATCTTGCTCAGCAAACTGTCCCGGTTGACGAGGCGCGTCATGTTCTTGCCCATCTGCTTGCCCGCGTCGAAGGTGGCGGGATCGGCATGCGTCATCCGCGCCTTCCTCGCCCCCATCCAGGACGCCTGCCACGATCCCCCACAGTCCCGCCCGCCGACCTGGAAGTCCTGCCAAAGCTTGTGCCTGTCGAATATCGCCGCGAACCCCTCCCTCACGTTGACCTCGAATGGGAGGACCTGCGGGGCGAGGCTTGACCGGAGGAGCTTCGCCCCGTACCCGTCCCACAAGAACTTGTTGACCCGCTGGAGGATGGTATCGACGCTCCCGTCCTTGAAAACGAGAACATGAAACGCGAGGACGACCGACTCGCCCGCACGCAGGTGGAGCCGCCTCCTGCCGTCCGCCTCGAAAAGCACGTGGTCAGTCGGCCTGTAATGCCCGAAGCCGAGCACGACCCGCGGGGCACCACGCTCGCCGGCCTTGCGCAGATCCATGTCCATGAACTGGGGAAAGCGCCTGTCAGCCGTGAACAGGTCAAGGTCTGGAACCAGCGCGAACGCGCACCGCCCTTTCTTGTATACGATGACTGGAGAGCGGAACACGTGGTCGGCGACGACGAGGCCCGGCGCGGGGCAGACGTGGGGGATCCAGGTGAAGTCGGGGTCGCCCCCGAGGAGGACGTCGAAGCCGGCCTCGATCGTCCCGGCCGCCAGCGCCCTCGCTGGTGTCACCTTGAACGCGAAGTGGAAGCCATCCGTCCCCCGCGCGCCGATACCGAGATCGACGGCCACCCGGCCGTCGTCCACGGCGTACGAGCACGTTTCCCCGACCCGTTCCACGAACGCGAGCTCATGACCCGGGGCGACCCGCGTTCCCTTGAACGACAGGGGCCCACTGCCGTCTGGGCAGCCGAGGATGCCCGCGCGCTCGTCCCCCTCTTGCAGGTAGATCCCCGTGGGGGTGGCAACGAACCCGTTGCACATGGTTCCCTCGTGGCCCACCATCGTTCCATCACGACTAGCTCGATCGCTGATCCACGTGACATCCGCAGCCGAGAAAAATGCGACGGGAAGAATGGAAAGTGTTTTCCGATCCCCGCGACAGGCCTCGAGCGAGGAGCGATGGCCCCGACCGCCGAGCACGACCCCGATCCATACGAGCCCTACCGCGTGAAGGAGCGGCTGGACACCAGCCTCCTCCCGTCGCCCGTGCTCGACGCGCAGCCGCGCATGGTCGACTTGTACTGGAAGGCGTGGGAGATCGCTTGGGGACACGTGCTGGAGCGCGACGACACGCCCCAGAGGCGGTACATCGACCCGGGTATGAACCCCGCCACGACGTGGGTGTGGGACAGCTGCCTCATGTCGATGTACTGCAAGTTCGCCCCGCACGTCTTCCCCGGCGTGGAAACGCTTAACCAGTTCTACTACATCCTCCACGACCGAAAGCCATCGGCCGTCAAGGTGCACTTCGCGGACAACCCGCCCCTGTTCGCGTGGGTCGAGTGGCAGTACTACTTGATGACCGGCGACGTGCAGCGGCTCCGGTTCCTCGACGAGCGAGGCTACCTGGAGAAGCACTTCGCCTTTATGGATCGCGCGAAGCGGGCGAGGCCCAACCCCGCGGTGAGGGTCTGGCCGACGGCCACGCGCCACCCCCTCGGCTACACGTGGCAAGGGAACACGAGCGGCATGGACAACACC
Organism: Promethearchaeota archaeon; assembly: GCA_016932935.1. Classification (GTDB taxonomy): domain Archaea; phylum Asgardarchaeota; class Lokiarchaeia; order Sigyniarchaeales; family Sigyniarchaeaceae; genus Sigyniarchaeum. The sequence goes on along the minus strand of JAFGBX010000033.1, from coordinate 7,368 downwards.
CCGCGCGGGAGGAACGCTGTCAACGAGACCCGGATCAACCCCCGCGGCCAGATCGGTTTCAACTTGATCTTCTGGCTCGACCTCCTGGCCCAGCAAGCGCTCTCGGCCCGGTGCATCGCCAGGATCGCGGCCGTTCTCGGCCACCAAGATAAAACGGCGAAATATGAAGGAAAGTACGAGGAACTCGTTGATCTGCTGAATACATACTACTGGGACGAGCAAGACGGCTTCTACTACGACGTCCTCCGGCGGCCCACGTCGTGGCTGCGGTACCGCCACGCACGCGGGGCAAACATCATGAACAAGGTCCCGACGATCGCGTCGTACTGGCCGATGCTCGCGGGCGCGTGCGACGAGCACCAGGCGGCCGCGCTGGCCGAGAAGGCGTCCGACCCGGCCTGGTTCGGCACGCCCGTGCCGTGGCCCTCGCTGGCCAGTCACGACCGCGAGTTCGACCCGGCGGGCAGGTACTGGCGGGGCGGGGTGTGGCCGCCCACGACGTACATGGCCACGAAGGCGCTCGAGCAGTACGGCTACCACGTGGTCGCGGACGCCAACGCCGAGCGGACGGTGGCGGCCATGGTCGACGCGTACCACCAGGTCGAGCCGCACACGATCTGGGAGGTGTACTCGCCGACCGGAGCGAGGCCCGCGACGCAGAAGCGGAAGGTGAACAAGGAGGCCGTGCGCGGCGAGTTCTGCGGCTGGTCGGCCCTCGGCCCGATCTCGCTGCTCATCGAGAACGTGATCGGCCTCCACACCATAGACTCGCCGAACAGACATATCGCGTGGCGGATCCACCAGCCGGGCAGGAGCGGCATCAAGAACCTGCGCTTCGGCCCCATCGTCGCCGACATCGTCCACGAGGCGGGCAGGGTTCACGTCTCGACGAGCGAGCCGTTCGACCTGATCATCACCGGCTCGCGTGGCGAGGGGCTGCATCGGTTCACGGTCGAGCAAGGCAGCCAGTATCTCGACCTGGGAATTTTTAGCTGATAGGGGCCGGTCTGCTTCCCGCGGTCACGACGAAAATCTATCCACACGTTCGGCCTCGAATGCGAGTCGGACGAGGTCTTGTTGGTGCAAGCGACCGGCCACGTTCCTCACAACACTTCTATCAGTCAAGGAAAATGAAAGGATGCGGATGGTGATTATCTCCCGGCGTCTGAGCCACCATCGCTGATTGTCCAGCCGAAAGTACCGGTGAGGATGTTCCTCGCCGGCTCTCCGGTGGCCGTGCTGTATACTGAAGTCCCGGCGCTGAAAATAACGGAGTATTGCAGGTTCAACTGGGACCAGCCAACCAGCAGGTTATCGTAATTCACCGTCGACAAGGTTATTCCATAAAACATGTTAGCCACGGCGGAAGGGAGAGAACCATTGTTGGGGGGCGCCGGGGGGAGAAAAGAAGTTGGAGTTCTGGCAACGGGGAGCGGGGGATGCCCTCACGCCCCTTCGGAGCCGATGATGCCGGCGATCGCGTCGAAGACTTGCGCTGTGTTCGACGAGAACTCGCCCTTGTCCTGACCCTTCATCGCGATCGGCTTCATCTTGAAGTCGAGCTTGATCGTCTTGACGCGGCCTTTGTCGTCCTCGTACTCCATCTCGTTCCGGTAGCTGAGGGCGCTCCCCGACCGCTTGAGCTTGATCGAGTTCTTGACCGGGTACACGAAGCCGTACATGATGCGCTCCTGGTTCCCGAACTGGCGGGCGACGGCGTTCTTGATCTTCCGGCTCATGTCCAAGGCGATCCGGACGGCGGCGAACGCCCCGACGGCGGCGCCGAGGCCCTTGGTCTGGATCTTCTTGTACCCGGACGCGATGATGCGGTAGGGCGTGACGAAGACGCGGCCCGGCTTGATCTGGCCGAAGTTCTCCTCGACCGACGCGTACGACTCGCCGACGATCGTCTCGCCCGGGAACAGGCAGAAGCGCTCGATCAGCGTCCTGTCCATGGTGAACAAGTCGGGGGGCGCTGCCTTCTTCAATTGGTTCTGCACGTCGAGATAGATGACCTCCATGAAGAAGGTCGGATCCATCCCCAGCATTTCCGCAAAGGCCTCCGTGAGCGACCCTATCAGCTCGCTCGTGGGCTTCTTCAGCAGCGGCTTGAGGATCTTCATCACGTCGCGGTTCCTTTTCATCTCAAAGGCTTGGAGTAGCTGCGTTTTCGTTCCTTCGTCCAATACGCTCATTTTTCCTCACTCGTATTAAAGTGATGATAAATCCTTTCCCCGAGGGTTTATAATGCTTTCCACGGGCTTCTGAACGCTGTCCCGGCCCTTGAGTTCTGCCCGGGCTCGAGGCCGAACGAGCCCCCCGTTCCCTCCAAGGGGGTAAAAGAACACCCCGGCGCCCGCCCGGGCGGCCATCCCGCCGCGAGGCTACCACGCCGCCCCTGGTGCGATGTATGGTGGTGTGCCAGCATTTCCTTAGCCGATCTCGCTGGAAATCTGCACGCCCTTCAAGAGGATCGACGGGCAGACCGTGCCCGCGACGTCCTTCACGTCGTCGCCGACTAGCTCGATGCCATTCAGCAGGTCTCGGAAGTTGATCCCGAAAGCTGCCAAGGAAACCGGCCTGGCGATCGCCCCGGCCTGGATCAAGAACCCCGTCGAGATCAGGCCCGAGAAGTCGCCCGACGCGACGTCCGGCGAGTCGCCCGTGTCGTCGAACAGGATGCCGAGCTTGATGCCGGCAACGATCTCGTCGAGTTTCGCCACGTGTGCCTTGTCTGCCTGGATGATCATGTTCGACGGCGAAATGCCCGGGAGGCTCCTGTAGCTGGCCCGCGACGCGTTGGCCGTGTTCTTCGTCCCGCCCTTCCCCGCCGTGTAGGAGTCGTAGAGCCCGCTCCGGAACACGCCCTCGTCGACGATCTTCGTCGTGGTGGAACCCGTGCCCTCGCCGTCGAAGCTCCGGGAATTGAGGCAAGAATATCGTGTCGATTTCGCGTTGTCCACGATGGAGAGGAATTCAGGAGCGATGCGCTCACCGGCCTCACTGCTGAGGAAGCTCTTCTGCTGCTGCAGCAGTTCCGCGTCCGCCGCCTCCTCGATCGTGCTGCCGATGACCGCCGCGGCGGCGCGCGGCGACAAGATGATCGGGTACACCCCCGTCTTGATCCGCACCTTCCCCAGCGTCGCCAGCGACCGCCGCGCCGCGCTCTCTCCCACCCCGGCAGAGACCATGCCCAGCGCCCGCCCCGCCTGGAAGTCGGAATCCGACGTCATGGTGCGGCCGGACTTGGACGTGACGCTGCATGACAGGTCGATGCTGGTGTACTGCTCGCGGGCATCGACGCCGTTCGAGTTAAGGACGAGAACCTTCTCGCTTCCGGCCCCGAGGTCGATGTTGACCGAGTATATACGCGGGTCGCCGACGCCCCTGGCGCGCTCCAGGGTGTCGAAGACGAGGCTAGTCGCGTCCTCGATCTCGAGGCCTTCGATCCGCTTGTCGAAGAGCTTGCTGGCCGGGAGCTTGGTGACCGGCGTTTTCTCCGCGAACGAATGGAAGTCCTTGTCCCTCGTCGACTTCCCGACCAGGGCAACGATCCGCTTCACCATCTGCTGCATCGACCCGGCCGACAGATCGGACGTGTAGGAGAACGCGGACTGGCCATGGCCGTTCGCCAGACGGACGCCGATGCCGATGTCCTTGCTGAACTCGGCCGTCTTGATCGCGTCCTTCTCGAGCTCGATGCTGATCACGGACTGGGCCGAGCAGTAGATCTCGTAATGCTTGATGTCCTGGTAGCCCTGGATGATGGCCGTGATCGCGTTGACCTTCGGCTCGAGGTCCAGGTCATCATGGCTGAACCGCAGGCTCATTCCTCCGACCCCCCGACGACGACGTTATGAACCCTGAAGTGGGGCGCGCCGTCGCTGGTCCCCACGCTCTGCCCCTTCTTGCCGCACATTCCCCCGGACTCGCCGAAGTCGTCGGCGATGGCATCGATGCTGGCCAAAATGTTCAGGATCTTTCCGGACAAGGCGGCACCCTTCACTAGGTTCGTGAGCCTCCCGCCCTCGATGATCCGTGCCTCCTTGCACTTGAACAGGAACGTCCCCTTTTCGGGCTCGGTGTACCCGTACACCCAGTTCTGGCAGTAGATCCCGGACCGCGTGTCGGCGATGAGCTCGTCTCGCGTCCAGTCCCCCCGCTCGAGCGACGTGTTCGTCATGCGGACGATCGGGACGGAGTCGTAGGACTGGGCGCGGCCGTTGCCGGTCGGCTCGGCGCCCATGCGGGTCGCGGTCTCCAAGTCGTGCATGAAGGCGGTGACCACGCCCTTCTCGATGAGGACGGTCCTGCACCCGGGGATGCCCTCGCTGTCGACGGGGCTGTAACCGAAGCGGCCAAGCACCGACCCGTCGTCCGTGATCGTGACGACCTCGTTGCCCACCTTCTTGCCAAGCTTTCCCTCCAACACCGAATTGCCGGATAGCAGCTCGTCCGCCTCGCACGCGTGCCCGATCGCCTCGTGCACGAACAGGCCGCCCAGTTTGTTGTCGACGACGATCGTGAACTTCCCCGAGGGGCACGGCTTCGCCGAGAGCAGCCTCACCGCCTGGGCCGCGGCGCTGTCGGCGAGGACGTCGAGCGCCTCCTCGTCGATCGTGTTCCAGCACCCGACATGACTGAACACCTCTTGCCCCTCCTCCGCGCTGCCGCCCTCGATTGCAGTCACCTCGATCACGCCAGAGATGCAGCCGATCGACTTCTCGACGCGGGCGCCTGCCGAGTTGACCAGCAGCGTGTTGACGAGGTTGTCGTGGTAGTAGACCGCGCAGTTCTTGACCGCTGGCGAGCTCGCCCGCGTCCGTTTGTCCAGGGCCAGGATGGCGTTGATCTTCTCCTCGTGGGGGGTCTGCTCGTAATCGCCCCGAGTGCTGACCACGTGGTGGCCGGACTTGAACTCCAGCGAGTCCGGGATCTTGAACTTGTCCGCTTGCTTCACGCGTGATGCGCAGTTCTTCGCCAGCTTGACCGCGATCGTGCAGCAATCCTCAAGCGCCGTGTCCGTGAGCTTCGACGTGGAGGCGAACCCCCATGCCCCGCCTAGCAGCACCCGGATGCCCGCGCCGGAGCTGGTCGACGACGCCATGTCCCGCGTTTGCGACTGCAGCAAGTTGAGCCTGAAGCCATCGCTCGTGACCACGCGGACGTCGCAGAAGTCCGCGCCCATGCCCATCGCCTTCTTGACGAGCCGTTCGTATTCCACGAGATCCACCTCGACACGTCGTGCCTCGCATTGCCCGCCACGAGCGGGGGCGCCGGGGCGCACGGCAATACCGGGCCTCGTGAAGCTCACTCCCCCCGGCGGCGCTCGCGATGTGCATTACATCCATTGGCCGGCAGTTCTTATGCCTTTCAACGCCCGCGTCGTCCATGCCGCGATACGGTCTCTCGCACGAGGCCGGCTCAAGCTGAATAGCCTCACGCCCGCGATTCCCGCGGGCACGAAGCAATAGCCGAGGATAGGGCACTCAGAGGATCTCCACGATGAAACTCGCACCGCAGCGCTGATCCTTGCAGTACCATTGCACCCAATCCGTGCCCGTGCCACCGTAGTCCGCGATGAGGAGGAAATCCATCTCCCCCCCGCATTTTGCACAAGGTGGATCCCGGATTTGGAAGACCCTCGTGTCAAGTGCCGCGTGCGCCATGTGTCTGCCTTTCCGCGTGCGAGACCCTTGCCGTTACTACATCCTGGATGTGTGCCGCTGTTTTTAGATTAAAACTCCCCGCGAGCACGCGAAAGGTGGGCCAGTATGTTTTCCATACATATGGAAAAAAAACCAGAACGCCTTGATCCCGTTCCCTTGGAATGCTAGAATGTTTATGAGAATCTATCGAGATGAATAAGATGGTGAGCCAGATGTTGGATTTTCTCCAGCGGATCGAGATGAACCCGAAGATCCTCGGCGGGAACCCCGTCATCAAGAACACGCGGATTCCGGTTCACATCATCTTGCAGATGCTCAAGGACGGGTCGTCTTTTGCTGATATCATCAAAGAATATCCAAAATTGAGCCCGGAGGACATCAAGGCGACCCTCGATTACTCTTTATACCTGGTGAACCATCCGGACTCATAATCATTTATTAACGGATAGTGTTCTTTTACCTGGGTGATACCATATGACAGAAGTCTCTTTGGACAGGCGGTTGGCAGTGGAACTCGTCGATATGAAACTGAGCTTTATCGTAAACGAGGTCGAGAAGATTCTTTCCAACTGGCACTATGATGTAGCATCGAAATTCTTAAGAGATGCCGAGCAAGGCATCATCCACGAAGCGGAGAACGATGCCATCACACTTGTCCACCTCCTCGACCAGCAAGATGAATTAACTCGATTGAAAGATACCTGGATCGATGAGAGTATTGGCCAAGGGGACTAGGCTTGGTGGCAGATATCGTACACTTGGCACGCGCTAAGTTCCTACTCGAGCGGGAATTCTCGTCCCGTGTCATGAATCTTTCTTTTGAGCCACAATTCGCTCGGCTCAAGATATCTTTGCAAGATAACACGAAGATATACGTCCAATATAATAACCATGACCAATATAGTTATTCCATCATTTTTTCCGCGAAGCACGAGTTAGACCGGTGCCGGTTCGACAATTATAACAAGAATTGGATCGTCCCAGATAGACCGAACCATTTTCATCCCCGCATGACCCTCGATGGGTTCAAGAGTCCGATGCGCGGTATTCCCGATGATGATATTCCTCTCTTTTGCGAGCTGGTTATCAAGGGAAAGCTACGGGATGCCAATCTTCGTTTTTAAAAGATGATGACCACACTCTCAGTTGAACCAAATGACTTCGTTTTGTTTCAGGCAAGGACGTGTGATTCCGTCAGCATGTCTTGACGTAACTAGATTCTGCCGGGGGATCCCCCCAAGTGCAATGTTGAAATACCGACAGCGAGCGCCTGCACTTCGGCCAACCGCTAATCTCGGCAAGAGAGTCCGATTGTTGTAATCGCCACCCGCTATTTGCCCGCCGTCGCGTCCCCCTCCCTCTCGATGAGACGTCGTCCGCGCCGCGTGCGGACGAGGCTCGCGTCACATCACCTACACTCTCCGCTCGCACCGCCACGACGACAGGGAATGGTGGGCTTGAAATGCCTCGGTGGATTGAGATAATGAGGTTGCATGATGTCGGGCGAAGACGATGGCGAGCTGCTGGCCGGGAAGAGGTTATTGGCCCGCGTGGACGAGTACTTGCACGAGAACGTGGCCCGGTTCAAGGACGTGAAGCTGTCGTCGATCAGGGGCCGCTTCGCCCGGGTGCTGGCCATGCGTTGCCGCGTGATCGAGGGGTTGGCCGATTTCTTGTCCGACAAGGTGAAGCTGGCCGT
>JAFGBX010000259.1 GCA_016932935.1 Promethearchaeota archaeon | reverse complement strand
GGGCCATCCCGCAGATACTCGCCGACCTGACGGGCTGCAAGGCGGCCGTCGCGTGGCGCGGCGTGCCCCCGTCCCTGACGACCGTGCCGTTCACGTGGAAGTCGCACGCGTCGGCCACCGCGTCGATACCGGGCATATATCTCGCGCACGGCTACGGCAACATGGCCAACGCGAACGAGAACTTCGACCTCTACAAGGATCGCGTCCCGGACCTGATCGAGGACCTCGAGCCGTTCTCCCCCGTGGCCGCCTACCTCCTCATGAACGGTTCCGACCACCTGTTTCCCCAGCCCTTCGTATTGGACTTCAACAAGAAGCTCGAGAGCAAGGACATGACGCTCATCCTGGGCAATGTCGAGAAATTCGCCGACGTGCTGCAAGCCGAGGTGAAGGCAGCCGGGTACACGCCCCCGGTCTACGCGGGCGAGTTCCGATCGTTCGCGCGGGCACACTTGCTGCACGACACGCTTTCCACGAGGATGTGGATCAAGCAGTGGAACCAAAAAAACGAGGACATGCTCTGCAACCTCGCCGAGCCCCTCGCCACCTATGCCTCACGCGCCTTCGGCATCCCGTACCCGTCCGGCTTCCTGGACGAGGCGTGGAAGTGGCACCTCCAGAACCAGCCCCACGACTCTATCTGCGGCTGCAGCGTCGACCAGGTCCACGAGGAGATGGCGGCGCGTGACTCCTGGGCCACGTCCATCGCCGAGAGCGTCGCGCTCGAGGCGGAAACGACCATGCAAGAGCGCGCCAAGCTGGCCAAGACGTCGGAGGCCATCATCCTCAACCCGACGAGCGCCGCCGGCCCCGTCTACGCGGAGATAGAGACGCCGCCCGGAACCATCGCAGCCGCTGTCGAAACGCCCGCCGGCAAGAGATACAATTTGCAGCAATTGCGCTCCCTATCAGGCACGCTGCTCGAGACCACGGCGAACACGTTGATGGTGAAGATGCTGCTCAAGCTCGCGTCACGGAAGATAGCGGGCTGGTACATCAACGAGGTCAGGGTGTTTGACGGGGCCGAGCCAGGCCTCGTGGAGGTCCGCGCCACGGTCGACAGGGTGGCGGTCGGCGAGTTCGACATCGAGTACTGGAAAAAGGAGGCCGAGCGGATGCTTGCCTCCGGGAAGTACAAGAAAGCGCACGTCATTGCCACGCAGCCTGCGAACGTGATCTACGGCGGCGTTCTCCCGCTGACTCCGTGGGCTTTCACGCGGGTCACCTTCACGGACAAGCCCGCCGAGGCCAAGCCGGACGATGTACTCGTGGCATCTGCGGACAAAGTCGACACCAAGTATTACTCGGTGAAGTTCAACAAGGACGGCAGCTTCGAGCTGCTGGACAAGCGGAGCGGGGTGACCTTCCCGGCCCTGCACGTGTTCGAGGACTGGGGAGACCGCGGCGACGAGTACACGTTCGGTCGCCTCGGCCCCGAGAAGGCGAAGGCGTCGGGCGCCAAACGGAAGGTGAACGGCCAGGGTGCCGTGTTCGCGGAGATCAAGCAAACCCTGACCCTGGAGCTGTTCAAGGAAGCGGACGAGAAAATGGACAAGCGGGAGGGAAAGGCGGATGTCGACATCGAAACGACCTTCCGGTTCTTCCGCGCGCTGCCGCGGATCGACATCGAGACCAAGCTGGTCAACACGGCCAAGGACCACCGGCTGCGCGTCCGCTTCGACCTGCCGTTCAAAGCGGAAAAAATCCAGGCCGCCACTCACTTCGGCACGATCGAGCGCGGCTGGGCGCCCGAGGTGCTGGACAAGTTCGCCGAGCAGCCGACGGGCATCATGCCCCAGAAGCGATACGTCCGGGTCAATTCCCCCGACGAGAAGGTCGCCATCACGCTCGCCAACAAGGGCTTGCCCGAGGTCGAACTCGCGGGTGGCTCCCAGCTCGCCATGACGCTCCTCCGCTGCGTCGGCTGGCTCTCGCGGGGCGACATCCCCGAGCGGCCCGTCAACGCCGGCCCGGGGGAGAAGACGCCCGGAGCGCAAGAACTGGGCAAGGCCTACACGTTCGACTATAGCTTGAGCGTTCACCCGTGCAGCGAGCCGTTGCATACCAGCGATGATTTCGCGGACGCGTTCTGCGCCAAGCCCGAGACTATCTTGTTCCAGCTCGGCGAGCCTGACGCGAAGCTGCTCGACCCCATCATCCAGGGCCTCGACCCGTGGATACGCGTGTCATCATTGCGCATGCGCGAGGGCAAGGTGCTCGTGACCGCCTTCAACCTCGCCGACGCGGCCGTCGACACGGTGGCGAGACTCGCGCCGGACATCACCCGGGCAGTTGAGGTCAAGGTTGACCTTTCGGCCAAGAAAACGATCCCCGTGCAAGGTGGCAGCGCCAAACTGCACTTCGAGCCGCACGAGATCAAGATGGTCTTGCTCGGCTAAGCATTTCTAATCGGTACTACTTGCTTTCTTTCCCCTTCTTCGCCACCTTTGTCTTGCCGCGTGGCTTGTTCTTGACGATGACCTTGGGGCAGATCTCGTCGAGGGGGCACTTGTCTCCACAGAGCGGAGTGATGGGCTTGCAGATCTCCTTGCCGAAGCGAATGAGGAGATCATTGATGACGAGCCACCACTCGCGGGGCAAGATTTCCATCAGTTGATCGCACGTCTTCTCGGGATCCGTCGTCTCGACGAGCCCCCAGCGGTTCACGATGCGGTGGACGTGGGTGTCGACGGGGATGGCTGGTATCCCGAACGCGTAGACGAGCACGCAGTTGGCAACCTTGGGGCCGACGCCGGGCAGCTCCAGCAGGTTCCGGTACTTGCCCGGCACCTCGCCGCCGAACGTGTCCATCAACATGCGGGCCGCGCCCTGGACGCTCCTCGTTTTCGCCCTGTAGAAGCCGATGGGCTTGATGATCTCCTCGACCTTTTCGGGCGGCGCTGCTGCCAGCTTCTCGGCGGTGTCGTAGTGCTTGAAAAGGGCGCTGGAGACCTTGATCGTCTGCTCGTCCTTGCTGCGCGCGGAGAGGATCGTGCGGATGAGGGTCTTGAACGGGTCGCTGTCGATCTCGGACGCGAGCTCGACAGGGTCCTCCTTCATCAAGTCACGGATCAATGCATCGCGATCCCCGTTCGTGTCGATCCCGTTCTCTTCGAGAATCGCCTTCACGGCAGGCCAGACGCGTTCCAACAGTTCCCCTTTTATGTACGTGAACGCCTGGGGAAAGAGGGGGAGCAGTGGAACGAACACCCTCTCGAGATCGCCACGGCCGATCAGATCCTTGATGCGCGACATGACGCGTCTGGACAAGCTCGGGCGGTTTAACAGAATGCTGCCTTCGACGTATTCGTCGTCGGGGACTTGTTAAAAGGGCACGTGTTTTAAGCCCCCGCCGCGGAGGATCATCGAGCGCGAGAGACCAGAGCGGAACCAGCATGGCAAAGACCACGATAGGATTCTTCGGGGGCGTGAACGCCATCGGGGGCAACAAGATCACCCTCCAGGCGGCGAACGACCGCGCGATCATGTTCGACTTCGGGATAGACTACGGCGTCACCAAGAAGTTCACGGACGCGTTCATGAAACTCCGGGAAAGCGAGTACATCCTCGACGCGTTGTCGATCGGGTTGATACCGCGACCCGAAGGCGTGCTCGAGTGCCTCTACCGCGAGGACCTCGTGCTTCACGTCGGAGAGGACTTGAAATCCGTCTTCGGCATCGCGTACGGCCTCGCTGGGAAACCCCTCGTGACGGACGTCGCGGTCTCGCACCTGCACGGCGACCACGTCGGCTTGATAAAATACATGCACTCGTCGATCAACCCGATCTGCGGGGCCACGTCGGCCAGCTTGCTCGACCTCTTCGAGCGAACCCGCAACGCAGGAACGCCCTTGCGCAGCATCAACGAGTACAAGCTGCAATACAAGCTCGATGGAACCAAGGTCGTGTCAAGCCCCGTCGAGGGACGGCGCACGCCGGCAGTGCTCGCCCCGGGGGATCGATGTGGCGCCGCCATGGGGGGCCTCGAGGTCTCATTCCACGAGACCGACCACTCGATCCCAGGGGCAGGCGGTTTCTTGGCCAAGGATACCGCGACGGGAAAGAAGGTGGTCTACACGGGGGACATCCGGGTTCACGGGCCCCTCGAGTCCCAGGCCCGCGCCTTCGTCCGGGCCGCGAAGGAATTCAAGCCGGACGCGCTCATCATCGAGGGGACGAGGCTGGAGCGGGGCGACAAGGTCCAGTACCACCAGGACGAGGCCTCCGTCAAGGCCGGGATCGAGGCCATCATCGAGGGGGTGCGGCAAGAAGCGGGGGACAAGATGGTCTTCTTCGACTGCTCGGGGAAGGACGTATGGCGCTTCCAGAGCTTCTACCAGGCCGCGAAGGCGGCGGGGCGGCGGCTCGTCATCGACGCCGACGTGTATCTCTTGATCGAGGCGTGCAAGAACGCCGGCATCGCGGGGCTGGCCTCGATCGACTTGAATGATGTGTTGATCTATTTATACAAGGCCAGGTCGGGCCTGTACGAGCCGAGCGATTACTCCTATTCCAACGACATAGCGACGGCGTTCACGGATCCCGCGAAGGCCGGCGAGAAGACCAAGTACAAGCGGATCAACCTCGGCATCCGGCCCAGCGTGAGGGCCGAGCACGTGCGGGCGCATCCCGGGCGGTACTTGATGTACTTGTCGTTCTACATGCTCAACGAGCTGCCAGACCTGCGGCCGCCGGAGGGCTCGCACTTCGTCAAGTCCATGAGCGAGCCCGTGGACGACGAGGGGGAACTCTCGGAGGAAAAGCGGGCTGCGTGGCTCGACCGGTTCGGGATCCCCCCCGACAACGTCCACAGCGCCCATTGCTCCGGGCACGCGAGCCCGGACGCGCTGGAGTGGATGGTGCGGGAGATCAAGCCCGCCCGCGTGTTCCCCGTCCACTCGCTCAACCCGGACCTCTACGAGGAGATGGACCTGCCCAAGGCGACGACCGTCGTGCTCCCGAAACTCGGCGAGGAGTACGAGTTGTGAGGCGAGTGCCGGGCGGCCGACATGGTATATAGCCTCCCGTTGCGACCTCAAAACACATGCCATTTGAAGGTGCTACCACGCAAGCGATGCTCGACCGCGAGCGCGCTCTCGCGCCCGCAGCGTCCCGGTCGGCCGGCGCCATCTTCCGGTGGGACGAAACAAGCCGCCACGAAGGGCCACGACTCCACTACTGGCGGGACAGCGACCGGATCCTCCACTCGTTCTCGTTCAACCGGTACGTGGACAAGACGCAAGTGTTCTCCAACATCGAAGATGACCGCATCAGCCACCGCGTCATCCACGTGCAGTTCCTCGCCAAGATCGGCCGGTTCGTCGGCCGCGTGCTCGGGCTCAACGAGGACCTCATCGAGGCAATCGCCCTCGGGCACGACGTCGGCCACTGCCCGTTCGGCCACGAGGGGGAGAAGGTGCTCGACACGGCGTGCACCCGCCACGGCGTCGGCCACTTCCACCACAACGCCCAGAGCGTCGTCTTCCTCGACCAGGTCGAGAGTGCCTACCGGAAGGGGGAGAATCCCTTCCCGGGGCTCAACTTGTCCGCGCAGACGCTCGACGGCATCTTGTGCCACAACGGGGAGGTGCACGTGCGGGAGATCGGGCCGGAGCCTGACGCGGGCAAGAGCCCCGGCGACGCCATCGCCAGGCTCGACGCGAACCTGGATAAGGCGATAGGCGCCCCGGGGAGCGTCGACCTGCAGCCGATGACCCTCGAGGCTTGCGTCGTGCGGTTCGTCGACACGATCAGCTACATCGGCCGCGACATCGAGGACGCGATCACCCTCGGCTTGATCACTCGTGATGACATACCCGACACGTTGCTCGGCAACACGAACCGCCAGGTGATCGACATCCTCGTCAAGGACTTGATCAAGAACACGATGGAGTCCGAGCTGTCGAAGGTCGCCTACAGCAGAGACGTGCACCAGGCATTGCTCGCGCTGTACGATTTCAACACGAAGCGCATCTACAAGCACGAGACGCTCGCCTCCAAGATCCAGGACGTGCCCGCGCAGATGGAGATGCTGTTCGAACAGGCTTGCAACGACGTTGCCAGGGGGAACGAGGGCGCTGCCGTGTTCACCGACCACGTCCGGCTAGTGGGGACGGACTACATCGAGCGGTACAAGGCAAACCCCGCGATCGTCGCCCGGGACTTCGTGGCCGGTATGACCGACCGGTACTTCAAGAGGCTCGTGGCATCCCTCGCTTGAACGATGTTTTTTATGCCCCACGGTTGACCTCATCTCCATGAGGAAACTCAACTACATCATCATCATCTCGGACACGCTGCGGCGGGACTTCGTGTCATGTTACAACACGATGAAGGTGAACGGCAGGCCCGTCGACACGCGCAACATCGCCGAGTTCGCCGAGAAGTGCGCCGTTTTCGACAACGCGTACTCGGCCAGCTTCCCGACCGTCCCCCACCGCCACGACGTGATGGCGGGGACGTACTCGGCCACCTACACGCCGTGGGCGCCGCTGCACCAGGGGGAGCCCGTGCTCCAGGTAATGATCGGCCAGCAAGGCTACACCACGATGATGGTGTGCGACGAGCCGCACATCCTCGAGAACGGGTTCAACTACCAGCGTGGCTTTGATGGCTTCGAATGGATTCGTGGACAAGAACATGACCGATGGAAGACGTCACCCAAGGCGCCTCCTTTCAAGTCCGACCCCTCATTGTACCGGAACCCTCCGGGCCTCCAGACGATGCACATGCGGGCACGTGCCCACTGGCACCACGAGGAGGACACGTTCCCCGCCCGCACGGCCTCGTGCACGTGTGAATGGCTCGAGGAGAATTACAACGAGGGGCCGTTCTACCTCTACGTCGACTTCTTCGACCCGCACGAGCCGTGGGATGCACCTCGGTGGTACGTCGACAAGTACGCCGACCCCGGCTTCAAGGGGCGCGAGGTCGACTACCCGCTCTACGCCAAGACCGCCGGCTACCTCACCCCTGAGGAGGTCGAACATTGCCGAGCCCTTTATGCCGCGGAGGTCACCCTCGTCGACCGGTGGGTCGGCCGCATCTTTGACAAGGTCGACGACCTCGGCTTGCTCGACAACACGATGATCATCTTCACTACCGACCATGGCTTCCTCCTCGGCGAGCACGGGTTCATCGGCAAGAGCTTCACGAGCTACCAGGGCCCTGCAAAGCACGTCCTCAGGTACATCCCGCTCTTCGAGGAGATCAACCACATCCCGCTGCTGGTCTACCACCCGGACGTGAAGCCTTGCCGCAAGCAGGCCATCGTGCAGCCGCCGGACTTCGCGCCGACGATCATGGACATCGAAGGGCACCCGTTCCTGGCCTGCCAGGGCCTGTCCTTCAAGGAGGTGCTCCTCGGCGGCAGCGACCACCACCGCGGCTTCGCCGCGAGCTTCCCGTTCCTGGCGGGCCCCGGCATCCCCGTCTCCGTCGTCAAGGACCGCTGGTTCGCCGTCCTCGTCTCGCGCCGCGAGCAGCAAGGCCAGGTGATCGTCGACAAGGCGGTCGACGGCCTCGAGAAGACGCTCGAGCCGTGGGAGGAGGCCCGAGACATGCTCTTTGACTTGCGTGAGGATCCACGCCAGCAGCAGGACGTGTCGGCGCAGCATCCCGACGTCATGGCCGCCATGAAGCGGGACCTGATCGGCTTCCTCGACGAGATGGACGTGGAAAAGGATCTCCTCAACGGCTGGAAGGATTGATCGATAATCTTGCAAGCGGGAAGCACCGCGAGCCCTATTCAGTCATTTACTTTTGCCGATCTCGCGCTTGAAAAGAATTCTTTCCAAGCATGTTAGGAATTTTCGTCAAGAACGTTTATCTGGACATTCTCTCATGCATACCGTGGTGCAATACGCACCGTAGTGATGCGACAATGCTGCTGCGAAACGGACGCACCCCGGATCGTGCGACCAGCACGAGGTTCCTCATGGCGGGCTTGTCTTGCATGATGATCATACTGGCCATCGATGCCATATCGCCCGTCTTGCCGCCCCTGGCGCTCGTGAAGGGGGTGCTCGGCGGGCTCTCGGCCACGCTGAGTGCCGCCGGCCTGGTCTTCTACGGGCGCTGGTACCGGTCGCGCGACCGGCCACCATCGCCAGCCCCCGCGCCCTGCTGGTGAGGGCACGGCAGCGAATCTTTTCCCATTTTTTCTCGACGTTGCCGAGGGCATCGCGCCGAATGAATGGGGAAAAACTAGGATTCCCGTGGCCGGGGTGGTTGGTTCTCTGGTCAGTCCTTGGGCACGTCGAAGGCCTTGAGCTTGAACACGAGCGACACCTTGGGCAGCTCGACCTGGATCTCGGTCGGGTAGTCGTGGGCGATCCGGACGACCTTGT
>JAFGBX010000258.1 GCA_016932935.1 Promethearchaeota archaeon | reverse complement strand
CCGGACGCGACGACGACGCGTTCTTGCCCGGCCTTGATCGCTTGGATGGAACCGAGGAAGTTGTTCCTCCATTTTTCATCGGCTGCGCGCTTCACGGGATCGTCTGAAATTGCCGGAGCTTGGCATTGTTTCGTTCCAGCTATTTCAATTGGTTATCTATCATACAAGTCAACTCGATGTTGCGTGGATCTGGTTACTTTCTTTTATACCATGACGGGAGTAATCCTTCATGTCTGATGAGAATAGCTGCCCCGAAGGATATGACGCAATCACACCAAGAGAAAGGACAACCGTGCTCGTGGGATTGCGTAATATACAATTGATGAACCGTGACACGTTGATCACCGAGTTCAGTGATTATTTCTGGAACGAAGAGCCGTTAAGTATGGAATCCATCGATGACTTGGCAAGGCGTGTCACGACTAGGATACTCTGTATTCCTTCAAGTTATGGTTATGAGCATTCCAAGTCACTCGACGATCACGCCTACTATTATTCATAAAATGAAATGGGAATGGCAGATAGCACGTGCCTGATGACACCAAGGGTTGGTCGGGGTTTTTTTTAATGTGTTCACGGGATGATCGCTGTGCCGATCACGGATATATTGTCGTTTCCCGTATATGTCTCGATGATATGTGTCCTTTAAATGAACGACACGTGTAAATAGGATAACATCGAGGTCATACCGTGATAATCCCGTTGGATGCGTGAAGAAGAATGGATCCCTCGTTCAGGCAAGCGGCCCTCTTCAAGATAGTCGAAGAATATTTCCGACAGAAAAACGATGTTCGATACCGGCCCAACGTCGAGCTCAAGGGGAAGACGAAGGTGTGGAAAATCGACGCGCTGGTCGAGAACAATGACGGCTCCAGGTTCGGACTGCTGATAAAGGACTGGGACAGGACGCTCGGCATCAACCAGATCCGCCAGATCCAGAAGTGCTGCTACGACGTCCCGCTCGACGGCGCCGTGGTCGTCACGAACTCGTTCAGCCCCAGCGCCATCTCGTATGCCAAGCGATTCGGCATCTCGTGCTATTCGCGGTACGAGATCTTGTCAAAATTGTAAGATCCTTTTCTTTATTTCAATTCATGGGCTGGAACTGGCCAAGAAGGCAGAATCGTAAGAACCGTTTCACTTTTTGCAGAATGCTACGAAGTTCTCGAGCATCTTGATACCCGCGGTCGACGACTTCTCCGGGTGGAACTGGGTCGCCACGAGGTTGCCTGCCTCGTTTTTCACGATACAAGCGAACTCGTGCCCGTGGGTCGACGTGGCGACGACTTGCTCGGGCTTCGTGATCGGGTGGAAGCTGTGCACGAAGTACATGTACGTCCCATCCGGGATGCCTTCAAGGAGGAAGTGCCCCGGATCCTTGTAGGCCAGCGAGTTCCAGCCCATGTGCGGGACCTTCACCTTGAGCGCGGCGGGGAACCGGTCGACGACGCCGGGCAGGATCTTCAGGCCCTCGAACAGCCCGCCTTCCGTGCTCGATTCGAAGAGCAACTGCAAGCCGAGACATACGCCGAGGAACGGCACCCCCTGGTTCACCTTGTCGCGGATCGCCTCCGCGAAGCCACCTTCCTTCAGGTTCTTGATCGCGTCCTCGAACGCGCCGACGCCGGGGAGCACGACCGCGCCCGCCTTCTTGACCTGGTCCGCGCTGGATGTCAGTATCGCCCTGGCACCCGCCTTCTCGAAGCCCTTCTGGATCGAGCGCAGGTTGCCCATGCCGTAATCGATGATGCAGACCTCGACCATGATGCTCACTTGGATTTACTCCTTGACCCGGTCCTCCACCGCGCGGGCGTGCGCGTCGAGCTTCTCGAACCGCGCCAGCTTGCTCACGGTCGGCGCGAGGTTCCGAAGGCCCTCCTTGCTCGCCCTCGTGACCGGGATGTACTTGACGAAGCACGTCGTGTTGAGGGCCGAGTACCTAGCCGCCGTGCCGTTTGTCGGTAGCACGTGGTTGGTTCCAGCGGCGTAGTCGCCGAGTGGAACCGGTGAATCCTCGCCGAGGAATATTGCCCCCGAGTTCTTGACGAGCGGGAGCAGCTTCGCGATCGCCTCTTCGTCGAGGCTGAGTTGCAAGTGCTCTGGTGCGATCCCGTTGATGATGCGGGCTGCCTCGGCCGTGTAGCCCGCGTCCTTGGTGGTTTTGCCAATGACGACGATGAGCCCGTTCCTCGAGAGGGATGCCTCCAGGATGGCTTTGCGGACGAGCGACGGGAGCAAGTCGTTGATCTCATCGACGACCTCCTTGGCTTGCGAGTCGCTCGTGACCGCGACGATGGCCACGGCGTCCTGGTCGTGCTCGGCTTGCGCGCACATGTCCAGGGCGACGTGTCTAGGGCTCGCCGCCTCCCCGGCGATGATGAGCACCTCGCTCGGCCCGGCCGGCGAGTCGATGAGAACCTCCCCTTGCAGGAGCTGCTTGGCCGCTGTCACGTAGACGTTGCCGGGGCCGACGACCGCGTCGACCTTCGGGATCGTCTGGGTGCCAACGGCGAGCGCAGCGATGGCCTGGGCCCCGCCGACCTTGTAGATCTCGGACACTCCCGCGACCTTGGCCGACGCGAGGACGATGGGCTCGATCTTCCCGTCTTTCTTCGGCGGCGTGACCATCACGATGCGCTTGACCCCAGCGACCACGGCGGGAACCACCGTCATGAGCACGGTCGACGGGTAGAAGGCCTTGCCCCCGGGCACGTAGACGCCAACGGTATCCAGGGGACGGATGATGAGGCCCGGCCTGACGCCCCTCGTCGTCTCGATCTCCCATTCCGCGGGCTTCTGCTTCTCGTGGTACTTCCAGATGTTGTCCCGGGCCGTCTCGAGGGCCGAGATGATTCCCACCTCGGCGTTCTGATACGCCGAATCGATCTCGCCCTGGGGAACCTTGATGTCCCCCGCGTTGAATTCAACGCCGTCGAACTTCCTGGTGTAATCGAGCACCGCCGCGTCGCCGCGCTGGCGCACGTCGCGGATGATTTCCGCCACGGACTCCATCACCTGGCCGAGCCGGGCCTGGTCGACGGTCGCCTTGCGGAGCTCGGCGGGCGAGAAGCTGCTCGACTTCTTGATCGTGATGTCCATGGCGGATCGCGTCGCGTGGGTGAATGGTAGGCGGGAAAAAAATCACTCGCTGTTGTTCTTGTACTTTTCCAGCGGGAGGATCTGCCGGGGCTCGAACACGACCAGGCCTTGCGCCCACTTCCTGAAGACCGGGATCATCTTGAGGAAGTCCTCCCGCGGGATGACCGTGTTGATCGCGCTCCAGCCCTCGGATCCCTTGCCCGTGAGCTTCGCGATGGTCGGGTTCTTGAGCGCGGGGAGACTCTCGAGCATCTTCGGGAGATTGTCGTCCCGGATGTTGAAGAACACGTGAAGCTTCTGGCGCGCGTCGACCACGCCTTGCAGCAAGGTCATGATGTCCTTGACCTTCTCGGCCTTCCACTTGTCCTTGAGCGCCACCTTGTTCCCGATCAGGTATGCCGACGAGGTGTCGATCACGTCGACGATCTTGATGCCGTTGGCGCGCAGCGTGCTGCCCGTCTCCGTGTTGTCGACGATCGCGTCGACCTCCTCGGGGGGCTTGGCCTCCGTTGCCCCGAAGCTCAGGTAGATCTTGACCATCTCGTTGTCGCCGTACACGTACCACGGGGTGATCACCTTCGGCCTCTTCTCGCCGTAGTACTGCTTGTATTTTTTACTCCTGGCGATGAACTCGAGGGTCGTGTTGATGTACTCCGTTGAGATGCGCATCTGCCGCTTGTTCTTGGCGAATTCCTCGACGAAGTCATCGAACGAGTTACACGCCGTCCACGTCTGCGGGATGCCGAAGACGAGCTTGACCTTTCCCGCGTTGAGGTCGAGCAATAGCTCGACGTCGTTCATCGTGCGCGTCTCGCGCACCCAGTCGATGCCCGTGATGCCGAGGTCGCTCTCGTTGTCCCCGATCAGGTAGTTCGGGATCTCCTGGGGGCGAAGCATCTTCATGTCGATCTCGGGGTCGTTCAACGACGGGCGGTACCCACGGGCATCGAGGTAGTACTTATACCCCGCGGTCTTCAAGAGCGTCTCGACCGTCTCTTGCAAGGAGCCCTTGGGTATCAAGAACTTGAGTTGCCTTTCCGGTTTTTGCATTGTGTTGTCGCCCTCGTTACATGCTCTGCTTTGATGATGATCGTGCCATGTAGATAATGTCCCGGACTCTGGCCGCCGCTGGAGATAGTGATCGAGCGGGCGTTGTAGGAATCGAGTCGCACGGGGGGATGGCTGGCGGGTGTCCTGGTAGGGTTCGAGAGCCGAATGACCCGTTCCTAGTGAACACAATCGCCGGCCATAACCTTTTCACCTAAATACGTGATTAACAAAAAGCACATCGTTTTAAAGGTTTGTCGGGGAGATTTCCTTGGTGATGCACGTGGTAGAACAGAATGAAGCCGAGAACCTGCCTCCGGGCGAGCGGACGGCACATGAATCGATCAAGAAAGAAGAAAAGGACGATGAGGACTTGGACGCGTTCGCCAAGAGGTGGGCAGACATCGACTACTTGATCCGGAAGCCCTTCTGCTGCAAGTGAACCGCGATGGCCCATGAAGGACGCGTCGTGGACACGTGGACGAAGCCCCTTGCAGGCACACGGGTCGTCGACCTGACCAAGCTTTTGCCCGGCCCGTTCGCGACCATGGTGCTCGCCGACCTCGGCGCGGAGGTCATCAAGGTCGAGCACCCCGATCCCACGAAGGACATGGCCCGGTTCTCGCCGCCGTTCGTCATCGGGGAGAAGTCACGCGTCGGGGGACTCTACTACCAGATAAACCGGAACAAGAAAAGCATCACCCTCGACTACACCAAGCCCGATGGCCGTGACATCTTCTTGAAGCTGCTCGCCACGGCGGACGCGCTCGTCGAGTCGTTCAAGCCCGGCACGCTAGATCACTGGAACCTCGGGAAGGATGTCCTCCAAGCGACCAACCCCAGGCTCGTGTTCGCATCCGTGTGCGGTTACGGCCACGACGGCCCGCGGGCGAGCGAGCCCGGCCACGACATGAACTACCTCTCGATCGCCGGGCTCTTGTCCATGAACGGGGAACCGGGCGGGCCGCCCCTACCGCTTCCGATACCCTTCGCCGACTACATCGGCGGGCTCTACGCGGCCATCGGCGTGCTCGCCGCGCTCTCGGGGCGCAAGGGCGGGGGAGAATCGTTCGTGCACGTCGACGCGTCGATCTACGAGTCGACCTTCTCCTTGCTCCACCTCTACAACTGCAACCGCATGGCCGGGGCGCCGGACTTCAAGAAAGGCGAGGAGGTACTTTCTGGCTTCTATCCTTTCTACCGGCTGTTCAGGTGCAAGGACGGGGGGTACGTGTCGCTCGGCGCGATCGAGCAGAAGTTCTGGGACGGCTTCTGCGATGCCATCGAGCACCCGGAGCTCAAGGAATCCCAGTTCGCGGGCATCGGATACGTGGAGAGAGCGATCGGCCTGAAGCCGTCCAACAGCCTTGGAGAGATGAACCATCTGCTCGAAACCGTCTTCCTCGAGCGTGACCGCGACGAATGGGTCTCGATGTTATGCAGCAAGGGCGTCTGCTGCGCGCCTGTCCACGACATTACGGCCGCTTGGGACGACGTGCAGGTGCGATCCCGGCGGCTGCTCGTGCCCGTCGAAGACGAGACGTACGGAACCAGGGAACACCTCCGATCCCCTTTGCGGTTTAATGAGGTGCCGTTGTCGATCGAACCGGCGCCGGATCCGGGGCGCGACAACGATGCGATCTACCGATCGTTGCAGATCGACGAGGAGACGCTCAAACGCCTCAAGCGGAAGAGGATCGTTTGAAACGCCGGGTCAGCGGGCATCCCGTTCGCACAAAATTAAATACAGACTTGCATTGGATATCTCGTCCAAAACGCGTGCCTTTGCAAATCCCCGATGACGGGGATGTCCCACGCACGCGAACGTCGAATGTATCCAAAAAATGAACGATTGTCCCGGTAGGATAGTGGTATTCCATCGGACTGTGAATCCGACTGTGGGGGTTCGATTCCCTCCCGGGGCATATCTTTCTTTACCACGCGCCAACTAGACCGTGGGTTTTATTCTGCGCGGCTCGCGATCGAATGCGGATCGCGGGTAGGATGCGATTTGCATAGAGTGACTCTATAGATACGCTCGCCCCCTCTCTATTCCGGAAGTGGAAGATACGTTTATCTCTATATCGACTGGATCGAACGGTATCAAACTAACTACACCACTATGATGCAAGGAAGGATCTAAATCAGCAGAACCGCTCAGTGTGAAAGAAAAGATGGCTATCAAAGATGGATGGCAGTACATGCTAGGCGAGGTGTGCATCGCGCTATGCCTCGTTTTCTCGGTGTATTATTTCAACAAAGCAAGAAAGACCGACCCGAACATGAGCACGCTCAAGCAGCTCAACTATGGAATGGCGATCTTGTTCTTGTTCCTATTCATAACGCGCGTCCTTGACAACCCGATTGCCACGTTCACGGATCCAGGCAGGGGGATATACCTGGTGAAGGACGACCCTTCGATCCCGCTCTTCAACGCGGAGATCTACGCGTGGGCTAGGTTCCTGGACTACGACGTCGTCCTGGTGGGGCAGATCACGATGGGGTATGTCACGAACATGTTCTTTCTCGTCGGCCTGGCCATCGCGGTCTTCTTCATGGAACGGGCGTTCATCCCCAAGGCACGCCACATCTTCTTCTGCTTCTTGATCGCGTGCGCGTTCGTTTCGTTCCTCTACACGCCACTCACAGGGCTCAAGATCGACATATTCGACACGAATTTTGACGATCCCATAGCCGTCTTGTTCACCGGCCTTGGATTCCTTGCGTTCGCCGTGATCCCGTTGATCTACTGGGTGCTCGCGGGGAAGACGACGGGTGTCTTGAGGCGGAACGCGATTCTGCTCGGTATCGGGTTCCTCGCTGTCCTCGCAGACATACACACCGTGGGCCACGAATCGAGCGGATACTGGTACAGGTCGGCGATCTGCATCCTCGGATTCGTCTTCATTGGCCTTGGGAATAGGAATCGATAGACACACGATTAAAAGGAGAGAACCAAGACATGCCTACAAAAGCCAAACCCTTGAAGTCCGATGCCCTCGTCTTGCTCGTCATCTCGGCCGCGATGGTCGCGGGCTTCGCCGTGTACCTCAATGTGACGAACGCCATCTCACTCGCGAGGCCCAGGTGGAACGTGCCGGTCATCCGCACGGCCAATGAGACGTTCACGATCGAGGTCGAGAGCCAGGTGCCGATTACAGGGGCGCTTGAGATGGGAGCCACCATCACGTCGAGGTACGGGGACTTCCCGTTGCTGCTCTCATCGATCGCGGCGAACGGCAACTCGATAACGACGACCGCGGCCTTCCCGGCCGGCACGGTCAACGACACGCTGTACGACCTAGAAGTGTCGGTGAACGGGATGGTCGACTCGCAGCTCCACGCTGTCAAGGTCATCACGGCCTACAAGGCCGAGTTCAAGGTCGTCGTCTGGTCCGACACCCAGGTGGGCTACTCGGAGGAATACGAGAGCATGTGGGAGGACTCCTATGACTTTACGACCGAGGTGGTCAAGCAGACCAACCTGGTCAACCCGGAGTTCGTGATCTTGTCGGGCGACGTCACCGAGACGGCGGTCAAGTCCGACTACCAGTTCATCTACGAACAATGCACGCAGCACCTGCAGGTGCCGATATTCGTCGGCCCTGGCAACCACGACTACTTCGGGACGGACGAGTACAAGCGCTGGTGCCGGTACTTCAACTTCACGTTCGACTACGGCCCCGACTACCACTTCACGTACATCGACACGGGCATGAACCTCGACGCGCTGCGAGACCAGTATTTCGCCTGGCTCCAATCCGACATGGCATCGCACGTCTCGACGCCCGTCAAGATCATCGCGGGCCACGCGCCGGTGTACGAATGCCAGAGCGTCGACGAGCCCGGGGACATCAACAGGAACTTCGACAAGTTCAACGAGGAATTCGTCGCTCTCTGCGATCAATACGGCGTGATGGCGTACCTCCACGGCCACAACCACCAGGACCGGCTCACCTACGGGAACTGCACCCCGGTGGCCGCGACCGACGCGCCGTTCTCGGGCACGCTGATGCTGCAGACGAACGACGTGAGGGAAGAGGCGGCGTACCGGGTGCTGCACTTCAAGGATCGGGAGCTGGTGAACTTCACCCGCGTCGAGCACCCCAACGGCACGCGCCACGCGTACGAGTGCCTCAAGGCGGTGGCAAGGAACCCGTCGACACACGAGCCGGATCCCGACATACCGACCATCACGTTCTCCGGCAACGTGAGCTGGCAAGACGGCATCTCGGCTTCCCAGGGGGCAATTTGCCTCATAGGGAACCGGTACGAGTACGAGGACTGCGCCAACGCGACGATCAGGGTCTCGATCGTCGGCTCCGACGCGACGCTGGGGGGGCTCACGAACGCGACGCAGGCCTACATCTCCAGGAAGATCCCGAGGACGGACGTGGCGGGCGTCATCACGGTCGAGGTGAACTTCTTCCTTGCGAACAACACGACGAGCCGGATCGAGGTCAGGAGGGCGTGAACCGTGGCAGAACTGAACCTTGACGTCCCTGACGTGGAACCGACCGACGTGGCCGAGGATCGCCCTAGGGTTCCCCGCCGCGCGAGCCCATCGCCGCTCGCCGGCGCCCTCCTAGCCGAGCTCGCCAGCGCCCTCCCCGTGTGCTCCTACCTCCTCGCGTGCCTGCCGTTCGGCTTCTGCAGCCTCGCCGGCATCAACGTGCCCTACACCGAGGGCGGCTTCCTCGGCGGGTTCTTGCTTATGATCCTCGCGCCGGCATTCGTGTTCACCTTGATCAACAAGTACCTCATGCGGATCCGGGAGAAAAAGGGGTTGTTCAAGGACGGGATCGTCAACTCGAGGGACTCGTCCGTCGCCTCTACCATCGCGTACGTCGCCGCGTTCGCGAGTTTCTGCATGTTCATTATCAGTCAAGATGGCTGGCACAGCGAGATCGGCCACATGCTGCTCTACCTCGGGGTGGTGTTCTCCTCGGGGACATGTGCCATGCTCGCGATGCCCCGGCTGCGGATCGACGGCGCGCCGGGAGTGCCCGGGATCGGCATCGCCGTCGCGCTTGCCGCGATCGGGGTGCTCTACGTGATATTCGCCCCGATCGGCTTCCACTACCTGCTACTGATCCACGCCATCTGCGTGCTCGCGGCGCCGCCCTTGTTGGCCGTCGCCCGTGCACTCCCCCAGCTGCCCCCGCGACCGCCCGAGCGGGCCCGGTTGCTGCCCCGCTTCGCCTGGTTCGAGAAGGCCTTCAAGGAGGTGAGCCAGCGCGGTGCCATGACGGGGCTCGCGTGGATGCTCGCCATGGTCGCGACGAGCAACTTCCTCGCCTCGGTGATCTTCTTAAAGATACCCTCCGTCTCCTTCCAGATGCAGGCCCTCGCCTTCTTCCTGGGGGCCGCAGGTGGCATCGCCGCGTTCGGGCTGTTCTTCAAGGAGAAGCCGTCGGAGCTGCTGATGCTCCTGACCGGCATCATCCTGGTGGCTTGCCTCGTGCTGAACGAGGCCATCCCGGCTTTCGCCAACAACCCCGCGTCCCTAGCGATCAGCGGCGCCGGGCTCGGCGCAGCGATCGTCCTGCTCCTCAAGTTCCAGCAGGTCAGGTCGAACTTTCCAAACGTGTCCGACCAGCCGGCGGCGCGAGTCTCCGGCGGCTATTACGTGGTGTTCCTCGCGGCGCTCGCGGGCCTGTTCTGCAACCTCACGGTCGACTTCACTTCACTCGGCAGCTCGCAGCCTGGCTCGCTCCCGGTGCGCGCCATCTTCCAGGGGATCTTCCTCGCGATCTGCCTGTTCTCCGTGCTCGGCTTGCACTCCCAGGCCGTGCTACAAGGCCAGATCGAGCGCGGGGAGGTCACGGTCGGCACCCGTACCATGGCCGACTTCATCAAAGCACAGCAGGAGCGGGCGAGCGGCCCTGCGAAGCAGGCCGGCAAGGAGAAGCAACCCGAAAAGTCCAAGAAGCAGATGCCGGCCAACCTCGCCTTCATGGCCGGGGGCAGGCCCAGCGCGCCGGAGAAGGTGCCGACCAGGAAAGCGGACGTCCGTGACCCGGGACTCGTGGTGGCCGGCTCGACGTCATACCGACCCCCGCCCGTCCCGCAATCGAGCCAACTGGTACGGCAGCCCGCCCACGAGGGCGTCAGGAAGATCAAGGCCTTGCTCATGATATCGAAGCGGGTCAAGGTCGAGAACGTGCGGGAGGCCCTGAACCTCGACGAGGAGACGTGCGGCGTGGTTCTCGACATCTGGGCGAAGGAGCTCGAGATCGAGGTGGCCGGCGGGTTCGTCGACTTCAAGGACATCGAGGTCGCCAGGATCGTCAGCATCTTGGAGTCCTTCCTAGCCGAGTGGAACAAACCGGCAGGGGACGGGAGCCAGGCCTGATCGAAGCCCGCATGCCGGGATTAAACTCTTTCTTCCTTCCATTTCCTTGACGGTCGTGGCTCCCGCCATTTTCTGAAGAACGGGCGGGCGGCGCCCCTTGGAACGTTACACTTAATTCCGCCAGCACGGGAGAGCAAGTCTTAAGTGAGCGCTGCGGATCGTTTATAACGACTCATGAACGGATACCATGGTGACCACCTTGTCTGACCTATACTCCTACCTCCTCATAGATAACCTCAATTTCTTGTGGATAGTCGTCATAGGCCTCTTTTTCGTGTTGGCGATAACCATGATGGCGAAACTCGCCAACAAGGAGACATTGCCCTCCACGAAACGTTTATATGTCGGCTATGTCGTCTTCCTCGTCGTGCTCGGCATCTCGAGGTTTCTAAACCAGGTGTCGAATTACTATCGCGATAACTCCCCGTTACCGAACTATGTCGACGACCCGATGTTCCAGCTTTTCAAGCGATCGTCCTACATACTCGGGTTGCTCGCCTTCGCATTCCTGGTTTTCGGGTTCGAACGCCATTTCTTGAAGATGATCCTGAATTCGAGGGGGATATTCACCTTGATCCCCCTGGCCATTGCCACGCTGGCATTCTTCCTGGACTATGACATGTTGCGCTTGATTAACTACGTCGGTATCGGCATCAACATGCTCATGATCGCATCGCTATACCTGTACGTGGCTGCAAAGACAAGCGGGCACGTGCGGCGCGCCTCGATCAATTCCATCGTCGGCATCGCCTTCATCGGGATCGGCTTCTTGCTTAACTCATCATTGTTCGACGACTTGTTCCACGATCTCGCGTGGCTGCTCAACGTGATCGGGGCATGCATGAACATCGCCGGTGCACTTTTCGTCTACGCGAGCACGAGACAGGAGAAGGCTTCGGCACCAAAGAATAATGAATCCCCCGCTTGGTCGGTCGAACAGCCCGCGCAATGAACTCGACTCCCCCGTTCCGTCCGGTGAGACCGTTGGCAGTTCGTTCCGAGGGCTCTGCCCTGGAGCCCCCGCCAGACTGGAGGGGGCTCGTCCGGGCAGCACGGCCGAGAGCTCACCATGGCCGAATGGCAGGGGGCCCCTTCAAGGCTTGAAGAAACGGTTATAAACAAGGGTTTGTACACTTTAGCGAGGAACGACAGAACGACAGCTCGTTCATGAATCGCGGTGCTATCGACATGGCGGACAAGGAGCAAGTCACGAGGGTCATCCAGGATCTCCAGGAGAAGAACATCAAGTTCGTGCGGCTGCAGTTCACGGACATCAACGGCAGGATGAAGAGCTTCGCCATCCAGTCGAAGCTGATGGAGGGTGCCTTCGAGAGCGGGATCAACTTCGACGGCTCCTCGGTCACCGGCTACCACGCCATCGAGGAGTCGGACATGGTGGCAATGCCGGACCCGTCCACGTTCGCCGTCATCCCCTGGAGCGAGGTGGACAACCACAGCACCGCCCGATTCATCTGCGACGTCTTCACGAAGGAAGACAAGCCCTTCGAGGGCGACTCTCGGTACATCCTCAAGAAGACGATGAAGCTGATCAAGGACGACCTCGGGTACACGTACTATTGCGCGCCCGAGATGGAGTTTTTCCTGCTCAAGCGGGGCAAGGACGAGGCCGTGCCCAACCCGATGGATCTCGAAGGGTACTTCGACCTCACGCCAGGCGACGAGGCGGAGACCCTGCTGCGGGAGATGGTGAACGCGCTGGAGGCTTTCGACATGCCCGTCGAGAAGGTGCACCACGAGGTGAGCCGCGGCCAGCACGAGATCGACATCCAGTACACCGACGGATT
>JAFGBX010000257.1 GCA_016932935.1 Promethearchaeota archaeon | reverse complement strand
GGTGTGTATTACCAGTTAGACGCCAGGGCACCGGGCACTCTGGAATTGATTACCGATGAGTTGATCGAAAAGAACATCGATCATATCCTTTCACTTCCATAATATCGACTTAAGAGTCCCGCTCATTCGGCAAGATTACCGCGTCGGAACTGTCAAAGTCGAGACAACTTTGCGGTGAACGAGCTCAAGATCGAGAAGAAGCTCGTCGACCGGTCGACCGACAAGGGCGGGCTGGCGAACTGAGGCCCCCTGGTCTTCTCGCTTGACGTCTTTAAAGCGCACAGCCTGAGGATTCGGCCGCGTGGAGCTTCACGAGGAATTCCCCGAGGACGTCCAGCTTCTTGTCGCCTTTATCGCCGAGGTCGGTCACCAGGGCGAGGATCTGCTTTTGCATGGCCTGGATGTCCTTGTCCTTAAGCTGCTCGGGGCTGGTCTTTACCAGCTCCTTGAACGCTTTAATCTCCTCGCTCAAAATGCATCATCCGATTGACATGCGGGTATTACTTGTATTCATCAACCATAGAACATTAATTCCCCTACTTCGCATTAGTCCTCCGTTTTCGAGTAATGAAGACGAGGGCTGATTTAAGTAGATCGACTGATTACTATCGCTTAGGGGCAACTTGCCCAACAAAGTACCCATAATCGAGTTGAGGTTTTAGAAAATGCAACAGCAATCCTTTCTGCAGAAAAACTACTTTCAGATGTTCACAGCTACAACAAACCTAGCATTCGCCATCACTGGATTGGTCTTGACTTGCCTGCCATGGCTCGGGTCGTACTCGAATGGGGTTATTATCCACCACTGGCTTGGAAATGTCTTATTTGGCGGGCTCATCGCGCTTGTCGGATTCTTACTTGCGTTATCTGGAGCTATATTGGCATTGCTCAATTCAATAAAAGTATTCCAGAATCCGCGTATCGGCATTATAGAATCCGCTGTTTTAGGAAGTGGGAGTACGGTAGGCGTCCTGGGCGTTATCATCTTCTTTGCAGAGAAGGCGCCCCACATCCCTGGTTCACTTGGCGCAACATCTGTCACGGTTCTGATCATAAGCGTTTTGCTGTGCTTGATGACCATCATACATTCAATTTCCCGGCTTAGAATGCCAGAGGCCATTGCCCCGTCTCAAGTACGCAGGAGAACAACCCTGGAAATCGCGGGCGCAGCGATCTTCATTGGCATCTCGGCGGTGTTCTCTGCTTTCATCACCCCGATCCTCCCTCGAATACCCGGGTGGGGTATCGCCATCTTCGACCCGATCAGCCTCATCTGGATTGCTTGCTTTTTAATTTTCGGCTGGCGCTCCGGAATGCTATGCCTGGGTGGTGGTAGTGTTATCCTATTCTTCTTCGACCCTACGGGGATCGGTCCGTTCTTCAAGTTTTTCGCGACCATTCCGTTCATTCTCGTTCCGACATCCATGTACTATTTAATGAGATATTTCAGGAGGACGGAGCTGAGTCTAAAGGATTGGATCTTCGATGTGAAGAAATATAGCATCACCATGACGATGGCGTGGGCTGTGCGGATCTTGCTCATGCTCTGGGCGAATTGGGTGCTGTTCACCTATTTACTGGCCCCTTACATCATCAACTTCGTGAACTTGTCCTTCTTTGGCTTGCCGGACATCAAGGGATGGGATGCAGTCTTTCTTATGGCCTTGTTGATCAATTCCTGGCAGTCTGTGTTCGACGTGATCATCCCCTACCTGATCACGTTCAAGGTGGTGCCGAGATACATGAACATCTGAGCTCTTCCACCTACTTTTCCCTTTTTCATTCGATGTCGTCGAAGATGACGGGGATCCGCTGCTTGAAATCCGCGAGCAGCCCCTTCATGAGCGATCGGATGTTCGGGTGCGCTGCCTCGCTCGTCCGCAGCTCGAGGACGTGCCGCCACTCGCGCAGGTTGGCGGTGACGATGATCTCGGTCTTGAGGTCGGTCGGCAACACGCCTCGGGCGACCTGCGGTGGGACGCCGCGCTCGACCATGTCCATGTACGCCCGCTCGGCCTCCGCCATAGCGTCCTTCCAGAGCTTGTAGTGCGCGGGGCCGGTAAAGAGGTCGCGCTGGTCGATCACGGCGATCTCGCCGTCGAACTTCCCCTTGGCGTAGTTGCAGTATCGCGTGCTCTCCTGCGAGTACGAGGCGGTGCGGTGGCGGACGAGCTCGTGGGTCACGCCGCGGTTCGTCACGAATTTTACGGTAACGTTGACGTGCTCGATGACCGAGAAATGCTCGCGATCCACGAGCATTTTCGCGAACCGGACGTGGGAGCCAGCTGACGCCATGTCCTCCGACTTGTAGCAGACCCGGCCGGCCTGCTCGATGCGCTTGAGCACGTCCTCGCCGTCGATAGGCGTGAGTATCTCGTGGGATTGCGGGACGTACTTGACCATGCAGATCACGAACGCGCCCGAGTGTACAAACCTTTCGCCGCGATCGGGACTCGCGCGGGGGCCACTTCCGCGGCGATGGTTGCCAGTGAGTTGACGATTTCGTTTAGACAAGATTGTACACCCTTTTTCGTGCATAGCATTGCTGGTGAAGGCCCGATCGCCGACATCCTCCCAGATCAAGTATAAATATCATAATTTTCATGTACTGCACGTGTTTGGAGTGCCGTGCCAGCCTCATCCCGCGTGAACCGGGGGCCAGGCATCGCGTGGTGGCGCCATGGCGCGGTAGGAACGACGAACGGACGGAGCGCCCGACGATGAGGAAGAAACCAACAACGATCCAGGTCGACGGCACGCGCGTGGTGAGGAACAAGGTGCCCAACGAGAAGGTCTTGCGCATGGCGGCGATGCTGGGGATGATAACGCAAGATGAATACAAGTGCTTGAGCGCGATCGGGGACTGCAAGGAGGTCGACGAGCTCGCCGCCGACCTCGCGACGATGGGGCTCGACCTCCTCGTCAACGTGCTGAAGCAGCTCGCCCGCCACGAGCTAATCGAGATCACGTGAGCGAGCCTTCCAAAAACTGCTCCTACTTCCTACGGGGCCTGCACGGCACGCTGGACGATGCCGGAAGAGAGGGAACATCGCCAGAACACCCGCGCAGCCGTAATCAACTTCATTTCTTCTTTACGCGAGATTTCTTCGAAGGTGCAGGTGCCCTGATCAGCATCGCCAGGATCACGAACGCGCATGCTGCGAAACCGGCGAGCATCCCGAAGAAGCTAGCGTTGGTTTGTTTCCTTTTCGGACTGGCTCCGGATGTCCTGGCGCACGCGGTCGATGAACGGGAGGTCTTGCACGACGATCTTGCGGACGTCCACGCTGCCGCCATAGAGCAGCACAAGTAGCGACCTCGGCCCCGCCTCGAGCATGAAGAGCAGGCCGCCGGCGCACTTGGTCAGCACCATCTCCAGCCTCCCGATATCCACCTCCTGCGCGAACCGGTCGGCAGCGGCGAGCAGTGCGACCGTCGGCGTGAAGAGGGCGTCCTCATACAGAGTACTGTCGGATATCGTTGAGACGACCTCCCCCGCGTCGCTATACAACGCGGCTGCCTTCATGCCTTCGAGATATTTGAGCGCCTGGAGCGCGCCCGCGTATGCTGGGTCGCCGGAGAGCCGGTTCGTGATGATTACCTTGTCCTTTTGCAGCCGGCTCCACCGGGCGAGCGTCATCTGGGAGACGCCGTACTTGTCGGCGGTCTCCTGGTACGTGTGGGTCTGGCGATACTGCATTATCTCGCCCTTTTCCTCGGGGGTGTATCTTTTTCCGCTTGACATGATCTAAACCATGGCACTAACACTACTTAAGTGTTACAATCGCTCCGTCCTTGCCTTGTTACGGGGTCAAGATGGGATTTATTCACTTGCATAGTTAGTACCGAGTGTTAACGACAATCACAGCCAGTTATTTCGGCCTTGCACCAGTCGCTCTCGGCTTATGGCGCAACCATTCCACGAACACGTAGAGCACCAGGAATCCACAAGGGAGCATGATAAGGGCGATGACAACCAAGAGGTAATCTTGCATCCCGGTTATGAACCACCCGATCAAGGCGATGGTACCTAAGACCGGGATCCAAACGGCGGCCGGTTCCATTTCTTTAACATCCTTCTTCCATTCCTTGCGCAGGCATTCCCCGCAGAGCGTGCCGTAGTCCTTGGGCATGATCTTGAGGGACACCAGTTCCCTGACCTCTCGCTTGCACTTGGGACAAGTCGCCTTACCGATCGACCACCGCGGTCTATCCCCGCGTGGCAGAGGTGAAATGTTCTTAAACGCGAGCTCGCCTTGGATCCCCGTAGACGAACCTTGAGGAAGTAGGAGGACGAACGATGAGGTGGCTGCACAGACCACAGCGACCAGGGATATCGAGCCTTCGCCAGACCTTGTTCGTAAGCAAGATATCCCCTCCAATCGCGGCCCTCTGGCTGATATCCCTCATATGTTTGGTCTTCTTCCTCGTCTTCTGGATAAGATCGTTATTGCACCTGCCATCATACGATGACGCCGGCTTAAACGCGTTGCTCTTTTCAGCAGGCCTCTTCTTCGTGGTGATGACGTTTACCGGCCGAGATGTCGAACTGGACTTGAATAGGAGCACCATCCGGCTGCGCATTAGCTTTTTGTATGTCCCAATATGGATCGAGAGGCACGCGTTCGGTTCCATTTATGACTGCTGGGTGACGTTTCAGAAGGAGAGCCTCGTGCCGTTTTCTTCGAATTTCACGGCTCCACCGAAGAAGAATGTCGATTTTTACACGCTTCACTTGTTTTTCAAATTCGGAAGGGCAAGAGAATGGAGATCGTTTGTTTCCTACAAGTTCGCGTACCTGGATCCCACCATATCTCTTTTTTTAAACAAGCTGGTCGAGCTGTTCCCCAATCCAGAGGTCTCGGCCAATATAGAATCATACACGCGTGATCCCTTCGTGGACAATGACGGCCGTAGAAGGATGGATAAGTTCCAGATGGGCCCCCCGGGCCGCAACAACCGGCTGGGCAAACAAGGGTTCGTCTCCCACGAGAACGGGCACATAACCATCTACAACGCGCGTTCGCTGTCTATGGATTACCTACTCGCCTATTGCCCGTCCGACTCAAAGGTCACTCGGGTGACGTTAATCAATTGCGACGTCGGGGAGATCAAGCGGTCGGACGCCCTTCGGGACGTGACCGAGCTTGACCTCTCGCACAACAAGATCAAGGAGATCAAGAACCTGGAACACTGCCCCAGGTTGAGGCGGCTTTCCCTCTCACATAATGAGATCGCCCGAGTCGAGAACCTTGGTCACTTGAGCGACCTGGAGGAGCTCTGGCTTTGTTCGAATAACATTGAGAGGATCGAGGGCCTTGAGAATTTATCGAGGTTACGAAGGCTCTACTTGAGCGACAACCGCATCGCGAGGATCGAAAATCTTGGCCAATTGAAACGCCTCGAAATCTTGTGCCTGGATCGAAACAACATCACCAAAATCGAGAATCTCGATGGGTTGCACGAATTACGCGAGCTGAACCTTTGGAACAACGAGATCACGTGCCGCGCTGGCCTTGAAACCTGCCCGAGCTTGAAGGTCGTTCATCTCCACGACACAAGAAATCAATAGGCAGAAAGAGGGAAAATTTTGTCGATTCAAGGCAGCCCCGTGTCGAGGATCACGTCCTTGTCGTACGAGACCTCGTACGTGTAGGCGATCTTGAACTTCTTGTCCTGATCGGCGAGCTTGAGGCGGAACTTCATGACGCCGAGCTTGCTCTCCTCGGGTTGGTACTGCAATCCGTTGGGGCCATCGACCTTCACGAGTTCCGAGTCCGAGAACGGGATGCGATCCATGAGGACGAGCTCGTTCTTGCGCGCGGCATCGGCCAGGATCTCGACCGTGACCTCGTAGGAATAGAACTTGACGACCTTTCCCTTCGCCAGCCCGCCCTTGTCGGTCGACCGGTCGACGAGCTTCTTCTCGATCTTGAGCTCGTGCGATTCGCGCGTGCCGAGCGTGAACTCCTCGCCTGGAAGGACATCGTTCACGGTCGTCTCGCCGATGTAATCGTCGCCGACGTAGATCTTGGCCTGGCCCGGCAGGAGCTCCATGTCCCCGTTCTTGATCACGTTCTGGACGATGAGCTTGGCGTCGTCAGTGCTGTAGAAGAACTCGGCCTTGCCGTCCAGGCTGAGCTCGAGCAAGTAGATGTTGTTACGGAACGAGCCTTGCTTGACCGAGAGCTTGGAGGGAAGCTTGAACGTGACCACGCCTGCCGCCGCACCTCCGCCGACCTCCGCCGTGGGCTTTTCGACGACCTGCTTGTTCTCCACGGGCAGGAGGCCGTCCACCATCGACGCGCTGGTGGACACGCTCGGGGCGGGAGGGGGCATCCCTCCGACGGCGCCACTCGAGTCCCTCCTCCCGAAGTACCCTGCCTTCGGACTGGGCATGGGGCGCCACTCCCGCAGCACCCACGGGTCGGGTTCGCGCATCACGACCGGGTGCAAGTCAGCGCTGGACACGGTCAGCCACACGTCGTCCCAGTCCTCGCCCGTGTCGTTCGTCACGCCAGCGATGACCTTGATGTCGACCTTGGCCGATTCTTCGGCGAGATACACCTCGTAGAGAGGCGTCCAGTACCCCGCGTGGATCACGTATTCGATGGTGAACGAGAATTCGCCTTCCTTCTGCGCGGAGACGTCGAGTACGACCTGCTTGTACGTCTTGATCCCAGACTTGTTCCGCAGCTGGTCGAGCTGGCGCTGTGCCACGTCGATCCGCTCGCGCAATTCGGCTTGCTCGTCGGCGAGCGCGAAGGCCTTGCCCGCCGTGGCAGCGATCGCCACGTCTACGTTCTTGAGGAAGTCGTCGAGGCCGGCCTTGGGAGACGGGATGGACAACTTCTCCGCCTGGAGCAGGTACTTCGCGGGGTAGTCGTCGGCCTCCACGAACGGGAAGTGCTGCAAGAACTGCTCCCTCAAGTTCACGAGGTCGGACTTGCGCGCCTGATGATACTCGGCCTTCCGCTGTAGCACGGCATCCTTCTCGCGCATGGCCTCGAGCTCCTTCTCCCGCTTCTCTATCTCAGCCTTGTTCGACTCCTGCTCGTGGTGATCCTCGACGTTCATCGACTTGATGCGCCCGGGTACCTTGCCCTTGCCAGTGACCTTGACCGTCGACGCGTCGACGGACTCGGGCAGGAACTTGAGCGCGACG
>JAFGBX010000256.1 GCA_016932935.1 Promethearchaeota archaeon | reverse complement strand
TTAGAGTATCCAAGGCTCTTAGCCTCATTCCGGGATGGTGTCGTGCTGTATGTACGTTTTAACAAGCATGACCAACATAGTTATTCGATTCTCTTTTCAGAAAGCGAATTGGATCGCTGCCGCTTTGATAATTTCGATGAAAAATGGCTTGTATCGTCGAAGCCTCACCACTTTCATCCAAGGATGGATAAACAAGCCTTCAAGAGTCCGATGAATGGAAATCTTGATGATGATCTTCCGGTGCTGTGTAGATTTTTGAGAACCGGCCTTCTTTACTCAAAGGAACATAGATTTTAACAGAGCAAAGGCGGATTCTGCCAGCTTCAGCAGGTTCTCGTCATCGGGAGAGAGGCCTCGCCCGGAGACTTGGCAAGCGAGAACGTGCCGAACACCAAGCACATCACGAAAATGGAAAAGGACTCATGAACCGTCAACGACGGGCGATTTCTCTTTTTCCTCCCGCTCCAATTGCTTGATATAGTCAAGAAACGAGAGCCCGCTAAGTTCCGCCTTGCGTGCGAGAATCTTTCGTGCGATGTGCACTTGTTGCAGCGCCGGGTCGTGCGGGAATTCCGCCTCGATGTCCTTCTTGATCTTGTCGAGGTCTTTTGTTGTCAAATCCGCCATCGAAGGTCACTCTAGTTCTGCCGGGGTTATAATATCAATGTTCCTATATCTGTTTATCGTGTTGACCATGTTTGCAATGGCGCGGGTCTTTTGCTTGACCACGTGCTTGAAATTCCAGCTAAGCAGGTAATCAACCTCGTTGATGACCGCGAACGCGATGTGGTACGCGTCCTCTTGATATTTCTTGGGAATAGCCCCGCCCTTGACATATTGTCGGGCAAGGTTCTCGGTGGCTTCGGAGATCTCGAGCACGTTGAACCCTTTTACGCAATCTTGCATCTTGGATTTCAACGCTTCATCGGGAGTGTTTTCGATCTCGGCGATCGTGATTCGGGAGATGTAAGGATCGTATTGATCGATGATTACGAAGAAGTTCTCGGTAAGTTCCTTTCGATCGGGATTCCGGTCATCGAACTTCGCTGATATAACGGACGTGTCAAGGTAGATCTTGATTTTCCGTGCCATAGAACTCGAATAGTAATGGTTATTTTAGATATAAAGGCCTTGATCTCGTTGCCTAGTTGTCTTACCATCGCTACCGTCGCTATCGCACGTGTTGGTGAAATTAATATTAGCCAGGATGGGAAAGCTGCTTCTTTCATCCTTTGCCCTCCGCGTGAGCATTTAATTGCTGCTCGCAAGCACCGGTTGGTAAAGATGGGGGATCGAACGTTCGATCGGAGCGGGATCATGGCCTGGTCAAGGTCGCCGAGTCGGCGATGGTGCCGTTCGCGTACATCCCGTAGATGTCCAGCGAGTTGCCGCGGATCACGTACTTCCCGTACATGGCCTCGCCGGTGATGTAGGCTTGCGAACCGGGGACGTCCGCGCCCCGCCAGGTGTCGGGGTTGACCGTCGCCGTGATCATGTACGTGATGGTGCCCCTGGTGATGCGCTGGTAGTGGTGGTCGTGCCCCGATATGACGAGATCCACGCCCCCGGCCTCGAAGATCGGGGCGAGCCTCGCCGCCACGCCGGTCCCCTCCCCGTTGTTGCCCGACGAGTACAGCGGGCAGTGCGTCGTGACGACGATCCAGTCGCTCGGGTCGATGGCGGCGAGCGTCCGCTGCAGCCAGTCCTCTTGGCCTTGCGTGAAGGTTTCCAGCCCCCATTCCACGTCGAGTGCTATGAAATGCACGTCCCCCGCGTCGACCTGGTACCAGAACGGCGAATCGGGGCCGGATCCGACCCCGCGGAAGAAGCGGCCGAAGTTGTCCCGCCCGAAGAACATGCCGTCGTGGTTTCCCATCACCGGCATCCGGAGTGCCGCCGGCACGGACGCGCTCCCGCCCGGGTACAGCTCGCTCGTGGCCTGGAAGTACCGCTCCCACTCCCCGGCCACGCTGCCCATGTCCGAGAGGTCGCCCGCCTCGACGACGAGGTCCGCCCGTTCCGAGGCCATCATCGCCGCGAGGCCCTCGGGGAACCTCGAATGCATGTCCGAGATGGACAGGAACGTGATGCCGTCCGACGAGTTGCGCGGGGAGGTCTTGAAGTAGCGGGGGGCGCCGAAGCCCGCGGGAGCGGGTTGGGACGAACTCGAATTCACGATGGCACGGAAGCGGTATGTCGAATTGGGCAGCAGTCCCCCGAGGTTGAACCGGTGGGAAATCCCGTCGCCGCGATCGAACGCGTGCGTCGGCATCCCCGACCCGTCGAGCTCGTACTCGATCACGATGTTGTTCTGCGCCTTGGGCGTGTAGCAAGCCAGGACGACCTCCGAGGACGGATCCCCGCCGGGCATCACGAGCATCGGCGTGGGTTGGGACAGGACAGACCCCCCGCCGAGGCTGACGAACGCCGCGATGCTCGCGGCGAGGATGACGATGGTGCTCGCGTACGCGAAACGGTAATGACCTCTCCCGCGGGTCCTCGCCATCTTGACCCAGAAGGCCGCGTCGAAAGCGATGCACGTGAAGAGGAAGGCCCACGCTCCGTAAATCAGCGGCCTACACGCCGCGACCTCGGCTCCCGCGGCGTAACCGGAGGCCCACCAGATCCAAAAGCCGCCGGTGAACACCCACGCGCTGAAGACGGCGGATAGGGCCGTGCCCGCGGCGAGCGCGATGGAGACGGGTTTCCAGTACCTCGCGTGGAGCGGCTTTTTCTGCGTAGTGGCCATCGTTGCGACGCCTTGGAGGGGAGGACGCGACCGGTCGTGCGATGGGAAGGGAATTGCTCGCTCCCAAATTGAGTTATCGGCCGTGCGAATGCGGAATGCGCGGCCGGGGATCGCTCGGACGCATCACGGATCCATCATTCAACGTTTCCAGCGACGCGCGGGATGACCCCGCTGTAGTGCTTGCAGTAGTACTGCTCCCCGATGAACGGGCAACCCCGCTTGAACTGCGGGGCGCGCGGGTTGACGCAACGTCCCCGCAGCGAGTACGTGCAGCTCTCGCCCAGGCGCATCACGTCCCCCGGCCCCCCACCGCGGTTCTGTCTGGATCCCGTGGCATGGAGTAGGTTGGTCACTCGTCGGATTTAAGGACGGGGCACGTGGAACCGGTACAGCATCAAAAACTGATGCGGTTCCAATAAAAACGCGCTACCTCGATGGGGGGCGGTCGCGGGGCTGCCTGGCGCCGAGCGACCCCGGTGAACCTTTATAGGCTACCGCTCCGACTCTGTACCATCGCGAGCCCCCGCAACCCGGACGAACGGACCCGCGGACCGACCATGAGCACGCAAGAGACGCGAGCCATCGGCTGGCTGTGCAGCTACACCCCTGTCGAGCTCATCCACGCAGCTGGCTTCAGGGCACGCCGCATCACGGGCCACCTCGATGCCCCGCGGGCCGCTGACACCTACATGTCGCCGAACATCTGCCATTTCGTGCGATCCACGGTCGACACGGTCGTCGAGGGCGCGCACGACGACCTCGCGGGCGTGGTCTTCGTCACCTCGTGCGACGCGATGCGGCGGCTCCACGACGCGTGGCGGGCGGCGCGGCCTGGGATGACGCTGCACGTTGTCGACTTGCCGATCGAGCAGTCGGGGAGCGACGCGTCTTACTTCGCACACGAGCTCGGAAGGCTCCGGCTCTTCCTCGAGCGCGCCTCGGGAAAGGCCATCACCCGCGACGACCTTGCCCGGGCCATCGACGGCCTGCGACGCGCCCGCGCCGCCTACCACGCCCTCGAAGCGGCACGTGCCTCTGACCCGCGGGGCGTCACGACCGCGGACATCTCGACCACCGTGTCCTCGCTCCTGTCCGGAAGCGTCCCCGTGGAATCGTGGATCGCGCAGGCGGTGGACCTGCTCGAGAGAGGCAAGAAAGCATCGACCGGGCGCGCGGCGCTGGCGGGGAGGCCGCGGGTGCTGCTCGCCGGATGCCCCGTGCATGACCGTGGCTTCCTCGACATCGTCGAGGGAAGCGGCATGGACGTCGTCCAAGAGAACAACTGCACGGGGAGCGCCTTCTTTGATGTCGACGTCAAGGTCAACAGCCAGGCATCCGTGGAAGGCTTGATCGATGGCCTCGCTTCCGCGTACCTGGCAAAGCCGCCATGCGCCCGCATGATGCAAATCGACGAGAGGGTTCGTGTGCTCATCGAAAAGATGCACCAAACACGGGCAATCGGGATCATCCACTACGCGCTCAAGTTCTGCGACACGTACCAGTATGACGTGCCACGGCTCAAGCAACACCTCTCCGCCGCCGGTATCAAGTTCCTCGCCATCGAGGACGACTGCACCGCCGGGAGCGCGGGGCAGCTGCGGACGCGCCTCGAGGCGTTCAAGGAGATCCTCGCGAGCGGGGGTTGAGGCGACCATGGGCGACGCAAATCAAGCGAGCGGGATGGCCAGCATGCTCAAGGACTACTTCGACGACCTGGAGTCGGGCCTGCGCAAGAAGCTCGAGCAAAAGGTCACGGCGCGCCGCACGTTCATCCACGAGATCGCCCGCATCGGCCAGCGCATGTTCGACCCTGACTGGAAGGTCGCGTGGACGACCGTGTTCGTGCCGTTCGAGATCCTCTCGGCCATGGGCGTGAGCGGCATGTTCGTCGAGTTCATCGGTGCCATGCTCGCGGGGGCTGGCATCAGTCGCCCGTTCTTCGAGCGGGCGGAGCACGAGGGGTATTCCACCGACGGCTGCTCCTACCACCGCACGATCCTCGGGGCCGCGCTCCAGGGCCTGCTGCCCGAGCCCGATCTCCTGGTCGCCGCGAGCTTCCCCTGCAACGGTGGCGTGAAGGCGATCAGGCGCATCGGGGAGCTGGCCAAGAGGGATGTGTTCATCCTCAACGCGCCTTACGATGGCTCGGAGAAGGCGGTCGACTACCTCGCCAGCCAGTACGAACGGCTCATCGCCCACGTCACGCGGGTCACGGGGCGCGAGCTCGACCGTGACAAGCTTGCCGAGGCGATACGCTGCAACAACGAGGGGCGCCAGTACTTGCTCGAGGCGTTCGAGCTATGCAAGCGCGTGCCCAGCCCGGCGAGCAGCGACGACTGGAAGAATTTCATCATCGACGTGCTGATCAGCGGCACGAAGGAGGGCGTCGCCGTGGCGAAGGCCTACCGCGACGAGTTGCAGGCGCGGGTCGACGCGGGCATCGCCGGCCTGGCCGGCGAGCGGCACCGCATCCTGTGGATCCAGAACCGGATCCAGTTCAAGAACGACTTGATCGACGTGCTCGCGGCCGACTACAAGGCCAACGTGGTCATCGACGAGCTCAACTACATCTATTGGGAGCCCCTCGACGAGCGTGACCCGCTGCGGAGCCTCGCCCGCCGCCACGTCACCCACCCACTGGTCGGGCCCGCCGAGCGCCGCCTACAGTACCTCGCGAGGATGGCGAAAGAGTTCAAGGTGGATGGGGTCATCAACCCGTCGCACTGGGGCTGCCGGCAGAGCGCCGGGATGCGCGGGCTTTTCAAGAACGCGTTCCAGGATCTGAACATCCCGTTGCTCCATCTCGACGTCGACTGCGTCGACGAGCGGAACTACGCACGCGGGCAGGTCCTCACGCGGCTCGAGGCCTTCATGGAGCTGCTCGGCTCCAGGTTGGGCACGGGCAGCACTTGATCCCCCTACCGCTTCCCACCTTGCTTGTTTGACGGGGGCCTGCAAGCACGCCTTCAAGCGCCGGCGCCGGCGCCTTCGCCCGTCGCCCGCCCTCCCTTCAGCACCGAGACTTCGGGCACGCGGGCCCGCCGCACCTCCGCACGGCGCACGAAAACCCACGTCTTCTTTCCCTCGGCGCAGAGGTAGAAGAACTCCTTCTCGAGCAGCTCCCGCTCGACGAGCACCCGCGCGCCGTCGGCGAGCCCCTGGTCACCGTCAACCCGCTGCGGTTCTGCCCCCGGCATGGCCAGGGAGATCGAACGCGCCGTCTCTGACAGCCGGTGGCGCGCCGCGGCGACCTGGCGGAGCTTCTCGGCGTCGACCTCGGCGTTCGCGGGCACGATCACGGCCGTGACCTGCTCGGCCCCGCCGCGCCGGTCTGCATGCCGCTTGGCCACGATGCACGCGACGGCGGTTCTCGAGTCGAGCCTGGGGTACAGCGTCACGGGCCGCCCGGCGAGGCGCAAGCGACGCAGCACCGCGGGGACGAGGCCGGGCACGCCGCCAGCGTCGCCACCGGGTTCGACCCACGCGGGGCGGTCGTGTGGGCCTGGCCGGGATGCCGGGGACGACGATGGCTGCCGGGCTTGCCGGGACGGGCCCCTCGCCCGACGCGCCGGGGCGGTGGCCTCACCGGGGGGTTCCTCGGCGAGCCCGGGCAGCCTGGCGCGCACGGCGTCGCCGATCCCCGGCAGCCCCCTTGTCGCGGCGACGACCCGGAACCGGTGCTTGCCCTCGACCCGCTCGAGCAGGCCTTCCTCGCGGGCCCTGGCCACCAACTGGCGGATCTGCCTCTCTTTGTACCCGGCCGCTCCCATATCATCGGCGATCTCGGAAAACGAGCGGGAAACGACGCCCTCCGCCGCGAGCAAGGCGATGTCCGCCTTCAATGCCTTGTAGGCGAGTTCCCGGCGTGCGGCAACGCGCCTCGCGTACCCGACGATGCCCCGGCCTGGCGTGCCGCGATCGCCCCCGCTAACTGCATGGCCCACGTCGAGGCCCCCCGCGGCACGGGCGCGTTCGACCTCCCGGTCGACGAGCAACGATATGACGTCGAAGGCGAGGAGGAGGGCAAGGCACGCCTCGGCCGACACGGAGGCGATGGGCCAGAACCAGTCCCCTGCTGGCGGCTGGAGCAACGCGTGCGCCGCGGGAACCAAGACCAGCCCGCAAGCGAGCCCGAAGGCCAGCTGCACCTTCCGCCGCCGTAACCAAGCCGTCGCCTGTCCTGCCACCATGTCGCTCCCGGCCGCGACCGTTCGCTTCCAGCTAACACATAAGCCCGGGACGATTTAATGAATGCCAGCACGCGAGGACTGCCCCGGCGCGGGGTCGGCCGGCCTCGACCGACGCCCCTGGGTGGCCACGCCGATCAGCGCCTCCCCGCGACGAACAGGCCGTATCCCGAGTGCTGCCGCGAGAGCTTGTCGCGGATGAAGTGTCGCTTCGCCTCCTGTATCGCCTTGAACCGCTCGCGGAGCTTCTTGCTCCGCGCCGCGTAGACGATCAATTTGCCGATGATGCCGAGCAGCTGCCTCGCGGGTACCATGTCCTTGGCGTCCCGGAAGCGCGGCATGCCCCGCAGCTCTTGGAACTCGACGTCGAAGCCAGCCGCCCCCAGGGATTCACGCCACGTGGAGACCGGGGGGATGCGAAACGGGAGCCCGGTCAGCCGCTGGAACGCACCCTCCGCCTTGGCGAGGCGCTCGCCCACGGCGGGCGGGGCACCATCATCCCGGTACAGCTCGATCATACCGAAGAAGCCGGACGGCTTGAGCACCCTCGCGAACTCCGGGAAGGCTCGTCCCAGGTCAAGGAACTGGGACACGAACTCCGTCACGACGATGTCGAAGGTTCCCGTGCCGAACGGCAGGTCGTATGCATCCCCCATGCGGAACTCGATTCCCTGAATTCCCTCCTTGGCCGCGCGTTCGCGGGCCTTGTCGACCATGCGTCCCGCGATGTCGACGCCGGTGACCTCGCAGCTAAACGTTCGCGCGACGTGGCAAGCGGTCTGTCCCGTCCCGCAGCCGACGAACAGCACCTTTTTTCCCTTGTCGACACCACATTGGATCAGGAGATCCTCGATCGCCTTGTTCCCGCCGAACTGGAAGGCTGGGACGTCGAACGCCTCGGCCATGAAGTCGTAGTAGCCGAGCCCTTCCAGCTCGGCCATCGTTGGTTTTCCTGGTTTTGGGTTGTCCATGGTGGGATCCTTTTTCAATTATTGTGAAACCTTGTTATACCTTACTAACAACACCCATTTAAACCTTTCACAATTTTTGAAGGATCATGTTGAAATGGGCCGGCATCGATCGGTCATCAATGAG
This sequence comes from Promethearchaeota archaeon, assembly GCA_016932935.1. Lineage (GTDB taxonomy): Archaea > Asgardarchaeota > Lokiarchaeia > Sigyniarchaeales > Sigyniarchaeaceae > Sigyniarchaeum. Next base: position 452 of record JAFGBX010000256.1, on the reverse strand, counting down.
CTGGCGCGACATCTTGCTCTCCCACGAGCGGCGCATCGTCCAATACTTCGTGCGTAGTGGCCTCAGCCGCGGCATGACCGAAAAGTTATCCACGTTGGTCGGCTTCCTTCTTACCAGGTCGAAGTTGACGCAGTCACAGTTGCGGAGGTTGACGGGCTACTCGATGGGCACCATATCCACCCATCTCAACCGCCTCGCGAGCTTGCACTTCGTCACGCGGGTCGCGCAACCCGGTACAAACGAGCGCCTGTATGCGGTCGCCGTCTTTCCCTTCGACGCCAGCGGCCCCGTGCAGCAGTGGTTCTCGACCTACATCGGCGGCCTCGAGCGGCTCCTGGCAGAGGGACGGGCAGTGCTGGGCGCCGTGGAGGCGGCCGGCCATGCCGGCGGCTCGCCCGGCCTTGAAGGCCGGCTTCGTGACCTGCGCCGCTTCCTGGACGGTTACGAGCGCG
>JAFGBX010000255.1 GCA_016932935.1 Promethearchaeota archaeon | reverse complement strand
GTGGCGGAGGAATGGAACGAGTACAACGTGCTCACGCCGAGCTTGAAGATCAAGCGCAAGAGCGTGCTGGAGACGTACAAGAACGAGATAGCGAAGACCTACGTGGACTAGGCGGGGTGGCGGATCGATGGCCAACACCAATCCGATAGACGAGCAGTACTGGCGCGAGATCTGGGTGCTTCATGACAGCGAGAAACAGATCGAGGTGCACATCAAGCGGGAGCACCGCCTCCAGCTGTTCAAGATCCTCCTGCTCGCCGCCGCGCTCCTCCTGTTCTTCTCCGTGCCCCTCGTCCCAGGGAGCCTCGTGGACATCGCCCTCGACGGCAGGACGGTGACCGCTTGCGAGGCGCTCACGTTCGAGGCGTTCCGGCTCGACAGCGACATCTTCAGCCCCCTGACGGGCGCTGCCGCGGCCCAGCAATACTACTGGCTGTGCCAGTTCATCTACAAGTGGCTCGGGTACGGCGCGGCTGCTTGCCTGGTCTACTGGGTGCTCTTCATCGACCCCTACAAGAAGCTGCGGGGGGGCGCGGGGTACCGCGAGTACATCCAGCAAGTGGTTTACGAGGACCCGAAGCGTGCCCTCGTGTTCCTCAAGAAGACCTTGTCGGACAACAAGTACCGGTGGGCCGGGTTCTTCTACACGTGGTGCGTCGGCTGCGCGCTGTGCTTGCTGTTCGAGTGGTCGCAATGGACGTGGATCGCCCAGCGCCAGTACTACTGGTTCAGCTCGACGCCGTCGATCGTGCCGGTCGCGCTGATCCTCCTCTTGTTCATCAACGTGTGCTTCGGGCTGGTCGTCGGCCTTGCGAGGCCCAGGACGCGCTCCGGCTCGCGGAAGAAGACCGCCGCGCTCGCCGCCGTCGCCGCATGCCTCTTCCTCACCATCTTGCTGGCGATCGCCAACGCTGACGCGATCCGCGACTACGTGGTGAACTGGAACGCGTATTCAATCGGGTATCCGGAGGACGAGGCCGTCAAGGACTACTTCGTCAACTACACGGTGCTCGCCTGGGGCTTCGGCATCGTGCTGTCGGCCCTCGCCGCCTGGCTCTTCCCGCTGTGCTGCACGACCTACCAGAACGCCCGGTTCCGGCGCATCGTGGACGACTCGTACCACGCCGTCACCGAGCGGCACGAGAACGCGTGGGAGCACGCCCCGCTGCGCAGGAAGCACGAGAAGGAGCGGAGGTTGCGGGCGTTCGTGCGGCGCTTCTCGGCCTTCGAGCTCGCGTTCTTCTTCGGGCTCACGCTGTTCATGCTCTGGGGGGTCTACTTCTATTGGGGTACAGAGGCCAAGAACGACACGATGGTCGCTATCGCCATCGGCGTCATGGCGTTCGAGATCATCTGGGCACTCTTCTTGTCGCCCGTGCTGCACCACAAGCTCGAGAAGACCATCACGTACCAAGGGAAGAACGTGACGTGGGTGCTCTCGGAGGACAGGGGCATCGGCTCGTGGCAGAAGTACTGGAAGGCGGTCGGCTGGTTCGAGTCCAAGGGCATCCCCGACGACCAGATCGAGCGGAAGAAGTCGCTCGACATCGCGAAGCACCTCGCCGCGTTCTTCGTCACCATGGCGGTCTGCGTCCTTGGCAGTACCAGCATCCTCGGCGGCCTCCTGGCGGACGCGTTCGGCGGGGAGGCATATAACTTTCGGACCGCGTTCGCCGTGGCTTTCTTGCTCGTCTTCATCTTTTACACCATCGAGCTCGGCAGGTTGGTGAGAAGGATCAACATGAAAAAGCGGGGATTCGAGCGGAAAGGCAAAGCGAAAGCGTTCCTCATCATCGCGATCGTCGCGGGAATCGTGGCCGTCGCGGGTTGCGCGGTGCTCGCCCTCGACAGCATCGAGGCCGCGTTCGACGACAAGGACGCCTTGATCGGCGACGCCATCTACCCCCTCGCCCTCGTCATCTTGATCCTGATCTTGTACTACACGCTCATCTGGCCGCTCTGCATCAGGCTCAGCGCCGTCAAGTCCGACCGGAAGTTCTGGAAGAACTGGAAGCGGAAGAACGTCGAACGGCTCCCCGAGGAGGAGCGGGCGCGCGTCGTCCCGATCCGCAGGTTCGTGATGATCCTGAGCCTCATCTTCGCGCTGTGGGGCTGCGCGATGGGGATGGGCGAGGGGGACGTGTATAACGCCCTCGCTGACTTCACGGGGTTGCATCAGCAGCTGGTCACGGGCGCGATGGCTGTGCTGTACATGGCCATCGCCCCGATGCTGCTCGTCTACAGCACGAGGATCCTCAAGTTCAACGACCCGAAGGATCCCGACCGCGGCAAGAAGCGCGTGTACGCCGTCCTCTTCGAGCTGCTCGCGGCGGGGCTCGTGATCGGGATCGCGTTCGTCTTCCAGAAAACCATGACGTGGAAGGAAGGGACGGTGGAACACGTGGCGACGCTTGGGGAGAACATCGCTCTCCTGCTCGCCCCGGCGAATCTCGTCCAAGCGGCCATCACCTTCACGGTGTGCTCCGTGCTGCTGATCGGCGTGGTCTTCGGCCTCGTCCTCGTGTGCTACCCGATCTTCGTGCGGCTGGACGATTTGTTCAAATCTATCCCCGACTTGCTCAAGATCATGTTTTTCGGCGTGATCTTGCTCGGTTTCTGGAACTTGCTCTGCGAGTGGCTGTTCACGCAGCCAAGGTTGCACTGGTCCTGGAAGAGTGACCTCGATCCCGTGGTAATGCGGGACGACTTCCTCGTCGGTGACTTCCTGGCGGGCGTTGGGGGTTATTTCTTCTGGGGATGGGTTCAGGAACTCCTGTTCCTCGGGTATTTCTGTTGGTTGTTGTATAAAATCCAGCCGAACAAGTGGATCAACGCTGCCATTTCGGGGCTCCTGTTCTGCATGTTCCACTGGGACAACATAGCTTTAATGGTCGGTACGGGCATTGGTGGCTTCATGTGGGCCCTCTGGTTCGGCGAGCGTCGCAACCTATTCATATACGCGTGGCAGCACGGCTGGAACGGCACCCTGGTGAACATGCTCATCCCAATGTCGATGACCGTGGGCCCAGGCGCGCATTGAAGACGAAGGTAAACGGACATGACACTCGAACTCAAGCAGATCGAGCACAACCTCGAAGACGAGCTCGTCGACGACCTGGGCCTCAAGGACTACGAGGTCGACCGCATCAAGGAGCTCTCGCGCCTCTACCTCGGCACGCGGGCGCTCGAGACCGACCTCGCCCGCAGCGGCCGCATCATGGACGCCTTCCTCGCGGGCTTGTCGGCCTTCGTGTTCATCTTGTGCGTGGTCTTCTGCGCCCTCATCCTCGGCATCTACCAGTTCGTGCTCGTGTACGCGGGCACGCAAGCCCTCATCCTCGCGTGGCGGTTCGTCCTCTCGCCGCTGCGGCACCACGGCTTCGCGTCGAGGGACCTGCTCGTCAAGTACCGGTGCTACCTCCCGCAGGAGAAGCAGCTGAAGGCGTTCCTCAAGGACAACTCGTACGCGATCCTCGCCGTCCTCTACCTGGTGGTCGACGTCATGGTCTTCCTCTCGTTCTTCGACATGCCGCG
>JAFGBX010000254.1 GCA_016932935.1 Promethearchaeota archaeon | reverse complement strand
CGCGACCGAAGCCCGCGCCGTCCGACCAGCCGGCCGCATCCCAGAAGGCCGTGGCAGGGAAGAACGCCGCGATCGCCGAGCCGGCGCCAACGGCCAAGGCGGTGCCGTTCCTACCGGTGACCCCCGTGGCGAAGCCGGCCGGATCCGGGAAGAGCGGCGATGCCGGTGCAAAGCTTGCCGGCCAGCTGGCCAGCATCTCTCCGGGAAAGGCTGAAAAGGGCGATGGGGAGAAACGAGAACCCGCTGACGAGATGGCAGGGGCCGGCCCCGCGCAGAAGATCAAGCTAAACCGCAACAACCTCCAGATGCTCATCCAGGTCTACCGTGACGAGGGATACCACGCCGTGTCCTTTAGCAAGTTTCGCAGGGAGATGGGCGTGGGGAAGGACAAAGAAATCCTCAAGCTCAAGAAGTTACTGCTCGAAGCGGTGGCAATGGGTTTTCTTGCCAAGAAGGGAAGCAAGTACATCATCCAGCGGGAGGGACAAGAGCCGCTCGCGTGATCCCAGGAGGGGCGGTTCGATCCCCCCGACCGGGGAAGGATTGACGATCCCGTCCATGCGAATTCTATCTCGCTCGTCCGAGCCCTCGCGGGATCCACCTCCTTCGAAGTGGACGATTTCGAGCCGGACAACGATGATATCGAAGAGAAAAGGGAGGGCGTGGCGATGTCGCCCGCGGGTTTCGAGGGATGCAGGTATCCCAAAAAAAGTCTGAGTTTTATAAAAGAGGACGAACTTTACGGAGCATGTTTAGTTTAAAGATTTAGAATACAAACAGGCTGTATTGCTTTTGAATATGGGGTCAGGATTTCCTTTCTCGCCCGCGGTTCGTGCGACATCGCATACCAATCGCGTAAACCCCGAGCCTGTTCGTTCCTAAATCCACTTTTTTTGGGATAATCATACATATGTCTTCCAAGTATATAAATTGTGTGGCGGGGTCACATATTTCCATCCGAACAGAACATGAGGCACAAGCCCGGTGATAACGTGGTTGGACGATTTTGTCATAACTCGATTCGCGAACCAACCCACCAGCTCGCATGTGGTCAGCAAGGGGGAGTGGGAAAGTAGTGGGAAGGGATACGAGCGATGGCTACGGCCTCGATTCCCTTGCATCCCATTTGCCTGCAGCCCGCAGCTTTGCGACCTCCGCCTCGGCGAGCTTCTTTAGAGCCATATAGTCGGTCTTCTCCGTCCTGTTGAGAGGCATCTCCTCTGGCCCGAGTATCACGACGTGCGTGGGGCGCTTGTACGCGGCGAGCTCCTTGCAAGCCTCGAAGACCTCGCCCGGCTCTATACGCTTGCCGTGCTTCGTCTCCAGGCAGGCGATGATGCCCTCGGAGAAGATCTCGTGGGGCATACCGATGATGCCGATGTTCTCGACCCGGTCCTTGAACCGCTCGGCGACGAAGTTCTCGATCTCGGCGGGGTACACCTGGTACCCTTTTGGCTTCAAGATGAACTTGCGGCGGCCGGCCAGGTGCAGCCCGGCCTCGTCCGCGAAACCCATGTCGCCCGTGTAGAGGATCCCCTCTTTTGAAATCGCCTTCCGCGTGGCTTCCTCGTTCTTGAAGTAGCCGAGGAACACTTGCGGCCCGGAGAAGCAGATCTCGCCGACCTGGCCCAGGGGGAGCTCCTTACCGGCCGTGCCGTCGTCGTTCATAGGCTCGCGCACGCTCATAGGCGTGATGGGGAAGTCGTGGCCGAGCCCCGAGACGAAGTCGTCGATCGAAAGCCGGTCGCCGAGCTGGTACGTGACGAACCCGCTCATCTCGGTCATGCCGAGGCCCGTGGAGATGGTTGGCGCCAGCTCCACGAACTTCTCCAGCTGGTTCCTCGTCATACCTTGCGCCCCGTACAGCGCCAGCCGGATGCTGGAGAGGTCGTAGTCCTTGAAGTTCGGCAGGCTCCAGCTCAGCGCGAACAGGGCCGGCACCTGGCCGTAGATCGTGACCTTGTAGTCCTGGATCGCCTGGAGGGACTTGTCGGCCCTGAAGCCGTGGAGGATGACCGCCATCCCGCCGGCGAAGATGAGGCTCATGAGGCCGACGGTCTGCGCCGCGACGTGGGACATGGGCAGGTTCAAGAGCAGCCGGTCGGTGCTCTTGATGCCGAAGCCCTTTTGCATGCACATGTTCTGGCACACGATGCCCGCGTTGGAGAGCACGGCGGGCTTCGGGAAGCCCGTGCTGCCCGTCGTGAAGATGATCATGGCGCCGTCCTTGGCCGAGTCGACCGCCGCCTTCCGGGCCTCCAGCGAGTCCATCTCCGCCTTGAACAGCGCCGGATCCTTCTTGCAGGCCTTCCACTTGCGCCGGGCACGCTCGAGGAGGTTCAGGATACCGGTCGCGCCGGGCGGCGCGTCCTCTTGCGGGCCGAGGAAGAGGAAGTCCGCGACGAAGGGACACGCTTTCTTCACGTCCATCGCGATCTGCTTGAACTCGTACCGCTTCGCCCGCCCGTACTTGTCCTCGCTGTCCGTGTCGTCGGGCGCGACGTAGAGGATCCGACGCGCGCCCGCGATGCGCTTGATGCAATAGACCACCTCCTTGGCCTTCAATCGCACGTCGAGCGGGCAGACGACCATACCGATCTTGAACGCCGCATACTCGAGGAACACGTGCTCCGGCAGCAACGGCAGCATCGTGACCATGACGTCCCCCTTCTGGAAGCCCATGCCGGCGAGCTCGAGCGCCCGCAAGTTCACGGCGTTCTCGAACTGGCACCAGGTGATGTACTGTCCCTCGTCGGCGTCGACGATGGCGACATCGTCCGGCCGGCTTCTCGCCCACTTGGAGACGTGGTCGACGAGGTAGTGGGAGACCGACGCAAATTCTTCTTCAGACATGTCCTTTCTCCCCTAAAAATACCCCCCCGTGATGTCGAGATCGATGTCCTCGAGCAGCTGGAGGTACTTGCGCTTCACCCACGTGCCGCAGATCGACGAGTAGCTCGCGAAGGGCTCGTAGCCGCCGATGATGTACTCGCTGAGCGGGAACAGGTAGGCGATCCAGTCGTTAGAGGTTTGGAAGATGAACGTGTTGTCGGGGCCCGCGGGGGTCTTCTCGTAGAACAGCTTGGCGATGTCCTCGAACAGCTCCCCAGGAACGCCCGTGATTGCGAGCCCGGATCGGCCCCCCCCGCCCGACGCTTCCACGCGGATGTACTGGATCTGCGTGTAGGCACAGACCCACCGGAACCCGCGGTGCTTGGCGGCGAAGCCCGGGAAGTTGGGCTCGTTCGCGTCCCCCAGGAGCAAGGCTATTGGGAACAAGAAGTACCGCTTCACGATGTGCACGAGCCGGTTGCCGAGCCAGCTCTTCGAGAAGTACCTCTTGAAGTCCTTCATGGGCACCCAGAATGTCCGCATGTAGCTCTTGAACGTGATCGAATCGTAGTAGTCCTTGTCAATGATCCCCCTCGCGATCTCCAGCGCCCGCTCGCCTAGGAAGTAGCCGAGCCGCTTCGTGTCCTTGTAGGTGCCGGTCTGGTTATAGACGGGATCCCGGTCCTTCTCGAGGGCCTCGAAGTCGGTGCCGCAAGTCGTGACGGGGTTCAAGTCCCCCGCGGGCGCGGTGAAGCAGATCGCCGAAACCTTCCCGCCGGTGAGCTCGCTCACTTTGTGGACGAGGCGCCCGGGGTAGTCGGCGGACAGCTTCGTGATGCCCCTCGAGAGGGTCGTGGGATGCATGCCGTAGTTGACGATGAAACCGAAGAGCTCGCCGTCCCTCGCGTCTTTGAAGGCAATGATGCCCATCGGCGAGCGCGACCGGCGGGTCGGGTGGCGGCGGTTGATGATGATGTCGGAATCGATGACCCGTTTCGTCCACGCGATCCTCGCGGGGCGCAACCGCTCGATCATCTCCCCGACCATGGCGACGATGCGCCTCGCGATCCAGACCTTGTACTTGTCGTCGCCGTGGTAGGCGCCGAACATGATGTTCCAGATGACGGTGCCGAGGCCGTCCTCGCCGTTCTTCTTGAATATGCGCGCGAACATACCCGACATGTCGAGGGACTTGTGCGTGTGGATCGCGTGAACCAGGATCTGGTTGGGATGGATCTTGTAAGCGTCTTGTATCTGTTCCTTGATGTAGTCGGAAAACAGCATCGGTATCTGGAGCACGTCCAGCGAGATCAGGAGCAATCGCTTGTTCACGTTGCCGAGCGTGACGTCCTCGATCAAGACCGCCCGCGCGTGGATGTCGTCGTACTTACCCGTGCACCTGGGGATCGGCGTGTACCCGGCGAGCGGCCGCCCGACGACCATTGCCGGTGTGATGCTCACATGGCCGAACGAGGCCTTCATGATCAGCATTCGCGGGGTGCGCCCTTAAATGCATGACCCGCGCCCGGCCCCGTGATCTCCGCGGTCACAGCATCTGGATCGGCCTCGACGCCGAGGCGCCCGAAATACCTGCAGACGTTCTCGACGTCACGTCTCAAGAGCAGTCTGGCGTTCGGGTGATCCGTGGCCACGGCTTGGGGCCAGTCGATGATGACCACGTGCTTGTCCCGCGTGTAGATGATGTTGTACTCGCACAAGTCGCAGTGGATGAGGCGCGCTTCTTGGTAACATTTCTTCACGTTCCGGACGACTTGTTCAAACACCCCCTGGGCGTCGTCGACATCGTCGAACTCCTGGATCTCCTGCCCGTCGTACTGCTTCATGACCACGACGTGCCGGTTGTGGCCCCTCAAGACGGGGACGTCCGCGCCGACCTCGTTCAGTCGCTTCAGGTGTCCCGCCTCCCGCGTCGCCGAGACGCGGCTCATGTAGAGCCAGCTCGTGTGGAACTTGCCGGCCACGTAGTCCCGCTTCGCCTTGATGTTGCGGAACGACGTGCGGCCGATCCGGTGGAACTTGAGCGCGAGGAACTCGTCGCCCGGGCCGATGCCTTGGTACACGTCCGACTCCTTTCCGACGCCGAGGCTGTTCCCGATCGAGAGCACCACGTCCTCTTCGGCGAGTGCACGGGCCGCCAGCAGGTCGTATCCCTTGGAGTTGAGCGCGTACCCCTCGTTCTTGAGGCCGCCGGAGTGGCGCAGTATCAGGTCGCGCTTGTGCACCTTGTCCAGCCAGAATTGCACGCGCTCGGCATCGAGGCGGGAATAGAAGGTGATGTTCTTCATGGGAACCCACTCGAACTTCCGCATCGAGACCTCTATCGCGTTCAAGATGCGGTACTCCTCCCTCTCTAGCTGGGCCGTGAGTTCGAAGTGGGACATCTCACGGAGACATATAGACCACGTTTCCTTTATAGTGCGCATATGCCCCACTGCAAAACGTGCTCGAGCGAGTACACGGTCGAATCGTCGGCCCCGTACGAGGCGGCGCCGGGCTGGGATGGCGAGTGCGCGGCTTGCACGAGGCGGAGGTTCGATGCCTACGTGAAGGATTACTTGCTGGAGAGCTTCACGGTCAAGGAGCTGGCGCTGCGTGCCGAGGGCTACTTCGCGCTGCCACGGGGCACCATCTCGTCGCTGGACGACAGGGACGCGGTGGCCGACTTCGTCTCGATATCCGTGCTCGAACAGGGTCTCGGGGAGGGAGGTGCCGCACCCACCACCCCGGGCGACGCGATCGCGCAGTTCGTCGGGTATTTCGACGCGCGCGTGAAGCAACTGGAGAAGGCACTGGCCTCGCGGGTCAGGGGCAGCCTCACGAGGATGTGCCTGGCGGGGGCAATCATCGTCGGGATCGTCTCGATCATCGTCATACTCGCGGGTTATCTCACCTAGCAGCGACCACCAACCCCATCGTGGTGATATCAATGCCGAAGTGCAAAACTTGCGGGAGCAACATAACGGAGAAGTCCAAGGCGGAGATCCAGGGTGCACCAGGTTGGAAGGACGAGTGCATGGCCTGCACCAAGAAGAAGTTCGAGAAGTACCTTTCCGAATATTTACTCAAGCTCGTCCTGCCCGAGGGGTTGGTGGCCCTGGCGAAGCGGTACTTCGGCGAGGCGGCCGTGAACGTGCACGAGGCCGACCCGGTTGCGAAGATAGTCCCGGCGATCACAGGCCTCGTCTACTCGCGGCGGGGCAGACAAGGCATCGATGCCCCCGCGACGGTCGGCAGCGCCATTGCATCGTTCGTCTCTTTCTCCGACGAGGCACTAAAGGAGAACGCGAGGCCAGACACGAAGACCAAGAAAAACCTCGCCCTCGTCATCGCCGGCGCGGCGAGCATCGTCGTGGTGTCTATCTTGGTCTTCATCTTCGCGTGACGCCTGGCGCGGCGTTAGTCGTGGCTTTCCGTGCAATGCCCCGCTGTGACGCCCGCGAGGCCGTCCATACCCCGTCAAAGTGAATAGGTATGGTTAAAAAGCCTTGTCGACTAGATCATCATACTACCCTTTGATGTGTGGGAAAAAAGTCCCACGTGGTGATCAAGATTCCTAGACCACGCAAACTGAAGATAATCCACTCCGCGCCCATACCAAACGAACGCGCCCTCTTCAAGCCCGCAGGACTGGCGATGGAAGGCCTGCCAACGAATGCGCTCACGATCGTCGAGTTCGAGGCCATCCGCTTGATCGATGCCGAGGACAAGTCCCAGAACGAAGCCGCGGCGTTGATGAGGATCAGCCAACCCACGATATCGCGCATCTTAAACGCGGCCCGGAAGAAAGTCGCCGATGCCCTCGTACACGGGAAGGCCATCAAGATCGAGGGCGGCGACTTCAAGTTCGCCGAACCAGGAGAGACGGCTCTCGAAGCCACGGCCACCGCGGCGTCGAACCGCGCGTGAACGTGGATCCCTCGATTGCCTCTACCGACCCGCGCCCTCTTGCGGCAGCGCGCCCGGATCGAAGCCCCGCAGGAGGTGCTTGACTTTGTTCTCGATCAAGATCAAGTCGGACGCGCCCGGGTTCGTCCCGTCCACCACGCACGCGTCACGCACCTTTTCGACCCACAGCAAGCCCTCGTGCATGTCGTCGGAGACGGGCTTCTTCGCGTTGAGCACCCATGCCCGCTCGACCTCGTTCGTGAACAAGTTCTTGGTCGCCTCGTCGTATCGCTCCTTGTGCAGTGCGAGCACGTGCTCCGCCACGAGCTTCAACGTGTTGTAGAGCGACACGACGATCTCCTTCGGGGACGGCTTGATCCCGACCTTTTCCTTCTTGAAATTCACGAAGTTGACGAGAATCTTCCGCTCGATGTTGCTCACGCTGTCACGATGGAGGATGTACCGGTTCTTGACGTGTTTGATCATCGGCGGGGCGAACGCGCCGATATAAATCACGAGCAACGGCTTCAGGTTGGCGTCGGAGATCACGGGGGGGCACTTCTGACGGGGAGAGGGAATCGAGGGAAAAAAAAGCATCTGGCGGGAGGCGATGATGAGGCCTATTCGACGTCCTCGAAGTCGAGCGTGAGCTCCTCGTCCCTCGCCTCGTCCCTCGCCTCGTCCCTCGCCTCGTCCCTCGCCTCGTCCTTCCCGGCGCCGCCGGGCTGCTCGCCCTCCGGGGGTTGAACGGGCCCCGGGGGCGAGGGCCCTGGAGGGCCGGCGGGGGATCCCCCCGGTGCCGCTGCCACCCGCGGGTCATCGGGTAGCGGAGCCATCCACTCGGGCTGCACGACGGTCTTGTGCGGCACCTGCGGCACCTGCGGCGCCGCTGCTTCGGGGGGTGGGCTGGGCCGTGCTGTGGGCTGCGCGTACGATGGTCCGGCAGGTACGGGGCCTTGCGTCCCCCAGGTGGTCGGCCTGCTCGCCGGGCCCTGGTAGGTGACCCGCGCGGGCGCTTGCTCCACATAGCCGACATCGCCGGGGGGATAGCCCCGGCCCCGGTGGTAGCCATACAGGCCGGCCGGGTACATATCCGCCTCGTTTGGCGAGAAGAAGGCGGGCCGGGTGAGCAGGCCCGGGGGGATGCGGTATCCCTCGGGGAGCGGGGGGAGGCCGGCCTGCTCCCGGAACAACCCGATGAACCCGCGCGCGAACTTGAACTGCGACTTCACGCCGGCCACCACCGCCGCAAAAGTATGTCCGCCCGCGGAGATCGATGAGGCGACCATGCCCGTCACCATGTAGGGGAACAAGAAGCTGGCGAGCGGGTCGGAATAGCTCCGGAACGTGATGTAAGTTATGAAGATCGGCACGAACACGGCGCTGAGCGCCGCGATCCAGCCGAGCTTCGCCGAGATGGTCGCCCACTTGACGCCCTCGTGCCCGGGGGAGGGGAACCACTGGTTCCGGCTCGGGGGGAAGAACGGCTTGATCGCCTGCATCTGTTTGTTGACGACGGGAAGGAAGGCGATGGCGAAGCCGAGGGCGGGGATGGCTGCGAGCATGATCTTGAGCCAATCTTCCACGTTCGACGGCATAAACGGCCAGAGGCGTATCTCGAAGTACCCGTGATACGGGTCGTACCTGTAATACATTGCCGTGAAGGCCCAGAACAGGCACCAGGTGGCGACGGTCGTGGTGATGGCCAGCGCCGCTATCAAGAACCGCATGTGCGTGGCGAGCAGCGGCTGGCCCTGGTTCTTGCTCGCCTTGTTCAGCTGCACGATGAGGATGCAGGTGAAGGCGAGGCCCGTGGAGCACATCGCCATGGTGATGAAGATGAAGATGCTCCAGTACGCGTCGTAGAACAACGAGGATGGAAGGACAATCATGAGCATGGGCCCCCCGACATACCCCGCGACGGAGATCAAGCCCGCCCCGATCGAGTTGCCACAACTACGGTATACCTTCGCCAGGTTCAAGTAGTCCTTCTGCGCCTCCGTGCCCGGTGGCCCACCTGGATAACTTTGGTGGCCGGGCTGGGAGGCCGGCCGACCATAGACGAGCGGAGCAGCACGTTCAGGGAACGACTGCTGGGCTTGCACGCCAGCCGGGTAGGCTTGCTGGGCTTGCACGCCAGTCGGGTAGGCTTGCTGGGCCTGCACGTCAGGCGTGGGCTCAGTGCCCGAGGGCTGATCGCGTCGTCTCTGGATCTCCTGCTTTATCTTGTCCCATGCCTTGTCGACCGCTTTGCCGACCGCGACGCTGGCAAGCTGCTTCAACACCTCATCTCCGAGCAGCGGTTCTAACTGCTGCATCACCGCGTTCGCGATCTCGGACTTCACGTGGGATTCAACGGCTTCCTTCAATGCCTCCTCGATGGGTATGCCTTCCAAGAGGCTATTGCAGATGCTATTCGAGGTCTCCTCGACGGTGCTGGCGATCTTCTGCAGCATCGTAGCATCGAGGCCCTTGACGGGCGGTACCTTGACCGGCAGCCCTCTCATGTTCATCACTCGTGGTTTCGTGCAGTCTGTCTATATCCCGACTTCTCTGATAGCCGAACGGTTTCCCCGCCATTCCATTTGATTAGACGAAGCAAGTATTCTCCCTAGGTATTTATAGATGCTCAAGGCTTCGCGGCCGACCAGCGTGTGCACGCGCCCACTCGATGGAGAGTCGGGTCATGGTGATGGTGACAAGATAAAAAATGCAAGTGCAAGTCGGTTCAAGGCGGAAGAACTAGGATATTATTGATAAAATAGTACAAGGACGTCGAGGGTACATTTTGGTCAAAAAATGTCCATTGCTTAATCTTGTCACCATGATATGAGAATACTGCTGTGGTCGAGAGGCTGTCGAAGCGAATAGTCCATAGAGTCGTATTTGGTGTAACACTCGAGTCCTTTATAACCAAGGCAATCATATCAACAGACCAATCAGGGGGAGGCTCATTAGGGTAATTCTTGTCATTATTGACAACGCGTAATCGGCATGGCTTCACCTCAATTTCACCATTTTGATCCTTAGAATAGAGTAGAGTAGAAAATTCTGCGAGTGTTGTGAGTCGAGTACTAATCTGATCGAGTTCAGTCCATCTTCCTTCATTTTGTCTCCCTTGAACTACTTCAACGGGGGAGGAACGTACGCCTTCTCCATTACCAACTCTCAGTGAGACGATTGAAAAACCGCAGTCAGCCATCGCAGCTGCATAAGTTCCAGAGGAAAGTGAAAAGGTGATCACACTAATAGGTTCTCCACTATCTGCTATCTGTAAGGCATCAAAAGCAATCTGAGCCCTTCCATTTTGTACCGAAGGACGAGTAAGAACAATACTTCCCGGGATAAGTATGTATGGGTTATTAGGAGTCTCAGCTATCTTATCAATTGTCTTACGAAGCCGCGCTCCGAATAAGGTTCCTTTCTCGTCAATCCAGCCTGCTTCAACAATTCCTGGAGGTATGATTTCACCAATCCCAATACGCTCATTCAATAACTCGAATACAAAAGGAATATCCATCTCAAAAGTAGAAACGTGAACATTCCCATCCAGATCCATTAATAGTGTATTACTTCGTTCTAATCGCATTAACCCTCCTACAATACCGGTTCGACAACCAGCAGGATTAATTCCTAAAGTACAAGCAGTAATCGAGATGTGCGCACTCCAATAAGGATTTGTTCCAGACGGAATAAATCTCTGAGTCACCATGCTTACACAGCGCTGGAAGTTGGTTATCTGCTTAGTCAACAAGAAAATATCGGTAGATCGAAGAGTCATTGATGATAAAGCACCACTAGATCCGGCGATAGCAACATCGCACTCATAACCATGGTGATCCCTTCTGATTACTGCGATTTGATCATCATAGATGTCCTTTATCACTAGAATCCGAATTATGGCGTTTCCATCATTCCCTAAAATCGTATTACCATCGGGATCTATGGAATCACAGACAGTAGTTCTATCAATAACTGTGTAACCATTGCTCGCTAGAGATACATATGCTTGCGCGTATCTTTGTAAAACCCCAGCTGCTTGACGATATTCGGTGCTTCCTGTGTCGATCCATGCCCCTATGGTAGTATCGTATCGTCTGATAATAATTTGACTGTCAATCAGAGGAGCTCTCGACAATTCTGCACTATAAACCATATCAACTGCTCCGGAGGGTGTCATAATCTGGAGGTGTAAAGCTAAGATTAGGTTTCCAGCAACGGGTGGAGGCAATCTAGGGTCAAGAAAATCGGGAACCCATTGGGCTCTATATTCACCACCATTATTATCTTGGGCTTTATAAAGATCTGCGGCGAGTACAGAGGCAAATCCTTCCACGCGGCCGAGCCGCTGGGGATCGAACGACGCGCGGATGTCGGCAGGGGACACGGCCGTCCCGGATGCGAGTACGGTGCCGCCGACGGCGCCGAGGTAGATCGCTGCCTCGCCCGTGAAGAGGTCGATGACCGCCACCGCGTCGAGCGTGGCGCCGTCCCACACGCCGGGGACGGCCGGGTAGTCGACCGAGTATGGGACGATGATCTGCTGGGCATTCGGGCCGAAAGACACGCTCTCCGGGTCGAACCGGTACCGGGGGGCGCCTTGCTGCTTCGACGGGTGGTTCACGAGGTAATCGAGCTGGCTGACGAAGGCCACGTACGTGGCACGGAACTCGCCCATGTGTTGCGACCACGGGCCCGTCTGCCACGCCCACTGGGTGGACGACCAGCCGCCAGGACCGACCGCGTCGAGCGCGTGCAAGGCCTTGATGGCGCGCGTGGCCTCGTCGAAGCCCCATCGGGTGCGCTGCGCCTCGGTCGTGAAGGTGGGCGGGAGTTGCCGTCCCTCCAGCGTGACCGGGTAGCGGCCGTCGAAGACGAGCGCCGTCGACAGCGCCGTCGGGACGTGCGTGCCGGGCCGGGCGCGGACGACGAAGAAAGGTGCATTCTCGCCCCTGGACTTGTGCGTGGCGAACGTGATATCAACCCCCTTGCTCTCGTCGGCGCTGAAGAACACGGAGATCGTGTAGCCGGCCGTGCTTAAGCCGCCGCTTGTGTGGTGCACGCCGGGCAGCTCGTTGAGGCGCGCCGCCATCTCGTCTACCGAGTACCGTCCGTGGCGGTACGCCACGAGATGGGCATGCTGGATCCTCGACCATAAGCCCGCGAACCTCGCCCGGGCCTCTTGCACCTGGGGCTGGACGTGCGGGGCGATCTGCTGCATGGCCGCCGTCATCGTGGCGTCCTCGAAGGACGGGTTGCACAGCGTGAAAGACACGCGCCGGTTGGCCTCGATCTGGAAGTCGGCGATCTTGCTCGCGTCAACGTCCGTGACGAGGTACGGTGTCTGGCCCTCGGTGAACCGGACGAGCAGCTTGTCGGGCGCGTTCAAGAAAGCCATGACCTCGCTGTCCGAGGAGGTGGACGTCGGGATCTCCGCGTATTCCTCGGTGCCTGGCGTGGCGACCCATTCGGCGATCCACTTCGTGCCGGTGTTCGTCATCTCGACGTGCCCCGCTCCCTTCACGCCGAGCACACTGAAGCCCTGGTTCTCGAGGTTCATGCCCTGCGATCGAAGCCAGTGGAGTGCGCTGGCTGTGGTCACCTCGCCCCACGAGGTGAAGCCGAGGTCGGAGGGCGTGCTGATGGAGAACGCTTGCTTGCCCACGGCTCCGGTGCTATCGCGGTAGCTGAATTCGATGGACGCTTCCTGGGCCTGGCCCTTGGTCAGCTTGACTAGTTGGTCGAAGAACTTGACGAGCTCGCCTTGCACCGTCAAGTCGATGGAGTTCCTCGTCGTCGAGAGGAGGGCGAGGCTCCCGTCTGCCTGGCGGGTCGCGAGATGCACCTTCGTGCGCGAGTTGACGATCCCTTGCGTCCGGCCCACGATGTTCTCGGCCACGTAGTCGACGAGCTGGGGCGACAGCTTGGAGAAGACGCTCAAGAAGAGCTTGCTCGTGTAGGGTGAGGTGGCGGCGTCTTGCAAGGCAGCCGCGACCCAGCCCGCGATCTGCTGGATCATCTCCGCGACGGACGAGTAGTACTTCGCGTCCCCGATGGCGACCTGTTCCTGGAAGGCGACCCCGGTGCCGGCCTGCTCCACCTCGCCGACTCCGAGCGTATCCGGCTGGCGGGGGATGTATTTCGACGCGCCGAGGCGGCGGGCGTTGATGTTGTTCTCGCGGAGGATCTTGCAGCCTTTGAGACCGAGGCGATCCAACATGCCGCCGAGGCTCAAGGCGATGTCGGTGACGGCTTGCATCGCTGCCGCGTCGAAGTTCTTCGAGCCGCTCTCGCATAGCAGCTTGAACTCGCCCTCCTCGCCGATGGTCTTGGCGATCCACGCCCCGGTTGGCCGCGTGTGGGTAGCGAGCTGCTCGAGTGTTTTTTGCATGCCACGAATAGCGCCATCCATCGCGCTCAATCTGGACTCCTGGGTCTTCTTCGAGCCCTTGTCCTTCATGCCGAGGTCCTTCCTCCTTCCCTTTTTCCCGCAAGACCCCCACGATGATGGCCTCGCCTTGACGATCATTCATCATCCTCCTCCTCGTCATCTCGAGGAGGAGGGCCGGGGCTTTTTATGCTCCCGCGCCGTGATGGTATCACGGCCGAGTGACGAACGGCGGTCGGTGGCGGGAACCATGGGATACGACATCCACGGCGTCATATACGTCGCCCAGAGCGAGACCTTCCCCTACTTGCTCCCGGCACGCAAGGAGCTGCACGCGGTCGCGGCGGTGCTTGCGGGCGTGGGCATCATCGAAGGCAAGGAGCGTGCACGCCTCGACGCGGCCATCGACACGATGGAGGAAGGCGACAACCCAGGCGACATCGACAGCACGATGCTGATATTCCCCGAGTTTGAGCGTAACAACGGGTGGCCGATCGAGATACCCTACCGAGTCCGCAGCAAGAAAGCCTTCCCGCACTTCTATAGCAGGAGCATCGTCGATGGCAGTTGGGGGGAGATGGAGCCCAACCTCGTGCAGCGGATCGAGGTGTTCTACCGGGGGAAGGACGTCGCGCCGACGGGCGCGATCCCAGACCGGAGCCGCTTGTTCATCGCCCGCGTGAACTACGAGGGGGGCGGGGGGGATGTCTGGGAGGAGAAGATGCTCAAGAAATTCGCGAAGGACAAGGTGCTCTCCAGCCTCCGGGCCGGACTCGACTCGGCGCTCCACGTCGCCCCGGGCAGCACGCGCATCGCCTTGGTCGCTGTATAATAAAGAAGAGTCGGTTTCTCTTTAGCCGTTTCTCTTTTCACCGAGCCCTTTATAGGAGGTATGCCGCAGTTCTTATTCATTAACGAGGGTTGTAATATTTAGGTCATTTATGATTTATACGATTACATAGAGATCTTATGATGATCTCATTGACGGTTTTACTCGTATTTATCTCCCGTTGGTATGAATCCTTAAGAATAGGCGCGATGGATATGGTCAGCTTGATGGAAACCAATAAATCGGGGTGAATCACATAATTAATGGTAAAAAGAATTCAGACAACGCTCCGCTCGATCATAAAGGATGGTATTTATAGAAGTCTAAATCGCGAAAACCTTTTTTTTTGAGGAGGCTTAGGTGACTCATATCGACAAAAAACGATGTGTTTTGTGCTAAGAAGAGAACTCGCATTGTGAAGAGCTTTCGATGAAGATCTGAGAAAAAGGTGTGCGAAATGGCCATAAATTTAGCCGGACAGCCCATCCTCATCTTGAAGGAAGGGACGGAACGCAGCAAAGGAAAGGACGCCATCCAGCAGAACATCAACGCTGCACGCGTCATAGCAGACTCCGTACGCACCAGCCTGGGCCCTCTCGGGCTCGACAAGATGCTCGTCGACCAATTCGGCGACGTGGTCATCACGAACGATGGTGCGACCATCATGAAGGAGATCGACGTCCAGCACCCCGCCGCGAAGATGATGGTGGAGGTTTCCAAGACCCAGGACGAGGAGACGGGTGACGGTACGACCACGTCGGTCATAGTCACCGGCGAGCTCCTCAAGCAGGCGGCGAAGTTGCTCGAGCAGAAGATCCACCCGACGGTCATCACCGAGGGGTACCGCAAGGCGGCCGACGAGGCCCTGAAGATCATCGAGAAGGTCTCGATCAAGGCGTCAATCGACGACGTGGAGATGCTGAAAAAGGTCGCCATGACGACCATGGGCACGAAGTCGGTGGTCGAGAGCCGGGCGATGCTCGCCGACATCGCCGTCAAGGCGATCAAGGCCGTCGCCGAGAAGGGCGCGACGGGCTACAGCGTCGACCTCGACAACATCCAGATCCTCAAGAAGAAGGGCGAGGGCGTGGAGCAGACCCGCCTCATCGAGGGCATCATCCTCGACAAGGAGGTCGTGCACTCCGGCATGCCCAAGCTGCTCAAGGACGCGAAGATCGCATTGCTCGAGACCGCCCTCGAGATCGAGAAGACCGAGTTCGACGCCAAGCTCCAGATCAACTCCCCCGAGCAGATGCAGCTGTTCCTCGACCAGGAGCAGAAGATGCTGCAGGACATGGTTGAAACGATCGCCAAGTCGGGCGCGAACGCGGTCTTCTGCCAGAAGGGCATCGACGACCTCGCGCAGCACTTCCTCGCGAAGAAGGGTATCATGGCGGTGCGCCGCATCAAGAAGTCCGATATGGACAAGCTGGCACGCGCGACGGGCGGCAATATCATCACCCGCCTCAAGGATCTCTCGGCGGCAGACCTCGGCAACGCCGGGCTCGTCGAGGAGCGCAAGGTGCTCGACGACTACATGGTCTTCGTCGAGCAGTGCAAGAACCCCAAGTCCGTTGTCATCATGGTACGCGGCGGGTCCGACCAGATCGCGGACGAGAGCGATCGCTCCCTGCACGACGGCCTGTGCGTCGTGAAGGACGTCGTGGTGGAGAACGCCGTGGTCGTGGGTGGTGGCGCGGTCGAGATGGAGATCGCCATGGGCTTGCGATCCTTCGCCGACACGATGTCCGGCCGCGAGCAGCTCGCGGTCAAGGCCTTCGCCGACGCGATCGAGATCATCCCCAAGACCCTCGCGGAGAACGCGGGCCTCGACCAGATCGACATCCTCATGAAGCTCCGCAGCGCGCACGGCAGCGGGAAGTCAAACGTCGGCGTGAGCGTGCTCAGCGATGCTGAACACGTGGTGGACATGTTGGGCGAGGCCGTCATCGAGCCCGCGCTCGTCAAGAAGCAGGCGATCAAGAGCGCATCGGAATGCGCGATCCTCCTCCTGCGCATCGACGACGTGATAGCCGCCCAGAAGAGCGCCGCCCCGCCAGGCGGCCCAGGAGGCATGGGCGGCATGGGCGGCATGGGTGGCATGGGCGGGATGCCCGGAATGATGTAAGAACTTCCAGATACTTCTTTTTTTCACTTGATGTTCGCTCTATTGGTTCCCACGTTCATCCACCCACGCGGGGAACGCTGGATCCGAAGAATAAGAAAGGCAAGGGCACGGACTACCCGAAGCACGTCTCGAACGGGTTGTGCGGCTTCCCGCACTTGCGGCACACGGGCACCTTCAAGTCGCGCTTGGACTCGTCGTATTGCTGGTACTTGAGCTCGGCCGGCTTGAGATCCACCATCTCGGCATCCGGATCCACGCCGTACTCCCGCCTGAGAAAGTCCTTCTTCTCCGCCAGCGACAGGGTCTTGAAGTCCTCGATGAGCTCGTGACGGACGTTGTAGTCGAAGATCTTCTTGGCGACGGCTATGGTGAACAAGTAATCCGCCTTGTCGTGCTGCTTCTGAGCCTCGACAGGATCCAGGTTGGCCTCGGTGCCCCGGCGCGCCTCCGCCTCCCTCGCTCTGCGGTACTTCTCCTCGAATGATGACATGCTGCTATGTTCGGCGCGGCATCAGATAAAGGTCTCCCCCTCTCATCGACGGCGCGCGGGGCTTGGAGGCGGCAACTGGGAAAGGGGGCGGCGGCCGTGCCACGTGTTCCGGGAACGGCCCGAGAAGGCGGTGTTTCCATCGACCCGTTGATTGATAAAGATCACCAGGATGAAAATGGCCAAGTTGCGTGCCGACCGGAACCCGACGCTGTTCACCGGCCTCACTTGGGCGCCGCGGCGCGCGAGAGCAAGTCGGTCGTGAGGTTGATGAGCGTGAGGAAGGTCTCGTCGGCGAACTCCTCCTGGATGCTCGTGAGATAGATGTCGAAGTCCAAGTACTTCAGCATCTTGTCGAAGATGTAATCGTTCAGCTCGCGCTTGATGCGCTTGGCCATCGCGTCGCGGTAGGTCTTTCCCTCGGGGATCTTGTCGAACTTGTGGCCCACGATGTAAAAGCTGCTCTCAGGAGCGAGCTCCAGCCGCGTGTTATAGATGCGCATGATTAACTCGCTCAAACTCTTCTTATTGTCTTCTTGCAGCCACTCGCTCACGTCAAATATGAAGAAAATCACGTCGGCGCCAGGGAACACGCGATCTTTGCGCTCGTTCAGCCACTCGTCGAGGTTCTGGCCGGCCGAGTCCACGACACTCAACGAGATCGGAACGACCTCCGCCTTCTTGGCCTTCTTGTCCTTCTCCGCCCGCTTCGTCGACACGTACGCGTACGCGTTGTACTTCAACCCGACGGTCGGCGTCTCCGGATGCTCGAGCAATTCTAGTGCTGGAACGCCTTCAAAGAGAAATCTCCGCAACGTCGTCTTGCCAGCTGCCGGGGGACCCATAAACAAGATCTTGGATGTCACCATCGATGATCACGCTTCGTTCACATAACCCGCGCGCAGCGGGGTAACGAATAACCATTTGTTTCGATTGGTTTTCAGCAACGTGGCGCTTGCATCCTTGAAAAAGATATGTCGCGGAGCGCCGCGCGAATGCTTCCCACTGGTACTACAAAAATAAAACGGTTATAAAAACTTCACTCGGCGCCCTCGCTCATGGACACGATGAGCCCCTTCTTCGAGCCCCGCTCGAGCAGTTCGATGAACGCCGCGTCGCGCTTTGCGCTCTTCTCGGCCTCGACGGTCAAGTTGTATGAGATCGTGTACGCTGTCTTCTCGTGCAGCACGGTCGACCGGATGCGGCCGAGGCTCTGCTCGTATCGCTCGAGCGAGATCGTGGACCCGTAATAGAACGCGATATCCGCCTCCGGGAGGTCGGTTCCCTTCTCGATGAGCCGCTCGCTCGCGACGAGGACCTTGATGTCGTCCGACGTCTTGAACCGCATTATCTGCTCGTGCTGCTGCTCCCCGCTCATTTTCCCGTGCACGAGCACGGCTGGAACGCCGCCGTTTGCGGGATCGTTGAGGATCTGGTGGATGTGTTCGACCATGTTCACGAAGCGGGCCATGACCAGTATCTTCTTGCCCTCGGTCGTGGCGAGCCGGTTCGCCCAGTAGATCAGTTTCTTGTCCTTCTCGGACAGCATCGACTTGTCCTTCTGCAGCACGTCCATCCGCGCCGTGATCAGGGCGTCGATTTGCTTGAACGCGTCGGTTCCTGTCAAGAACGAGTTCTTCACGCCCTTGACGAACTTGTGGAATGACAGTATCGTGTCCTCGAGCAGTTTCTGCCGCCCGACGGTGAGCAGCAGGTATGCCGACGAGGTGGTCGTGTACCGCTTCATGGTCTCGTCGATGTCCCCCTGCGCCATGCCGCGTTGCTTGAGCCGCGCCACGATCCGGTCTCGCAGGTCCTTCTTGGCGAGGAACTCGGTCACGAACAGGAGGATGCGGTCGCTGGGCAGGTCGGGGTTGTTCGTGGCGTCCTTGTAAGCCTTCCTGATCGTGGCCAGGGCGGATGACTTGAGATCCTGGATCAGGGCGTCCAGCTTTGATATCTCGTCGTCGATGACGCGGATCTTCTTGAGGGTGATGGAAGGACGGTAGTTCTCGTAATCTTCGCCCGTGGGAACGATCTCGGCGACGGTTTCACCCCCGCCGAGGCGCTCGATGAGGATCTCCCGCTTGGCTTGCTGCGTGACCGACGCCGTGAGGCCGACCGTGATCACGCCAGCATTCGGGTCGAGGATCCGTAGCAGGGTCAGCACCGGCTCGAACATGGCATTCATACGGTAGTACCGGGGCGAGAACTCCTTTTCCAACAGCACCTCTACTTGCTGGGGCTGGATCTCGTAGCGTCGCGCCATGTCTTGCAAGAACGCGTCGTAGTCGTCGACGTTGAACATCTTCTTGATGTACGAGAGCGTCTCCTCCTTCGTACGCTTCTTGCCGTACGATTGCGCGAGCACGTCGAGCACCTCGTCGATGATGACGACCTTGATCTGCTGCAGTATCGATTTATCGAGTTTCTGGGTCGCCGCAGACCGCGCGATGACGGCGTTGGTGAACAGGACGGGCGTTGCGAAGATGAAGCGCGACATCGCCGCGTGCTGGCGCACGAGGTAGGCCGGGTAATCTTGCCCTTCCGGGAGGATGAACAAGTTGCCGTAGTTGCCGAGGCCCGCGCTGGAGGCCATATCGTGCAACTGGTGCTTCAGCTTCCGGTCGCCCACGAGGAACAGCACCTTGTCTTCTGGCTCGATGTACTGGTTCTCGACCAGTTGCTGGATCGTGATGATGGCAATGAGGGTCTTTCCCATGCCGGTGGGGAGGTAGCAGATGACCTTCCGGATGCCATCGTCGATCTTCGCGATGATCTGGTCTCGCGCGTTCTCCTGGTAGTCGCGAGGTTGCAGCGCCGGCATGGATCTCGAGGAGATCAATGGCCATCTCGGTATTAATCGTTACCGGTCGAAGGCCACGCCGGGCGGAAGGCCAGGGCGGTGGCTGCGACGAAAAAGGCGATGCGGGAAAACGGGAGGGAGGCCTAACGGCGAAAACGAGATCCTAATGCGTGGCGACGTTGGCCGCGTCGGGCGACTCCTCGTCGTCGTCGGACTCGACCTCGCCCTTTTCAAGTAGCAAGCGGAACTCGATGTAGTCGAGCTTCTCCCCGCGCTCCATGCGCTCCTTCGCCAGCCGTCGGAGCAGGACCGCGACGTTCCCGCGCTCCTTGCGGCGCTGCACGCGGATCTCCCGCTGCGTGGTCATGATCTCATCGCGCATGCCATCGCGCTTCTTGTAGTAGCCGAGCAGCTGGGCGTGGTACTGATCCGCCTTCTTGCGGTTGTCGTTCAGCTCCTTCTCCAGCGTCGTGATCTTCTCGCGCAACGAATCGACGGCCTGGTATTCCTTGAGCATGAGCTCGTGGAACTTCTGTGACTCCTGGGAGTTCACGATGACCTCGTCGTGGTACTTCCGCAGCTGCTGCTTGTACGCGGGGAACTGGGCGATGACCTTGCCGTATTCCTTGCGCGTTTCACTTCCCTTGGTGAGCTCGCCGAGCTTGGACTCGAGCTCCTCGATCTCCTTTATCAAGCGATCCTCGTCGTGCGTGCTCAAGTTCGGGGCGGTTTCGATCTCCATGTTCCTGGCGCGAACCGCGCTGCGTAATTTCTTGATCTGCGCCTGCTGGTCCCTCGTGATCTGGGGCACGTCCTTGTTCTTGTCCTTGATCTCGTTGAGCTTCTTCCGTAGCTCCTCCAGGGCGATTTGCGTGGTGAGCCGGTTGTTCTTCGCCGCCTGGACGTTCTCGTTAAAGGAGTCTCGCTTTTCCTTCAGTTCCTGGGCCTTCTTGAGGTGTTCCTTGATCTTGGCGCTGTGATCCTTGATCATGTGGATCAGTTCTTGCGTCGTGCCGTTGAACTCGTCACGCTTGGCCCGCGCGTCGGCGATCTCCTTCGTGAGGACGTTAAAGTCGTCCTCCAAGTCCTCGATCTTTTGAGAAGACATAGAGACTCAATCACTATTCTGTTCATGCCCCTCGGGTTGGTGGAAACCCACGAATCCGAGACGAGAGTGGTTATCGACGGGAATGACAATGTTACCCTTTTTTTTAACATTCGCGCCGGCTTACACTGAGCCTCTAGCCGCGCAGGAATATCGTCAGCACGTCCCCGTCTTGCAGCACGTGTGACAAGTGCACGACCTGGCCGGGGTGCTTGGCGCTCTTGCCCCAGACCTTCGCGAACCGGAAGTTGCGCCTGAAGTCCTTGTGGATCTTGTTGCAAGCGTCACTGACCGTCGACCGGTTCTTGAGGATCATGGGCTTCTCCATGTCGGGCTCCTTGTCGCGGGGCTTGAGGTACACGCGCATGAGATCGAGCTTCGCGACGAGCTTCTCCCGGAGGGCATCGATGTTGTACCGGGTTATGCCAGACACCACGATCCAGTCCTCCCCCTTGAGCAGCCCGGGCAGCCTGGTGACCTCCTCGGGGGCGGCGATGTCGATCTTGTTCACGACGATGAAGGCGGGCACGTAGATGCAGTTCCCCAGGATCGTGTCGATCAAGTCGTCGGGCGAGGAGTCCTCGTAGAACGTGAGGTGCGCGTTCGTGATGTTGTACTCGGAGAGGATGGTCTTGACGTAGTCCGGGGTGATCTGGGTCAGCTTGACCCCGCTGGACATGCCAACACCGCCCTTGTGCGTGTACTTGATGGCGATGTTCGGCGGCTTGCGGTTCATCCTGATGCCGATGTTGTAGAGCTCTTGCTTGATGATCTTGAGGCGATCGAGGTTGATCTTTCCCTCGTAGTCGAAATCGACGATGATCATGATGCCGTCGACGGTGCGCAGCACGGCCAGGATCTCCCGGCCCCTTCCCTTCCCGCGCGACGCGCCCAGGATGATGCCGGGCAAGTCGAGCAGCTGGATCCTGATCTTCTGGTGGTCCATCATGCCGGGGATGCAGTCGACGGTCGTGAAGTCGTACGCCGCGACCTTCGAGTCCGTGTCGCCGCCGGTCAGGAGGTTGAGCAGCGTCGACTTGCCAGTCGACGGGAACCCGATGAACCCGACTTGCGCGTCCCCGGTCTTCTTGATCGAGAAGCCGGTACCACCACCACCTTTCGAGCTGATCTCCTTCACTAGTTCCCTCCGTAACTTGGCGATATTCGCCCGGAGCGTGAGGATGCTCTTCATCGTATGCTTGTTGGGGATGGTCGCCTTCAGTAGCGCCTCGAGGTCGGCGATCCGGTCTTCAGTGGTGGGCATAGGTCATCGAGGCTTTTCAGTTTAAATCCGACGAGAACCAAGTCTTGATCTGTAAGTTGGTTCGCTTGGACAACCGTTCTTTGAGGATAAAGGATCCCCGTTTGAAAACACTTGCACGAAGGGATGTAACGAGAAGGAGCGTGATGGTTACCGGCTTGGCGGATCGATGTGCAAGAACTTGTAGCCGCACTTGCGGCAGAAGAACTCGCCGGGCTTCTCTTGCGTGGCGTTGAAGCACCGGTTGTGGTACACCGCCTTGCAGTTGGAGCACTGGTAGACGCAGTCCTCGGGCTCGAGCAACGAGCCGCACACGTTGCAGGGGTCGAACACCGAGAGGATCTCCTCCGGCTGCAGGCAGATCGCCGATGCCTCCCGGGGCTTTCCGGCAGCCTTGGATTCCTGCATCTTCGCCACGTTCGCCCGCATCGTCTGCAGGTCCATGAGCTTCGTGATGCTCGGGTCGACCTTGAGCAGGTGGAAGCAGAACGGGCAGCGGAATATGAAGGACTCCTCCTTGTCCTGATCCTGCTCGGCCCACTTCATGACGCAGCTCAAGTGCATCTCCCGGTTGCAGTAGGAGCAGCGACGGAGCGTGGTCGGGTTGTCCTTCTTGAAGCAGATGTTGCACTTTATCTGGGACTTGCCCTGGGCGATCGCCTGGATGTCCGTCACGTCGAGCGCCTGCAGCTGCTCGGCGATCGCTGCCATGAGCCGCTTCCGGCGCACGGGCGGGGACTCGAACACGTCCAACCCTTCTTCCAGGTCCTTGATGTCGCCGAGCTTGCGCGCCCACTTGTTAACGATCGACGTGTTCTGGTCGGTGTTGTAGAACATACCGTCGGTGAGGTCGGCGATCATGCGGATATCCTTATGCATCCGCTTCCGCTTCACGGGGAGGGTGCTCTGGCCTCCCGCCTTCTGCATCGGTTTCAAGCCGGGAATGAGCAGGCCTTGATCTTCCAGCAGCGACCGGTCCTCCGTGGAGAGCGGCCCCCCGCCGCCGATCTCGTGGAAGTTCAAGCCGGAATCGGCCGCATGCTCGTCCATGAAAAAGCCGTCCGCGTCCGCGTCCGCGTCGACCCCCACGTTCTCCGGGTCGGAGCCGAAGTACAAGACGTCCACGTATACGCCGATGTCGCGGCTGATCTCTGTGTACTTCTTCTCCTCGGTGCTGATCCCCTCCCGGTGCATGTCGTCGGTGAGGATGAACACGCGCAGCATGAGGTTGCCGACGAATTTAAGTGCCTTTGCGAACTCCTGGATGCTCGTCCCGAGGGCGCCCTCGAGCCCGCCCTTCTTCGTCGTGCTCGTCCCGACGTGCTTGTTCCCGAGGAGGGCGTCGAACGTCGCGATGAGCTGGTCGTGGTTGTTCGTCAGCTCCATCACGAGGCGGGATTCCCTCTCGTCGTAGACGATGATGCCGAACTTATCCGTTTCCACGTTCCGCTTCTTCGTGAGGACGATGGTCTTGCAAGCCTCGATGGCGGCCTCGAACCGGGAGAGACGATCTCCTCGCCGCCTCTTGTCCTTGTCCTTATCCTTCCTCTTCTTCTTCTCCTCTTCGTCATCCCGTGAGACGACGATGGACTCTTGATCCATCGTGGCGCTGCCACTGAGTAGAATGAACGTGTACTCGTTTTTCGGCTTTCCCATGGTTCGGTGGCGCCCGTGAGCGAAGATCGCGCGTGTGGCTTTATGAGGAGATCAGTCCGTTTAACAATTTAAATCTGATTTGAACCGAGCATTCGTTATCACAAAACCTTGCAGACACGGATGCCGAGGGCCCGGAGGAGCTCGTCGAGGGTGCGGGCGTAGTGCGTCCCCCGGCCGACGACCCAGTGATGGCCGAGGCCGCAATTCGAAACCGTGTCGAGGAACTCGCCCACGGGCACGTCGAGCTTGATCACGACCGGGTTTCCAGGGAAGACCAACCCGCTCTCGACGGCCGTGCCCGTGATGACGCACGCCCGGAACGTGGATTCCCGCCCGACGAGGTTGGCCAGCGTGACCGGGCCTTCCCCTTGAGGGAACACGACGCAAGCGCCTTCGTTCGCGAGCCTGACGGGGGCGACGGTGGCGGATCCCGGCCGTGCGAGCCGAATCGAACAAGAGCCACAATGCCCGCCCGTGAGGGTGTTGCGATCGGGATCGACGTCCAGCGTATCGATGTGGTTCGTCGGCCCGCCCGACAACCGCTGCAGGATCCATGCCAGGATGGCCGCGTGCACGTCGGCCTCGCACGCGCACGGGATGCCCTCGCCTGCGAGCTCCGAAAATGCGACGCATGCCCTCCCCATGTAAGAGGGGTAGCAATCTATCGTGACCGCGTCCAGGCCGCGCTCCTCGATCAATTCCTTCAAGGCAAGGTAGTTGCGCATCGCCACGTCGATAGCCCCCGGCGACGCCGTGATGGTGGCCCCCTGGAACGCCTCTTTAAAGGAGGCCAGGGCTGCCTCCATGTCCCGAACGGGTTGCCGTGACGCCCGCCTCTCGAGTTCGGCGACCGGCATCGCGTGGATCGACGGGCCGATGACGCGCTTGATGCCGAACTCGTCGTAAGCGACTTCCATCATACCCGGGGTGCGCGCGCCGAAGATGCCCACCCGCACGTGTCGTAAATCGCTGATAAGCACCTGGACGGTTTCATCTTCCGATTTTCGACCCGGCGTCGAACCATCATTCAAGCGATGGTAAGCACGGACGAGCTTGTCGAACGTTTCGAGGGCCTTAGCATCTCGCCCGATGATGATGTCACCCTCGCAGGGTTCGAGCTCGTACCTCACCATGTTGAACTGCTGGCAGCCGCACAACGACCCCGAGTTCATGTCCCGGAGGGCCCACAGAATTATCGCGCGGGGGCCTTCCAGCCACGATTCCAGCTCGACGAGCGAGTCGTCGCCCGCCCAGGTGGCGAGGTGCACGATGATGACGCGGAGCCCCCTATCGTTGAAGAACTTCCCGGCCTGGCGAGCCGTGGCGATGTCGTGAACCATCGCGGGGGCTGGTTCGATGGAGAACGAGCCGGCCTCGAGGAAGGCCAGGCTTTCCTCGAGCACTTTAGCGGCCCCGGCAGCCCCGGCCTCGTATGGGTTGTAGAAGACGGCGAGCCCGGCCCTCGCCTTCTGCCCCCGTGGTTCCCGTGGTTTCGGATGCCTCGCTTCCCCCATGGTGGTGGTCAGCCCTCGATGGCGGTCTTCTCGTACGCGTGCTCGCACGGCAGGCCGAAGCACGCCCACATCTCGCGAGCCGCCAGGTCTATGACCATCGACGCCGCAGAGATGTTCTCCGGGTCGTGGTGGCAGATCGTCTCCATTCCGCCCGTTCCAGCGTTTGCAGAGTGGTCACGTAGCAAGGATTGCAAGTCATCGGTCGTGATCGAACCCGGGTTCACTGCTTTTCCTTCGAGCCATGCCTTCGCAGTCCCGCGGCGGGTTACACTCGTCTTGTTGATGCACGTCCCGCGCAGCGAACGCGGCGACTTCTTGCCGAACACGGCGTCGAGTGGCAGGTCGATGGCCGCGAGCGCCGGAGTGATGTAGTGGTTCGTCGCGACGAGGAACGCTTCGTCCTTCCCGGGCGTGACCTCGTGGATCTCCTTGCTCGTGTACTCGAGCGAGACGAGCTCGCCGCGCCGGTCGGCGATCGTGACGATGTTGCACGACCCCCGCGGGAGCCGCTTGAACACGTCGATGGCCTCCTGGGTCGTGTTCGCTGCCTCCAGCGCCTCCTGGATGATGGCCGACGCGGGCAGGCCCGGCCCGCGGACGTCCTTTGCGACCGGGAAGGCCTCGTTCGTCGAGATGAAGACGCCGGCCTCGTTAAAGCCGTTGAAGGTGCCAGGCAGGGGCGCTGCCGTGATGTCCACGGACCGCAGGAAGCCGGCCGGCTCGTTCCTCCGCACGCGTAGGAAGGGCACGACGAACGTGGCGAAGTCGAAGTTCCGGGCGACGGTCGCATGGCCCGAGGCCGCCAGCGACGGCCCCAGCGCAACGGTCGTGCAGCCGCACGCGATGGGCACCTCGTAGTCGTTGACGCCGAGCACGACCTCCGAGCTGGAAAAGAACCACGCGTACCGCTCGTCGATGCCAGCACCACGGGCGATCCCCTTGATGCGGTCGCGCTGCCGCGGCGCGTGCCGCGCGTACACCGGCTCGAGGTTCTTCCGGGCGATCCCGCCGGCGACCCACATGAAGAGCCAGGCCGGCATCAGCCGCGGCTTCATCGCGCGGAGCGCCTCCAGGCCCTTGAACGATTCCAGGCCGCCACGCAGCGCTTGCGCGAACGCCTTGCCTTGCTGCACGCCCATGTCGGCGTGCGAGCCGGCGAATCGATGGACGTCCATCCTTGTCGCGTTGACCTCGGCGTGAACTGAAATATACTTATAGCCGCAAGTCGAATAGTGCAACATACCTAATCGTTACCCGCGTGCACGAGACGGGTGTTCTCCGAAATTTGCGGGGGAATCAGACATGTCATCTGCAGACGTCCTATACAAGAATCGGGACACGGTAATCATCCGGGAAATCTGTCCCGAGACTTCTAGAGAAATCATTTTCAAGATCACCAAGGCCGACTACAATACCGCCGCGAAGCGCGGGTTCCCGGCCACGTTCGAGTCCGAGGCATACAACGGCATGCACGGCCTCATCCGCTTGCAAATCACGACGAACTCGTCGCTCCAGGTCGTCAAGCGCGAGGCGGCGCCCGTCGTGGCTGATCTGTCGAGGGACAAGTCACTCAGCATCGACCTCACCTCCCGCGTGCTTGGATCCTTGAACATGTCCGAAGACGAGATCCGGACCTACTTCCTCATCAGCGGTCGCGGCCCCGTGGACGCAGGGGAGATGATGCTGCTGATCGACGCCGACCGAGAGACTTGCATCGGCATCGCCAACAGCCTCGTCGCCAACGGGATGGCCCGCAAGATCGTCGGCGCCGCCGACTACTGGGAGGCCCTGCCGCCGTACGCGGCGCTGGTCAAGCAGCAGGAGATGTTCGGCGAGGAGGTCGCGCGGCTCAAGGCGACCACGCTCGGTGCCCTTGACAAGCGGTTCCAAACCTTCGAGGCGTCGACCGGCGGGATCAAGAAGCTGCGCGACTTCCAGGAATTCATCTTGAAGACGTCATCGTCCTTCACGAGTAAAATGGACGAGTTCACGCGCCGCAAGTCCCAGATCACCGAGTCGAGCCAGAAGGGCATCGACGAGCTCAAGGGCTTCCAGACCTTCATCAAGAGCCTCGGGTCGGAGCTGGGCAAGCAGATCGACCAGCAAGACGCGATGCTCAAGGCGAACACGTCCTACTTCGAGCAGCTCAAGAACACGAACAACGCGAACCTCGACGGGATCAAGAACATCATCAACGACATCAGGGGCAAGCGGGACAACGTCGAGAAGGAGCTGGAGGACCGCTTCAACAAGCTCGCCGGGACGGCGCAGTCCCAGCTCACGAGCCAGTTCCAGGGCCTCGTGAGCCAGTTCGCGACGCTCAACCAGACGCTCACCCGCGTCAACGAGCGCGTCGCCCAGGCTGTCGACGCTATGCGCCTCGGCCCCAACACGATCCGCATCCAGCAGATCGTCAAGAAAACGCTCGAGAACTCGTTCGCCGACATCCAAAACTCGGTCGTCCAGATCCAGCAAGCCTTCATCCAGAACTTCCACGACAACTTCAACCAGATCATACGCGTCAACCTCGCCAACTTCTCGAGCACGATCCAGTCCTTGCTCATCGACGTCGTCGGCCAGGTCGAGAAGATCCAGCAGACGAACGACGGCATCGTCAACTCGGTCAAGTCGACGATCGACGCTGTCTCGAAGAACATGCGCGACTCGTTCTCGAAGACCTCGCAGTCCTTCGAGCGCACGATCCAGGACTCGGAGGGCAAGATGGGCGCGGTCGCGACCCAGCTGGAGGGCATGCTGCAGACGATCATCGCCGAGTTCGAGCGCGTGTTCTCGGACGTGCTCCAGGACTTCTCGAAGACGGCGAACGAGTCGAAGACGCGGGCCGACGCCCTTTCCGGCGAGATAGACGTGGCGCTGAGCACGATCCGCGACGTCTTCAAGTCCGAGGTCGTCAAGGAGCTCGAGAAGATCCTGACGAACATGGAGGACCGGGTCACGGAGAGCCAGAAGACCATCCGCGACTTCTGGGAGCGGGCCAAGTCCGAGGTCATGTACTCGCTCAAGGAGGTCTGGTTCGTCCGGTCGCCCGAGGCCGTCATCTCCGCAATCAACGACGCCCTGCAAGAGGCGAAGATGCGCGTCCTCATCATCGCGCCCACGCTCGACGACGTAGACATCCGGCACGTGCTCGAGGCTAAGTCGACGACCAACATCCGCATCGCGTGCGCCATCGACTTGTCGAACGAGAAGCACCTGGCCATCCTCTCCGTCCTGGACGAGCACCCGAACGTGACATACCGGCACTACAAGGGCGAGGTCACGATCTGGGGGATGAACCGGGACTCGGAGAAGTGCGTCGTGTGCGTCGTGAGCAAGAACAAGGAGGTGGCAGGCATCGGCACGATCCTGCAGGAGGACATCCGCATCTTCACCCCGATCCTGGAGGAGTGCTGGATGAACTCGAAGAAGGACGTCTTCGAGGGCATCGGCAAGCCGAAGAAGGTCGACCGGTCCCACGTCGACATCAGCTTCAAGCCGACCCACAAGACGTACTACGCGACGCCCAAGGCGGCAAAGGCCAAATCCGAGGGCCCGACGATCCTGCGCGCCCGCACGGAGGTCGTGGAGACGGCCGCCTCGTCCCCCGCCCCGGCCCCGAGCGCCACGCCTGCCCCCACCCCGACGGCGATATCCAACGAGGCAGCCTCGAACGCTGGAGTCTCGGCCCTGTTCACGAGCCCACCCACCGACTTGAAGACGCTCGTCCTGGAGGGGGTCAAGGAGCTGGAGAAGCTGGTGCGCGTCCAGACCGGTTCGTCACTCGGCGACAACGTCGAGGCATTCCGCCAGGCGATCTTCAACAAGATGGGCTTCAACAGCACGCTGTTCGAACTCGCGCGAGCCGTCCGTGACCTGAAGGCCATACCCGGACCGCTCAGCGCGTCCCAGCAACAGCAATACATCGACCGGTTCCGCATGTGGGCGAGCAAGCTCGCCGCGTGATCGGCCGTCACTGCTCATTCCTCTTTTTCCATTCGTTCGCTTTACCACCTTGCAGCCGCAGGTGCCTAGGCCCGCCTTGAACCATCTTGTGACCTCTTGCGAGGCCGAATGCTTCGCTCGGCGGGCGACGGCGAAAATCGAAGGAAAAAACGAAGAAAACGAGGATAAAAAAGAGATCTCAGAACGAGATCAGCTTGCGCCGGATGTCCGCGATCTGCTGCTTGATCTTGTCCAAGCCGCCCGAGATCTTCTCCTGGTACGACCGGTGCTCGTCGTCCGAGATGAGGCCCTTGGAATGCTTGGCCTCGAGGTCGCGCAGGCTGCGCTCCGCCTTGTATCGCTTCTGCTCCAGCAGCACGAGTTGCTGGTATAAATTCTCGTGGGACTCGCCAACAGCGGCGCCTGGTGCCGCGCCCGGAACTGGCTTGACGCCCGGCATACCAGGCCGCGTCGCCTTCAGCGGCGTGACTGACGGCTTCGGCAGCGCGGCGAGCGCCGGTGGCTTGACCATTGGCTTCGTCACGGGGGCAGGCCCGGCTGCGGGCGCGAGGGGCTTGGTGACGGGCGCCGGTGTCGCGCCAGGCGCGGGCGGCTGCAAGGGGGCCGACGGGGCCGCCGCCGGCGTGACGGGGGCCGCGGGCGCGGTGAACGGCTTTGCGGGGGCCGACACGGGCGCCACGGCCTCGGGCGCGACGTAGCCCTTCGCCCGCTTCAGGCCCTTGGCGCCGACTTGTGGCATCTCGGGGGCCTCGATGGCGGTTATCTCCCACTCGAGCTTCGTCTCCCCGTCCGGCGTGGGCGCGTAGCCTCCGGTCTTCGCCGCGTACCTCGTGTCGCGAGTCTGCAAGAAGCTGAAGGCGTTGATGACCTTGGCGAAGTGGTTGTAGATGTTCTCCTCGCGGGACATGACCTTGGCCGGGCGGATCTTCGACGCCTCCTTCGAGCGGGCGACCGCCCGCCTCATGTCCATGATCTTGCGGATCATGGGCGGGTACTTGAACCGCACCTGGTAGGCGATGAACCACAACGAGATGACGATGACGGCTATCAAGAGCGTGTAGACGAGCCACAAATAGTTTGGCCCTTCTATCGGTGGTAGCACCACGAGGTCGAACTGCTTCAGCACCTCGAACTCGTACTGCTGGAGCAGCACCGGGTTTGCCGCCAAGGTAACTCTCACAACCAACTTGTACGCGGGCCGGCCTGGATCGTTCGGGGTCGTCGGGGCAGTTATATCCACGTAGAAATAGCCCGGGTTGCCCGGCTCGGGGAACATCTGTATCTCTCGAAGGTCGAAATCGGGAGTGACAGTGACGTTGATACTGCTAATGTCGGTGAACGGGAGCCCCGAGAAGGAGTCGTACAAGTTGATCCTTAGGCGCACCTCCGCGCCCGGGATGACCGTTATCGTGGTGTTGGTCGCGTTCACGGTGGCCAGCAACGTGTTTATCTTGATCCTTTGCACGTTGACGAGGTACGAGACCGTCCTCGCTTCGTAGCTGTCCAATTGCGCCGTGATGGTGAAGATCTTGAGTTGGGCGACGAACTCGCTCAGATCCAGCACGAGGCCGCCAGCGCCCGTCGTGAAGTTCCCGGAACTGACGTTGTAGGTCAAGGGCAGGGACACCAAAGATTGGCTGATGTCGTCGGTGTACCGGAGCAAGACACTCGCGCTCTGGACCGGCACGAGCGAGCCGGTTTCAAAATACCTCACCGAGAAATCGAGCCGGTCTCCCAGCTGGATGTGCTCCGTGTCAATGTCATCCTGGCCCAACCCGTTGACCAGTACCGAGATGGTCGTGTTTATCTTGTTGACGTTGACGCTGAACTTGAGCTGTTGGGTCTCGTAGTTAGCCAATGATGCGGTGATGTAGAAATCCTTCAGGCCCGCCTTGAACGTGTTGACATCGAGAACGAGGTCATATGCTGCGTAGTTCTCGAGCAGCGCGGGCAGCAATACTATTTCCGTCTGCGCCAGGGTCGTGTCGTTGATGAAGACCAGCTTGACCTCCGCTCCGAACTGTGACAGTGCCTGGTAGCCGTTGTAGAAGCGCTCGTAATACACCTTGAAGGCGAGCTGGTCCTTCAAGAACAGGGTCGCCGAGAGGATGTTCGTGTAGTACGACTCGTTGACGAACACGGACATGTTCGTGATGATGGGGAGCACGTTCACCAGCACGCTGAACGAATCGCTCTTGTATCCTTGCGCGTCACCGACAACGAGAACCTGGTGTGTGAACCCGGCGTTCATCGCATAGAGCGTGTTGTTCACCTCGACCGAGATGACATATGCCGAACCGTTGTACACGCCGACGAGCGTTCGCTGGTTCACCACGGCAGTGATGCTGACCCCCGGGCCGCTGAGGTTGATACCTTGGAGGTAACTCGCCAGGTTGACCGCCAACACGAGGGTGTCGCAGTAGACGACGTTCACCGTGTTCGAGGGCCCAGACCGGGGCAGATCGACCCCCCCGTGGCTGACGTTCAATGCCGTCGGGATCGGGTTGTAGAAGATGTTGATCCGCTTGAACACCGACTCAAAATTCGTCCGGTTTGCCGAGAGATCGAACGCGTATTGGTTTCCGATCGCCGAGCCGAGGTTGCCTGAATCAAACAACCGTGTGTAGTTGCCGGTCCCGCCACCTGGAGCGAGGGGGAAGCTATAACTTCCCGTGACGTTCGTGAAGGCGATCGAAACGGTCGCACCCGTGATCGGCGTGCTCGAGAGGGTGTTGTTGTAGTAGACCGTGATGGTGAACGTCTCCAGGAAGTTGATCGTCTCCTGCAGCGTCGATGTTCTATCCACCCCGTTGATGTACACGCGCACGTCGGTCGTGATGGGCTTGATGTTTATCGTGATGACCTCGGAGCTGGCGATGTGGTTCGCGCGCGTGGCGGTGACCGTGAACTGGACGATACCGATTGCCGCCCACGACGTCGTGTTCACCGCCAGCGTGTAGTTGCCCGACTCGCCCGTGGGCGATATGTGGCCATACGCGGAGCTGAAGCCCGTCCCGGTCACGACGACGTCGTTCAGCGTGTCCCACAGCTGCAGCTTGAACGTGACGTTCTGGCCGAACACCGCCTCGTAGGACGTGCTCTGCACGTTCCCGTCGTACACGCGGAGGTCGGTCGGGATCGCCAGCACCGTGACCGTGACTAGCGCCGTGGCGGAGGTGTGGTTGGCCCTGGATGCGGAGATCGAGATCGTGTACACGCTCGGCGTGACGGTGGCCGTGTTGAACGTGTAGTTGTACCAGCTGCCCGATGCCGAGAACGACGAGTTCACCAGCGTGCTCGTCACCGACATGGACGCGCCCGTGATGAACGCGCTCGTGAGCGTGTTCGTGTAGCGGACGGCGAGCGTGAGGGTCTGGCCCCAGTAGAGCGAGAAGCCCCCTTGGGGCTGCCCGGTGGAGTTGTAGGAGGCCAGGGCCGTCGGGATCTGGTAGACCGTGACGACGAACGTCTCGAGGGCGGTCTGGTAGTTGGCCAGGCTCACGCTCAAGGTCATCGAATAGGTGCCGGGGATGCCGATCCCTGCGGACGTGATGGTCCCGACCCACCAACCGGTGGCGTTGACCGAGAACGTGCTGTTCGAGAACGGGACGGCGCCGCCGGTGAGCATGGCGGATCCGGAGCGGATGGGAACGTCACGGTGCGTGTTGTTGTAGAGGAACGCGACGACCATGGACTCCCCGTAGTACATATTGAAGCTCAGGCCGGCCGAGTTGTTCAACTCGACCACGAGGTCGGTCGACACGGGCTGGATGTCGAGCTTGATCTTCTGGCTCGCCTGCAAGAAGTTGTTCCTGCTCGCGCTGATCGTGAACTCGAACGAGCCCACGCCGAACATGCTCGTGCTGACGACGTAGTTGTACGTGCTCCCCAGCATCGTCATGACCTGCGAGAACCCGGCCCGCGAGATCGTGACCAGCGCGCCGGTGACCAGGGTGCTGTTGTACGTGTTCTCGAAGTACACGCTCACGTTGACGTAGTCGCCGATGTAGGTGCTGTAGGTCGGCAGGGTCGACGTGTAATCGGTCCCGTTGAAGTACGTGTTGGAGATGTTCGTCGGGATGGGGTTCACGACGAAATTGACGCGGACTTGCGAGTTCCCACTCGGCGAGGCGAGGTTCACGAACACGGAATGGGAGCCGGACGCGTTCACCACCGGATGCGTGAATGATGGCGTGAACAATATGTTGTAATACATCGAACCATCGAACGAGTAAGAGTAGCTCCCACCTGGCCAGAGCCCGGATGAGGGATTCCTTTGCAGGGTAACGGTTGCATCCGAGATGCCAGCGGAGACACCGATGAGGTGGAAGTAAACCGAGATGTTAGCCTGCTCGTCGAGTTGAACAGGCGCTACCGGCTGGACTTCCGTGACCGGAATGGGCGTGATCTTGATCAGCGTGAAGCTATAATCGACGATGTCGACGTAATTGTTCATGTTTATCGAGATGTTGAACGCTACGTAATCGCTGGCCAGCTTGGTGATGTTGAACATAAGCGTGTAGTTCCCGAGGCCATTCCAAGTGATACCGATTGAAGGGTTAAACACCTCGTTGTCGGGTAGGAGCCCGGCCGAAGTGACGACGATATTTCCTTGCTGACCTGCTATACCCAGGCCCGAGCGTTGGTTGATGAGCGTGAACGTGATCGTGTGGTTATTACCAGACGGCACGGTCTGCTTGGAAGGATCCTCGATATAGATGAACGTGGGAGCCTCGTCGATTTTAATGGTGAACGCCACGCTTTGATTCACGTAATACGGAGCAGCGGTTGGTCTCCAGCCGATAGTAACGCTCACCGAGAAACCGGGTGAAAGGTTCGTCCGTCCGAAATGGGTGGCGTTGAACGTCAAGTTCCAATACCCGCCGGACTCATACGAGATCCCGGTGAGCGTGTTTACCTGGTTTAAGGGCGTGGCACCATCGAACGCGCTGATCTGGATTCGGACGTTGGTCAAGCTGCCGATCGCACTGCCGTTGATGACGTCGAGATAATACAAGGGGACGGAGAAGTTCGAGCCCCAGTACTTGACATCGAATGTATTAGTGGCATATGCTTGAGTCTGACGCTGGATAACCCGGATAGAGAGCGTTTGCGTCTGGTTCGCGTAGTAGGGCACCCCGCTCCAGTTGATCACCGCGCGGAGGGTATATGTACCCGTGGATGGCAGCGACTGCGTGTTGAAGCTGTACCGGTACGTGCCGTTCGGAAAAGCTGCCACTGCGCACGCCCCGAAGCCGATTATCTGCGCCGTGGTGGTCGCACCGATTATCAAGGCACCCGAGCTGACTTCCTTGAAGTTCCCGTTCACGATCATGGTCTGCCCGAAAGCGAGATCCGGAATGGGAACTAGGTTCAACGCGCTGCTGCGGGGCGTGATCGAGACGTCCGTGGTCAACGTCTTGCCTTGACAGCCGATCTTCTTGATGTTTATAGTCAAGGGGTATGAAACGTACGGCATCGTGTTCGAAGAGTTAAAGACGACCGTATAGGTACCAGTCGCAGCCTGGCTCATGTCGACTGTGTACCGGCTAGCCCCGCCAGGCCAACCTGTAACCGTTAGATTGTTGGGCGAGTCGATTATGATGCCACTACCGTTCGTCGCGTCGATGTATTGGAAGACCAGGTTGAAGTTGCTATTCCATTGCGTCGAAACGCTCGCGTTCGTGGTGGTGAAGTTCGACGTCCGCACGATCTCCACGGTGATGATGACGCTCTTGGTCTCGAAGGCCGGGTGCGTCGCCGTGATGTTGAAGTAGTTCAGGCCACGCGGGCCGTTCGTGCAGTCAAGCAGCGTCAGGTAGTTGTAATAATCGTTGACGAACGTCATTGTCTGCAGCGTCGCGTCGAAGTTCGTGAAGGTCACGCTAGCCCCGGAGACGATTGCCCCGCCGAAGTCCGCGTATCGAACCTGGATGGGCAAGGCAGTTTGCGTGTTCAAGACGTCGAGGATCACGGGGTTCGCTGCCGCCAATGTCGTGCGATGGCGCACGATGAAGGTGCGAACCATGCACCCTGTCTCGTTCAATGGCAAGCCCGAACGGGTATTATTCCACGTGACTATTGCCGTGTAGGTGCCGGCCACGTAATCCAAGCCACTCGAAGGGATTGTAATTGCCCCGAACGTGATTTGCCGAGCCCCCGTTACCGTGACGCGACGGTAGGCACTGCTCCACACCGTGCCGTTGGGGAACTTGATGGTGAGTTCCGCTTGCGTCTGCCCGACGTACCCATCGGTGAGGGTTGATGAAATGACGGTGCCGTTGATCCGGAGCAACTGGCCCTCGTACACGAAGGAGGGCACTGCCACGGATTGCATGTAATTCGGAGAGGTGGCCGTGAACGTCCAGAAGCCATAGACGTCCGCCGGGCCCGGGGGCATCTCGAACCTCGTTCCGCCGGTGATTATCATACTAGCCAGCTTCTCCCCCGGTGTCGGATCGAGGATTGACGTGAAAGTCCAGTCGGATGGCTTCGTTCCGTTGAACTTGTAATTGATGTAATCGTTTTGTGCTAGGCTGATCTTTGGGGGGTAATCATTGAAGTTCATATTCCAGGTCGTGGTCGTCCCGTTGCCGACGGTGAAGACCGAACCGTCAGGCGCCATCGAGTTCGGCGCGGTGACCGTGTTCTTCTGGTTCGTGCCGTAGATGATCTGGTACATGTCGAACTTCACGGTTTCCAGGTTGTCGCCGGGGAACTGGACGGTCGCGTCGGTGCGGAGGGTGCTGTTGATGTCCAGTGGCACCGGGCCGGCGAGCCACCGGCTCGGGGCGGCCGTGTAATTGAGCTGGCCGACGCCATACGTCCCGCCGATGTTCTGGATCGCGTTCTGGGCGCCACCATTCCCGCCGACGCCGTCGAACGAGACGCGCATGTTGAGCTGCACAGGCTGTGCGAGGGCTTCCACGAACAACCGGATGTTCCGGAAGCGCGTGCGCCCGTTGTAGTCGTTCGTGTTGTACGCCGCGGAGTTCAAGATGCCAACACGGAGGTAGACGGCGTTCGCGGGGGTCGGGCTGCCGGAGTTGATCGCGTCGATGATCGTCTGCGGCACGGCGGTGAGGACGGTCGGGTTCCACGCGTTGTTCTTGTTCGGGATCTGCGTGGATGATATCTCGATCACGCGCTGCGCCTGGTTGGCGATGTTGCCCGCGCTCCCGACGTTCGCGTAGATCTTCACCATGTCCCACGGGCAGAACGGGTCTTGTGTCCCGTCACTATCTTGATCCCAGGTGCCCGCCCAGTAATCGAAGGCCACCCACATCCTCGAGATCTGGCCGCGCGGCACGTTCACGGGTTGCTGCCAGTACGCGGTCTGCCCCGCGTCCCAATAGGTACCGAGCCCGCCGAGGCGGGGGTTGAGGTCGGCGAAGAGGTAGTTGCCGGGATCATCCCAACCCTGGCAGTTGTTCGTGACTTGCACCTCGCCGTACGACC
This sequence comes from Promethearchaeota archaeon, assembly GCA_016932935.1. GTDB lineage: Archaea > Asgardarchaeota > Lokiarchaeia > Sigyniarchaeales > Sigyniarchaeaceae > Sigyniarchaeum. The sequence continues at coordinate 8,365 of JAFGBX010000254.1, read as the reverse complement.
AAACCGTCGGGCCGGCAGGTGCCGGGAAATGGTTCGCGGTGTCTTGGGTGCCGTCGTAGGTCGTTGCAGGATTCAACGTCCAGCTCTCGATGTCCTTCAAGTTGTACAAGTAGGTGTAGATGTGCATGCCGTCCCAGCCTTCCGCGAGCCGGATGCTCGCCGTGCCCGTGCCCGTACCGATGAACGACAAGCCGGTCGTCGTGTTCCTGCTGTCTGCCCATTCAGCTAGCGCCAGGGGTGAACCCGTGCCCGAGTACTGGTTCGTCGCCGTGATGTCGCTGGTGACGAGCCCGCCTTGCGGCAGGTTCGTAGTAACGAGGGAGTTGCCTTCTTGCGTGACCGCCGGGATCCCGGCCATGATGATGGTACCCGCGATGAACACGGTGGCCACCATCACGAACAAGGTTGGGATCAACCGACCTTTTTCTATGCGCGCCATCTTGAATCCTTCCCAGAATCGTCTAAGGTCAAATCAGTATGATATGAGGTACATCGTCCCGAGGATATTTATTACCTATGGGGATGGGCCGCGGGGGAATGATTGTACCAGGTGGGCGCCAACCCCGGCGTTGCACGTGTAACCTGGAATTGTGGCGGATCTCGCCTCGGTTTCTGATTAAACTGCCAGGCCCGAGCCGGAACCGTCCCATCGCGCAACGCAAGGGTTCTGGATTTATATTCACCCCGACCCGCGCCCGTTCCGAAAGATACATGGGAGTAGATTCAAAAAACCCGCGAGGGAAGTAGCTGCCAACCACGTGCGAGTTACCAACACGAATAGGAGGAAAGAGGGGAAGATGAACGTCAACTATCGCAACCCGGAAGATGGCGACGTCGCGTCCATGGAGAAGCTGTCGCAAGCCCTCGTCGAGGAACTCCACCAGGTCTTCGACGAGAAGCGCTTCATGGACATGATCACGAGGGTGATGGGAGACCCCGAGCAGAGGAGGGGTGCCTTCATTGCCGAGGACGAGGAGACGCGCCAGGTGCTGGGCATGGTCATTGGGGTCGCCAGGCCGGCACGCGGGGGCAAAAGGGAAGGGTTCTTGCAGAACATCGTCGTGACCCCGGGGGCCCGGGGGATGGGGGTCGGGAAGGAACTCGTGCACCGCGCGCTGGAGCGGTTGAAAACCTTGGATGTGCCCACGATCAACGTGAACATCCGCGACAGCCAGCCACAAGCGATCACCATGTACGAGCGGCTCGGTTTCGTCCGGATCGGTGACAAAATGCGTGTGAAAGTGTGACCGGTTCCCGTCGTTCGCTTTTTTTGTATCGCACTTCGGAAAACTTCATCCCGATGGCTTTTAACGACGAAAGAACCATCACCTGCAACTTGCCCGACCGGTCGTTCTTTGAACGAAAAGAACGCTTCATCGTTTGATAGAGCTATCCTTCAACGATCTCGACTTCGTCCACGGGTTCACTGATCTCTACCGTGGAATTCGATGGCAATTTGACTTTGCACACTTGATTGCCCTCGTTCTTGAGTATTACCGTCATGCTGGCGTCCGTGTCGTTTGTGAACTTCATTTCTTTTTCACTACCACGTTATTGGATGCAACAGGACATAAAAAACGCGCATGCGCGAAACGACGACCATCTTTCTTCGAACGTCTTCTCATACCGGCGAGGTTCCTCCGCCAGGACCGCCTCGTCTTGAGGAAGACAGCAAGAACTGCAGTCGTGACGAATTGACTAATTACGTGCCTTCTTGAATGAAAGCTTTGAGTTCCTCCGGGGTACCGATGACCCGGTTATCATCGACCGTGAACATCTTCAATCGGAAGCCTCGTTCCTTGAGTTTCTTGAAAAGAGGTATAACGAAGTATTCCCCTTTTTCTCGTTCATCCCGAGCTATCATTTCCTCGCAAGCGGATATGAAATCCTTGCCTTGCTTGAAATAGTATAGCCCGTTACTTGCGAAATCTGAAATACGCACTTTTTCAGCCACTTCGATGATGTTATCTGCCCCATCGGCCAGGACGAAACTGTAACGGGCGCTTCCCGTTTTCTCCACGAAACACGCGACGGCACCATCAATGCGAGTATCTTCGATGATGGAAAGCAATCGGCTCGATTCGAAAAAGGTGTCCGCGTTGAAGATGAGTAACTTATTATAATTATCGATATGCTCCTTGATCTTGTAGACCGTTTCGGCCTGGCCCCTGGTGATCTCGTCAAGCGCGATGATCCGCGCCCCGGGGCATTTTGACGCGATCACCTTGTCGATTTGGTGCGAGGTGACATGATCGCGGAGCACGATGAAGTAGAACCGAGTCTCGATGTTCATGGTGGACAGGCATTCGAAGCCCTTGAGTGCCCACTCGAACATGTGCTTTCCCTTTACCTGGATGAGTGGTTTGGGAACCGTGAAGCCCGCATCGATGAATCGCGAGCCTTTGCCTGCCATCGCGATGACGACATTGATAACGTTCGTGTTAAAGGCGGCCGGATCGACCTCACTCCAATGCCGGAAGAGATACGCAGAATCATCGATATATACCTCACCATATGGTTTCCCGAAATAAATCTCGTCGTAAGGGATGTCGTGCTTGTCCAGCCATTCCAGGGTCATCTTTCCAACCTTTTTATTGATCAACCCGATGTTGTGACTCGTGCTGAGCATATGCCTTGCCGTGTGGATGATGATATAGTGGCCATCCGCCTTCAATCGCTTCAGCTTCTCGACAGCACCAGGCAATGGCGTCACGTCGGCGTAGGTTTGGTCATCTTGTTTCAAGCTGCAGATGACGCCGTCCAGGTCGATCACGATTCGCATTATCATCACCGTTTCTTCAAACAGGACAATTATGGAGCATCCGCCCAGGATGCCTACTGACCTCGAATCATATCCACGGACAATAAACCTTTTCGTGATATTCCCGGCTGCCCGCTAAAACGGGAAATTTCATCTCGACGCGAGATACCATCGCCGAGGGGAGACCTGGATCCCTACACGGTCGAGATCTCTGATTTTACATCGGAAAGAACCATCCGTGGGTTGAGTACCCTCTTGATGAATCGCAAATCATCCCGGGTCAACACGCGTGTGATGAACATAACCGCAAAGAAACCGGCCAGGCACGCGATTGTTAGTATGATCGATGTGATGCCTGGGAGCCACGAGAAGCCAGTGATCGACTCCAAGGCGATTATCGACAGGATCACGATGAACGTGATCGACGCATGCCGTGTTGGCTTCCCGAACTTGTACTTCTTGTTCAAGTATACTATCGCGATGATCGCGTTAGGCACGCTAGATGCGTACCTTCCGAAATCGAGTGCAACGATGCCAAGCCACGATGGAAGAACCATCCAAGAAATGATGGATAAAACCAGGCATAACAGCGTGACCAGGATGTATAGCGGATCCTTATTAGCCATCATGATGACGAACGCGGGCGTCCAAGCCCAAAAAAAACAGACAAAAAAGGCCTCGAACAGCAACAAGCCAAGGCCCTCGTCTCGATACGTCGTTCCAAGCAGGTCTAGCAGGAAAACACCCATGCCGAAACAGATGATGGCAAATATCCCCCAAAGGATGAGCATGTATTTCTGGTATATCTCGTGATTCTTTCTGATGGTGTCGATGTCGTTATCCTTCAAGTTTGCAGATATTCTTGGTAAAAGCAAAACGCCGAATGATTGATGAACGAGGCTCGTAAAGTAGAGGATCCTTGACACGATGTAATACACCCCCAAGGAATCCTTGCCAAGAACGTTCACGAGGATTAGAGGCCCGAAGTTAACATAGATGACGCTCATAGCCGTGGATGCAAGGACGAACAAGCTAAACGTCGTGTATTCCTTTACTAGCTCCCGATTGAATTTTACCAGGCGAAACCCCCTTCCAAGAAACATGTTGATGCCGAGGGTTATCAATTCGTAGATTAGGAAAAGTGATGCGAAGAAGATGAATCCTTCGATAAAAAGGACGACCAGGATGGTGAGCAAGGATTTGATGGATATCGCGACAACGTATCCTGCTTGCATCTTGACCGCCTTCATCTCTGCTTGGAAGGAGCTTTGATAGACGAGGTTAATCGAACTGATGATCGAGGAAAGCAACAAGAGGAAGAGGACTTGGACGAGCAAGGGGGAGCCATCGAGTATTCCCATGCTCATCTCGAAATAGATAAGGATCAGGAACGAGAAAGTAGTTACAGGTAGGATGATTGCTTTGAACAGTAAATAGGTGCTGAAATACGTGTTTTTATTGTGAATTCCTTCGGACATTTTTTTTACATGCGCCGTGTTAATATTGAGGTCGGAGAAGAACAAGAAGAACGCGAACAAGGACCGGGCCAACGTCAAGTATCCAAACTCACCTTTGTCGTATTTTCTCGTGGCCAGGAAGAAAATGAGCACCTCGATACCCTTGATGAATAGCGTTGATGCCAGGACCAGCACGGTTTTTCTCGCAAGCATATCGATTTCCTCGAGCGTCTCGTCCTCCGGTTCAACCGGTCGATTGTTAATAGTTTCTGGTACGATTAGGATTCTTGAATAGTGCTTCGATACTTCCTTCATACTCATTCTTCGCAAAATAATCAAAAGCGTGGAAATAACCCGAGCCTTGGACGGGATAATCAACGAATACGAGGTGATTTCTATTCTCTTGATAACAGAACCAGATCAGCATCGATGAAACTTGTCCGAGCGTCGCCACGCAGTTGGCGATGGCCAGGTGGAATGATTGTGAGAATGACAACCCCATTTGTTCGAAATAGCGCAAGTCGAAGTATCGGGAACGCAAGATTTTCTCCCAATCCTTGGCTTTTTTACTGATGAGCACGATGCGGCAATCTTGATTCTCGATGCAATAAGCATCGATTCGCTTGACCAGTTCGACCATCTTGTTGAACACGCGCTGCGTACAACCCAATCCGCGTCGGCGATCCGTCAAGCGCTCAAATGCGCCGTCATCATCCCAGGTCGCATAGAGCAGCAGGTTCCGGGTTTTTGCTAGCTCTGCTTCGACTGCCTTGTAGGCGTCTGTGACAAGTTTTTTGTCGATTAGATAATCGAAACGTGACACCTTGCGTCGATACATGTAGTTGAGCACGCAACGGTAGATTATAATGTAGAATAGCTTGAAATCTCTCGGGTAGATGATTCTGTCATACGTCGTAGCAAGAACTTGCTTGTTCCCCGTACGCGAGTCCAGGTCGTAATAATTCGCGTTGAATGAAGGTCCTACCAAGTTGCTGAAAAAATCAACCGGCTCTCTTGACGGATCATACGAGTAGTGTAGAGGGATTCGCATCTTGCCCTTTTCCCGTAGGAGATCCTTTCGAAAGCTAAACATTTCAGGAGACGGGCCCTTTTTAAAAACCCAATTGCTCGTGACCAATGAGATCTTCCATCCCTTCTTGAAATAATAGGCAATCTCGCCCAGGAAAGTGGATTTGTCCCCCCAGCTCATGTACTCCAGCAAGATAAACAATATCGACTTGTTTTTCACCTTGCGCGAGGGTACGAACAGAGCCTCGTACACGATGTAGAGCGATTGTTGCAACCGGCGCTGGAATGCAAGGAAATGATTGAATAAACTACTGGAGGTGAACGCTCGCCGATATCGAGTAGACATACGTGTCACTCTCTTCATTCACGTGTCTGCGCAGAAGTGTTCCTTTACCTGGTCAAACAATTCGATTGATTTCAAGAACATCATTGTCTGCCGGCCACGAGAATCCGAATGCAAGGGGATCATCGTGAGAAAATGCAATGCCTCGATGAGCTTGACGATCTTGACATCGTATCCCGCGCGTTCCAGTGATTTATCAAAAAATGCCACGAGACTGGCATCTTCGCCGTGGAGCGTCGTGTAATCAAACGTGTTCATGTCTTTTTTTACCACGAATTGGTCGGCAATGATACCCTCGTAGTTGCCATGGATGCTGTGTCGCAACTTGGCCAGGTCATAATTCAAGTCGCCAAATATGCCAACACCACCGAAATTCCCTCGCGGGTCGATCAATTTGAAGATGCCCGAGTGGATGTCGTATAAAATGTTGCTGAAGCACAAGTCCCCGTGAATGATGGAGCAGCGGGATGCCGAAAACAGCTGGTCGCCAATCCAGGTCAATCGTTCCCGGTTCATACGCTGCAAGTAATTTGGAAAAGCCACGCCGTTGATCACGATGGTATCGTGGTTATCGTGCAAGTCCTTGAACAGCGGGTCGAGAAGAAGGGCCGCAATCCGGTCGAGCGTTTTCTCCACGTAGACCAGGTTCAAGCTCTTCTTGACCATGGTTATCTTGTAGGTGTCGTGCAAGTGCTTGATGAATGCCAGGAGCTTCTTGATGACGAACTTCCATTGCTCCTCGCCAAGGTTCGCATACAAGCGCAAGTCACTCAGTGACGGGTACCCGTAGAACTCGATCGAGTAATACGTGTCGTGCTCCGCGAAATTGTAATCAAGCAAGCGCGGCGCGAAGATCTTGAGATCCTCGGGTAAGTTGAGGTACCAGTTCGCCTCCCAGAAGATCTTTTCCCTGTTCGTGCTGCGCTTCGTGATGACCCCCTTGAACGCGTCGTATTTCATGTTGTTGAACGTCCTCATGCGGAGAAACTCTATCTTCGCAGCATGAAATCCATCGAGATGCCCGAGATCGAACCAGTTGTTTCGTTCCTCGATCAACGCGAATGGCCTCGTCCGCGCGTAGGCTTCGAGGACGTCGGTGATGTAGATAAACTCGCCTTGCTGGCGACCCGAGAAGACGTCTTTCAATGCTTTAACATCGTTGAAACCGTAAACGCCGCACGTCACGCTTCCTCCCTGGTACGAAACGGGCTTTTCCACGAAGGTCTTGCCATCATCGAGGATATAATCCCAATTTGATGGTTCCAGATCCTCTTTTTTAGAGACGAGGACGAAATCCCCTTTCGACGCATCGGTGCTCGTGTATATCGTGTCCCCGAGGTTTATGATGACTTGATCGACGCCATCATCCATCGCATCGAGAGCCGTGTATATTGAATCGCCGATTCCCTTGAACTTATTCGCAGCAACCTTGATCTTCACGTTGTATTGCCGAAAAAACGACAAGTACTCCCGGCTTTTCTCGTCCCGCGAGTTCAAGACCACGATGACGGTGCCGTCACGTCGCTCGTTCACGGTGTTGATGATGTGCTTTATCGCAGGGATCCCGTTGATCGGGATCATGGGATCGAACGTGTTAGGAAAAAGCGACAATTTCGGGTTGCCAGCAGCGGGGATAACCGTGAAAGTAGTCATCGATTGTAAAATAACCGATAAGAGATTTAAACTTGGGGGACATTGACCGGTTCCGCGCCATCGCTCACGTCCCGCCAGCGAGGAACGCCGCGAGCACGGGGAGCATGAGGAACCGGTTTTTTCAACGCTTGGACGAACTAGGAATGCATCATACACGTCCGGGTGCTGCGCCAGGGCCGGGGAGTCTCTTTCGGCATCCGTTATCACTACTAGGCAGTTGGAGAATCTGGAACGTCCTCGATTTCCCAGTTCCAATAGTGAAGGCGGGGGACGTTCTCAAAATGCTGGACATTCCTCGTGTACAAGACGTTCCACGTTCCACGAGGTAGCTTACCTCCGTCGCATAAGGAGTAAAAAGGAAAGCGGGAAGATGTTTTAGAACTCGCGCTTCTCGTGGCACGTGCCTTCGAGGTAGTCGAGGTGCTGGAGGGCGACCTGCTCGAGGACGGGGTCGACGGCCCGCGGGTCGAGGCGCTGGCGGATGCTCTCTCCGAGGTGAACTTCTCACGACTCATCGAGGAGCCAAGGATCATTTTATCGAGTGCAAAGCTGCGTGCCATTTCTTCAAATCCACCCGTCGATAGCGGCCGTTCCCCTCCCATAAGCGCCAACACCTGTTGAAAATCGTTTTATTCAAGAGGCCATCCTGTATCAACTTGAGCATAAAGGCGGGGAGACGAAACGTCGCGACATCTAAGGCCATGCACTCGAGCTCGAGAGGACCGTCGTCCGTGAGCAACAGCCCTCGTTCCCTGCGGCCGGCGACCAACAACGACTGGTCCGCAAGGTCAAATTCAACAATAACCGGATCAAATCGTTTCAAGGAGTCGACCTCGTCGGCGCTGGCGGGGACAAGCATCGCGTGATCGACGGGCACGAAATCACCTAGCTTGTAGTGCTTGATTTCTTCAAGGACTGCACTCGTGTAACCCCAGCGAAACTTCGGGAGCAGATCACGAATGTCCCAGATGCCCGCCTCCTGGACCTCCTTGCAATGGTTCCAGAAGCACGTGTCTATCAAGAGCAGCACGGCCATGCACTAGTGGAATCGCAGCACTATTCCTTGGTTCTAACGGATGAATCCCTTTAAATCCAGATCCTTCGCGATTTCGAGCTCGCGAT
>JAFGBX010000253.1 GCA_016932935.1 Promethearchaeota archaeon | reverse complement strand
GTACTCGTTGTTCGGGTTACCGCCGAGGCCGAGGGTCAGCACCTGGATCGTGGTGGTCGCAAGGTTCCGGCGGTCGAAGATGTGGTCGTGGCCGCAAAAAACGACGTCGATGTCGTAGCCCTCGACGTTGGCCAGCCGCGCGAGCTCGGCCTTCACGCCGCTCAGTGTCCACGGGGGCGGGTGCATGAAGACCAAGGTGAAGTTCGCGTCCGTGTTCGCCGCGAGGTCGCCCTCGAGCCACGCGAGCTGCGCCGCCGAGAAGTTCGACGTCCACGAATGGCCGCCCGCGTAGGGATCGAGGATGATGAAGTGGGCGGCGCCGTAGTCGAACGAGTAGAAGAAGTGCCCGTCGGCTCGCTGCTGGTAGGGGAAGTGGTTGCGCACCGTCGCCGCGTCCGTCTCGCCGTAGCGCTCGTGGTTGCCGAAGGCCATCTGCATTGACCTGTTGGCCGTCCAGTCCTGGTAGGCGATGTCGTCGTAGAAGGTGTCCCAGCTCAGGAAGTCGTTTGCTTGCGATGTCACGTCACCAGCGCAGATCGAGAAAGCACCAGGCGCGTCGTGCGTCGCCGCGTACGAGGCGATGTGGGACACGACGTTGGGCTGCATGAACGAGGCGATGATGTCGGTGTTGGTTCGGTGGTCGGCCCACGCGTAGAACGTGTAGTTTGACGCGCCCGCCGGGGCCGTGGTGAACTGCTTGACGGGGAAACCGGGCACCTGGTAGTAGTAGGTCGTGCCAGGGTAGAAGCCGTCGAGCGGGACGTGGTGGTACCGAGTGGGCTCCGAGCTCGACCAGGAACTGTAGAGATCCGTCGGCGAGGACCCGTACCACAAGAGGGTCGGCTCGGAGGAGGAGGTGATCCACGAGACCGTGATGGCGTCCGACGGATCCTGGTCACCGGTCCACTGGATGAAGGGGCCGGTGGAAAAGTGCTCGGCCGCGATCTTCGGCCCCCCAACGATCGTGCCCGCGACGCCGGCCGCGAGGACGATGCACGTCCAGATCACGATTGGCACGCGCCCGGCTGTCTTGATCGTCTTCTCGCGCAGGATCGCCCACGTGAGGAGCGTGAAAAGCACGCCCGTACCGGCAACTGCCGCTGCGAAGTACCCGACGTACGGGAGGACGTCATCTTGATATACATAGAGCAACAGCCCGCCTGCGACGAGAACCAGGGCGAGGCTGCCCCACGTGAACAGTAGCGCAGCCGCTTTCGACACCACGGGGCTTGGCTTTAATTTTCGCATGTTAGCATGCCACCAAGAGGTTCCGGAGGCCTCCGTCTTTAAATAGATCCTTTTTTCTGAAAGGCGGCCAGTAACCGCCAGCGGTGACAGATCATTTATCTCGCCGTGAAACCTCTGTGAGCATATGGCCAGAACCCTCGTCGCGCCCTTTAGGCACGTCACTGGGCATCACTGCGAGTCCGCAACGCTGCGCGACTTGCTCGAGCACGCGGGCGTCACGATCTCGGAATCCATGGCGTTCGGGCTCGACGCAACGCTCGGCTTCGCCTACTTCGACAAGGCGGGCGGCTCCGCGACTTTCAACTTCACGGACGTGCCCGTGTTCCTCGGAGGGAAGGGCGGCTCCATCTCGGCGGACAGCATGGCTTGCAAGATACTCGGTTGCACCATCTCGATGCAGGACTTCAAAGGCACCGACGCCGCGTGGGAGTCATCCAAGTGCTCCTTGGCGCGAGGGACGCCGCTCGGGATCTTTTGCGACATGTACCATCTCCCGTACTTCCAAGAGAAGTTCCATTTCGGCGGCCACGTGATCTCTCTCGTGGGGTTCGACGACGAGAAGGGCGTGGCCCTCGTGTACGAGCGCGACATCGAGGCCGTGCAAGAGGTGCCGACCGATGCCCTCAAGCTCGCAAGGGGATCGAAGGCCGGCGACAAGTTCTTGCACCCGAACAACCGCCAGTTCGCGGTCGCCCGCCGGGCGGACGGCAAGAAGCCGCCCTTCGCCAAAGCAGCCAAGCTCGCCCTGCAGAAGGTGGCGACGACTATGATCGCTTGCTCGATGAACTTCCAGGGCATCGCCGGCCTGAAGCTGCTCGCGCGTAACTTGCACTCGTGGAAGGACATGCTTTCGGGCGAGGTGGTTCTCGAGGGAACAAGCAAGCCCGTCCCCGCGGGGCCGGCGACGCTGCAGATGCTCCACGGGTTCATCGAGGAATACGGGACGGGCGGTGGGCTCTTCAGGAACATGTACGCCGACTTCCTCGACGAGCTGCTCGGCCACGAGGACGTCACCCGGGGGCAGATGGCATGGCCCCAGGCCGAGATCGACTTGATGACCAGCGCGCGCGACGGCATCCGCGCCGCTGGGGGAAAATGGTCGGAACTCGCCGGGCTGATCAAGTCGGCGCTGCGAGCTGGCGATGCCGGGTGCGTGGATGCCCTCGACGTCAAGCGCATCGAAGACGTCCTCCGGGACATCATCGCGCTGGAAGAGGCCGGATTCAAGAACTTGTCACGGATCACCTTGTGAGGGAAGCATATGGACAGCATCGTCATCAAGGGCGCTCGCGTCCACAACCTCAAGGGCATCGACGTGTCGATACCCAAGAACAAGCTCGTCGCCATCACGGGCGTGAGCGGGTCGGGCAAGTCGTCGCTCGCGTTCGACATCATCTTCCAGGAGGGCATGCGCCGGTACCTTCAAAGCATCGGCTTCCCTCCGAAGTTGGAAGAGGAGAAACCATTCGACACGATACAAGGCCTTTCCCCTGTCGTCGCCGTGGAGCAGCGCACCGTGCGGGTCACGAACCCGCGGTCGACCGTCGGCACGCGGACGACGCTGTACACGATCCTGCGCATGCTCTACGCCATCGAAGGAAGGCCGCAATGCCCCGTGTGCCAGTTGCCGCTCAAGGACGACTGGACGTGCGACCTCTGCGGTATGAAGGAGACCAGAATGGAGATCAAGCACTTCTCGTTCAACGAGCCGTCGGGCATGTGCCTGGAATGCAAGGGATCCGGTTACGTGGCGGAGTTCGCTGAGGGTAAAATCGTGCCAGACACGTCGTGGTCCCTCAAGAAGATCCTCAAGGCGGCGAGCGGGTCCTTCGGTGATATGATGAACTTCACGAAGGGTCTCGCGGAGCAGATGGACTTCGACATGGACGCC
>JAFGBX010000252.1 GCA_016932935.1 Promethearchaeota archaeon | reverse complement strand
GTCCCAATCGGGTACGAGTCGCGGGGCCTCGTCGAGGAAGGGCTCGCGGGCAAGCGCTCCTGGTTGCGCCACCTCAAGAAGACGGGCATGCTGTGCTTGCCCCTCAGCCTGGAATCCCTCGGGCCCAACATCGAGCCGTACAAGCGGCTCGTCGACGATTCTCCCGTCGGGATCGAGGAGTCGGTCTCCGGGCGGCCCGTGGCGGCGGTGGAAGGCACGAGGGGCATCTTGCCAGGGCCTGACGGGCTCGGGATCGAGTCCCTCCTCCGCGGGTACTTCAAGGACGTGCGGCGGGCGCGCCTCGCCGAGGGGCCCGATTTCATCGTCGCGTCCGGCCTGAGGCGGGGCGCGCTCGATTAGCGGGTTTTTATTGTACCGAGTCGTCTCCTACCTATTCCCCCGCACGCGAGAACGTGGCATTCTTGGAGACAGAGCAAACAAGTCCCGCGCCGGCCCAGACGCCCGCGCGGGAGGCAGACGAGTGGCAGAACGTCGGGTTCCACCGTCCCCTTGGTGGACTCCTCTATAACGTTTTGTTCGTGATCATTGCCGCCGGGTTCGGCGTCGTGTTCGCGGTCTGGTTCATCCCGAACGTGATCTTCCCGTTCCCCCAAGGCCTTGGTTACCAGGACACGGTGACGAACCTGTTCGGGCTCGTCTTCACGCTGCTCGACCTTGGCGTGGGCGCATCGCTCTCGCGGTACGTTGCCGAAGAGAGCATCCGGGATCCCCGCCACGCGTTGAAATACGTGCAATTCTTCATCTGGTACCAGATGTTCACGGGATTGGGGCAGACCACAGTTATTTCCATATGGGCTATCTACTTGAACATGACCGGCGCCGACCATCTTGTCTACCTCACGTGGTTCGTCGTCATCTACTCGACCGTGCAATATCCGGGGTGTTTATGGGTATTCAATGGCGCTCTCGAAGCGTTCCAGCAGTATCACAAAGCAAAACTCGTTGGATTCATTCAGATCCAAGTGTTCGAGAACATCCTTCGCATCACGTTCATTCTCATCGGCCGCTGGATCGGCACCCAGTTCCCCGCCATCGGCGAGGTCATGGGCGCCACGGCGGGCTCGATCATCGGCATTTACCTTCGCGAGTTCTGCAGCGCAATGCTGTCGGGCCACTACCTCGCGGCCGTGCTGCGCAAGATCGACCCGTCGCTGCGGGTGCGGGACATGTTCCGGGTCGAGTTCGACCGCACCATCATCAAGAAGTCGCTGTCCTACGGCGTGCGGGCCATGGCACCCGCCCTCATCTATCCCGTCGCCAACTTCTTCGCCATCCTGGTCATTACCCTGTACCTCGACAACTACGCGTCGATCATGGGCATGGTCAACCTGGGCATCATGCTCGCGCAGATGATAACGACCTTCAGCATCACGATCGGGCCGACGATCGGCGAGGCATGGCTGAACGGCAAGAAGCGGCTCACGGCGTACTACCTCGCGTCCACGTACAAGTGGACGTTCACGATGGGCGGGTTCATGCTCGGCTTGCTCTTCGGCGGCGCGACCATGCTCGGCATTATCGCCGGGTCCAACTTCTTCCTCACGGCGGCGATCATCCAGGTGGCCATCTTCTTCAAGATGTGCGACATGTTCCAGAGCCTCCACGATTCCATCTTCACCGCGTCCGGGCACGCGGAATACAACATCGTCCTCATCGCGATCGAGCAATCCGTCAGGGTGTTCCTGCTCTGGGCTCTTATCGTCTGGTTCCCGTCCGGCTGGTATTCCATCGTGGTGAGCCAGGGCGTGGGATGGGGCGTGAAGTGGCTCGTGGGCTTCCTCATCTTCAACGCCAAGTACTTCCGAACCAAGACGATAAGCGTCTGGCAGACCTTCGTCGCGCCGTCGATCGGGGCAGTCGTCGAGGCCATCTACATCCAGCTGCTCCTCACCTACTTGTTCCCGGTAGTCGCGTCGGCGATCGGCGACGTGCCCGCCGCCATCGTCGGCATCGTGATCGGGATCTTTTCCGGCCCGTTCTTCGTTTACTTTCCGGTCGTCACCTTCTTCGGCGGCTGGGACGAGGGCACGTTGAAGGTCGCCGAGCGGGCGGCCGAGATGTCCGGCCCCTCCAAATTCCTTGTCAACCTTATAGTGAAGATTTCACGAAAGCTGACCAAGATTAGTCCATTACACAATCGCTTCAAGATCGATGATACAGGAGTAGCAGAAGAAATTAAAGAGTTAATGCAACTAAAAAGTCGTCGCGAAACTATCGCGGCCGGATAGAACCATCGAACGATGCACGACGCAACGCGAGCTGATTATTGGACGAGGTGAACTTCTATGGACTTCAACGAAGTCGCCCAACCCCACGCGTAGGGAAAACAATAAAAGGAAGAAAGAGAAGATGTGGTTTCGCTTCAGCATTCACGAGCGTCGATTGCAATCCCGCTTGGTAGAGATGCTTTTCCGTATAACCACTATCGTGGAAACGAGTCCGCCGAACAAGAACACGGCGATACCCTCGTAACCTGGAACCATTGCTGGTGGTGGGGGCGGCCGGGGGTAGTCCGTGGGATCCGTCGGGTCGGTCCCGCTAGAGACCTCCTCGGCGTCGTCAAAGCCATCCCCGTCGGTGTCCGCGTCGTACGGATCGGAGCCGACACCTGCCTCGTCCAGGTTCGTCAACCCGTCCCCGTCGAAGTCCAAGCCGTAATCGCTCTCGAAGGCGTTCAACGCGTGCCCGACCTCGAAACCGTCCTTCATGCCGTCGCCATCGGTATCTGCATCCCACGGGTTCAATGCCATGTAGAACTCCTCCAAGTCAGTGAGCCCGTCTGCGTCGGAATCCGTGGCGTTGCTCAACGTCTGGAGCGTGAGGCAGTAGGAATGCGTCACTGAGAAGTCCTTCCCGTACTTCGACTCCAAGGTGATGGCCATGCCGTCCACGTTGAATGACCCCCCTCCTGGCGGGATATACGAGAGCACGAGGGTGCCGTGGTAGGGAAGCCCCCGCGACAGGTTCTCGACCACGGCGTACTGCCTGGAGACGAAGTCGTAGTAGGCGCACCACCTGTTGGTATAGCCGAAGCCGCTCTGGGTGGCGTTCATCGTGACGTTCCCGTCCGGCGTGAACGTGAAGTTGATGATGCCCGATACGGGACGCAGTTCGGTCTCGCCGGCGATGTTGTCGCCCAGCTGGGGATGGAATGGGTCTCCCCTGCTCGTCGATTCAGCGACCGTGCGGGCGTAGAGATCCCCGAAGATCTCCTCGATGGAGAGGACCAGGTTCCCGTTCGCATCGTTGTCCGCGTTCCACACCCGTTGGAACTCCCAGGTGAACAGCCCGTTCCCGTATGCCGAACTCTCCATCGACGTCTCGTCGTTCCGGCACGCTGCCAGGATCAGCCTGTTCGCTTGCGCGGCGCCCGAGACGAAGCCGCCGCTGTTGCACGCGTCGAACATGCAGATCGTGTTCCCCGGAACCTGGTCCATCATCCGGTCGAGGTCGGCCGTCCGGATCTCCAGGAGATCCGTGGTGAATATGTAATAGGGTGGGACGTAGTTGTCCCATTCCACTTGGAAGACCGTGCAAGTGTCTCCATAACCGCAATACACCTCGACCTCGTCCGAGTAGACCCACTCGGACCACCCGTTCACGCCGTAAATGACGTCACAGAGGGTGCCAGTCTTGCCGTCGCGAACGTACACGATCTCGTAGGAGTTAACGTTCTGCACGTAGACCCGCATGCGCGCCGCTCCGGGCTCGGAGATCGTGACGGGGGTGTGGCCAACGCTCACCGAGATCGTGTTCAGGCCCCCGCCTCCTATCTGGCCACCGCCGTGGCCGGAGAAGAAGAAGAACAGCGTGTCGTTCTCCGTCATCCTGGCCGCAGTCGACGTCACAGCGTCCCAGATGGAGCTGTTCGTCGCCTGCGTGTTCACGACGGTGACGATGTTCTCGCTCGGGACGTGGCAATAGTCCCTCAAGAAGCTCCGCATGTCCCAGACGTCATCGTCGCAATACGTGAGGTCGTACAAGCTCCCGTAGTAGTCGCTGATGCCCACGAGGACGGCGTAGACATCCGCCATGCCCGCGGGATCGCTCTGGTTCAAGCCGAACAGCGATGCGTCGTGGAACGTCACCCACTCCTTCGGTCCCGAGACGACCCGGATGCAGTTTGATATGCTGGAGTTCCCCGTCGCATTCGAGGCGACCACGACGTAGTAGTTCGTGCTCCAGCTCGCGATGGACTCGTTGAAAGCGGTTCCCGTGCCGTTGTAGACGGGCGACAAGGCCGAGGTGTCATCGATGGCCGCCGGTGCCCGGAACAGGAGGTAGTACTCCACGTTGGGGACGCTGGTCCACGAGATCGGGTATGCCCCGTCGATGTCCGGCGAATCCGGTTGGGTTATTGTCGGCGCGGCGGGCAGGTGGAACACGACCACGCCCTCGCAGTTCGACATGTTCGAGTTACCGATCGGGTTCCACGCCATGACGGCGTAATAATGGGTTCCAACCCCAGAATCGACTATCATATATTCCGTGTTGGATCCGTTGTATATCGGCATCAACATGCTCACATTCGTGATGGGCGACGACGAGTGGTACAGCAAGTAATAGACGGCCCGCTCCGCCTCGGACCAGTTGAGCGCGAAGGTGCCCCCTACGTTCGGCGACGGGATGCCATCGAGGGTCAAGTTCCCTGGCGCAGCGAGGGTGATCGACGCGCACGGCGAGGCGTCGGAATCGCCCAACGGGCCGGAGGCAACGACGCAATAGAAGAACGTGCCCGCTCCAAGGCCCGACTCGACGTGCGAAGGCGAAGCGCCCGTGTATGCCGGCGTGAGTGCGCTCACGTTCGTGATGGCGGAAGCGTCCCGGTACAGGTCGTACGAGGTCGCACCCGCCACTGCCCCCCACGAGACCTGGAAATCGCCGTTGATGTCCATCGGGCCAAAGTTGATGCTGCCCGGGGCCGCGGGCGTCGAGCAAGTGATCGATACACAGTCCGAGAGTGCCGAGGAACCGGACGCGTTGCTCGCCACGACGGCATAATGGTATTGCCCTGGGCCGAGACCGGCCTGGTGGAACCAGGTGCCAGTGTCGGAATAGACCGGGGACAACCCTGCGGTCGTGGTGATGGTGCTCGTGTTCATGAAGAGGTCGTAGTGCGTCGCGCCGGCCACGGATCCCCAAGAGACCCAGAAGTCCCCGTCGTAGTCCGGCGAGGTCAAGGCAGCCATCGCCGGCTTGCCGGGGACGTCTTCAACGCTCACCACCACGTTCGCGGACAGCGGTGACTGGGCCCCCGCGTCGTACGCGACCACCGCGTGGTAATACACTCCGAGGCCCAAGCCCGTCACGTGGTGGCTGGGGGCGGTACCGGAATAGAGAGGCGTTTCTGTTTCAGTCGCTGTTATGGGCATCGTGGACTGGTATAGTTCGTAAGAGGTGGCACCCGCGGGCTCGGACCAGTTCACCCAGAAGTCCCCGCCGATGTTCGGCGTGGTGATGGAGGCGATGACCGGGATATCGAGAGTGCCCGTGACGTTGACCGATACGCAGTTCGAAGGGTCCGAGTGCCCGAGGGTCGCGTTCAACGCCACCGCGACGTAATAATAGATCCCTGGGGAGATCCCGGTCTCCTCGTGCTGGGACGCGGCTCCCGTGTATACCGGGGCAAGTCCGGTCGTGTTCGATATGAAAGCGCCATCCCGGTAGAGCCGATAACTATCAGCGTTCGTGACGTCCGTCCAATCCACCGTGTACGTTCCGTCGGAATCTTCGGGCACGGGTGCAAGCACGGGCGGGTCGGGCGGCACTATGGTGTGGAACGCCCTCACGTATATGTTTTGCGCGAACCCGTTGTAGTCCGAACCGCCGGTCACGTAGATGGTGTCGCCGACGCCATGGATTGCCATAACGTACGAGAAATAGCCCGTCTGGACCCTTCCCGACAAGGAACAGTCGTGACAATTCGCAAAAAAGTTGGACAAATGTGGACACCAGCACTGGAAGCCACGCCAACCAGCCGGGGCGCATTCCTGG
>JAFGBX010000251.1 GCA_016932935.1 Promethearchaeota archaeon | reverse complement strand
TGATGATCCGCCCGAGCCGCTTCGGCAGCCGCGGCAGCAGCCAGTCCATCGGCCGCTTCGCGCCCTTCGGCAGGCTCTCCCGCAGGACGGTCATGGCGATCTTGGCCCCGTCCGGGAACACCCGCAGGTGCGACCGCCGCTGGCCTTGCCGGTTCCCGATCGCGACCTCGGCCACGCGGTACCCGCGCCGCAGCGCCTTCACGGTCATCTCCATCTCGATGCGGAACCCGTCGGAGCCCAGATGCAGCCGCTTGACCGTGCCCGCCTTGAACGCCCTGAACCCGCTCTGCGTGTCCTTGATCGACTTCCTGGTGAATATCCAGAGCAGCAGCGAGAAGAGCTTGTTCCCCATGTTCTTGACGTGCTTTCCCTTCTTGGCACGGCCGAGGTACCCGGCGTCGTCGTGCAGGAACCGCGACCCGATCGTGATGTCGGCCTGCCCCCGCGCCACGGGCTCGACGAGCCTCGGCAGGTCCCTCGGGTCGTGCTCGCCGTCCCCGTCCATGGTCACGACGATCTCGTCTGGCGCGAGGAACTCGAGGACGTTGCGTATCACGTCGCCCTTGCCGAGGTTCCTCCGGTGGTAGAACCGCTGCACGTCGAGCTTGTCGAGGATCTGGCGGGTCTGGTCGTGGCTGTCGTCGTCCACGACGAGTATCTCCGGGTCGTGCGCGATGTCCCGCAGCACGATCGAGGCTCCCTTCACGACGCGGGCGATGGCCATCTCCTCGTTGTACGCGGGGATGATCACGACGACCCTCGGCCGCTCCACCCTGCCGTGCGCGAGCGTGCCCGCGTCGTCGATGTCGACCACTTTCTGCGTCAGTGTCGTTGGGATCCCCCGCCGGTTCGGCGAGCCGCCCCGTGCGGGACGGCCGGTCGCACTATGGAGGAGAGCATGGCACTGGCCTTTATACCTTGCGCGCCCGGCCGGTAGGGCGGTTCCCGACGGGAGCGAAGCGAATGTGCGGTAAAAAAGGGGGTAGTATCGATCGGTAGCCGTGGGTTCCTCATGGTGAAGGCGCGGGGATGAAGACGAACAGGACCATGACGAATATGGCAAGTTGCATGGCACCGAGGATGGTTCCCATTATCGCCTTGCGGTCGCCTGGGTTCTTCGACGTGTTGACGACGCCGATGATGAACCCGGGGATGCACAAGATGGAACCGAATATGCTGGTCATGATCAAGGAGGCCTTCCCGCCACCCTCCGACTCCGGGTACGGCGCCTCGTTGCTCTTGAGCGTGCTCATGAACAGGGCCATCGCGATGAAGAGGCCTCCGCCCTCGACGATCGCCAGGATGGAGGACACCCCCATGGGCAGGTCGGTGAAGCCCGTCGCCATGCCGTTCATGATGCCCGTGATCAGAGGCCCGACCATCCCGAACATCGGGAGGTTGAGCAGGATCAAGGGGAGGATGATCTGCGCGAGCAGCGTGTTCAGGCTGGCCGCGAGGATCATGCCGACGCCGATGATCAGGGCGTCCTTCGGGTTCTCCGGGAATATCGCGCCGACGATGGCCCCGGAGCCCAGCCACGGGATGATCTGGAGGGCGATCGCCCACGCGTCCTCGGGCCGGTAGGACAGCGTCCAGTGCAGCGGGTACGCGTTGAACACGGCCACCTCGGCACCGGTCTCCGCGAGGTAGAGCAGGTTGCCGATGTTGAAGAAACCGACGTCCGGGATGGAGAGGATGAAGCTATCGAGGTCGGTGATGAGCCCGGCGAGGATCTCCTCCAGGAACTCGACTCCGGGGATCAGGAAGAAGAAGAACGCGATCAAGCCAACGAGCGTGTAGCTTGAGAAATAAGCTAGGGGTCCGTGGTATCCCATGTCTGTCTCACTTCCACAGCCGTGCAGAAACCGGCACGTAACACGTGATCTTCAAACGAGCGTCTTGGTTAAATAACTTGCGTCCGCGCACCACGCCGTCCCGATCCTTGCCGTGGGCGTGCGCGAAAAGAGGGGGAGCACGCCGGCCACGCGGGCCGCGGGAGCCTACAGGACCTTGGCGAGGCGTAGGGCGCTCATGAACACGTCGTTGAGCACCTTGGTGGGCCCGACGGCCGGGTTGACGTACACGATGACCTTCGCGGGCCCGGCAGTGACCGCGACGATGTGCCCCTTGCCGGTCGCGTTGGTCGCGATCAGCCGCTCGGGCGTGTTCTCCACGACGATGTATCGGACGCCCGAGATGCTGACCGACCCCTGGTTCGCGTTCCACGCGGCCAACACGCCGGGGGCGTCGTTTCGGAGGTTCCAGTTGCCCGTCTGGGCCAGGACCTTCCCATTGCCGTCGACGAGGGCGACGCCGTAGATGTTCTCGTCGATGTCGAGTATGCTTTCCAGCTGCTGGATGGCTTGGTCGTTCATGGCTTTCATCCTTGGATGCGTGCGGGTTGGATGGTCACTAGCACGCGGCGGGGATATTTAATAGTTCACCATTCATTATGCTGGTGCCTACGATCATCCGATAAAAAAAAGAAGTGATTCAAGTGGTGCTGACGATCGCGCCGCGTTCCATGCGGACCCGCTTCTTGCCGTACTTGTTTGCGATCTTCTCGTCGTGGGTGACGACGACGACGGTGGTCTTGTAATCCTTGTTGAGCTTCACGAGCAGGTCCATCAGGGCGTTGCCGCTGTCGGGGTCGAGGTTGCCCGTCGGCTCGTCCGCGAACAGGACGCGGGGCTGGTGGATGATCGCCCGCGCGACGGCGACCCGGGACTTCTCGCCGCCGGAGAGCTGCCGCGGCGTGTGGTCCTTCCGGTCGAGCAGGTTCACGTCGCGCAGCGCGGCGAGGGCCCGCTTCTCGATGTCCTTGGAATGCAGCGGGGTCGGCCACAGCAGCGCCTCCACGTTCTCGATCGCCGTGAGCGTGTCGATGAGGTTGAAGTCCTGGAAGACGAACCCGACCTTCTGGCTCCGGATCGCGCTGAGGCGCGTCTCGGAGGCGCGCGATATGTTCTCCCCGTCGAGGAACACCTTCCCGTCGTCCGGCGTGTCCAGGCCCGAGAGCACGTTGAGCAGCGTCGTCTTGCCGCACGCCGTCGGCCCCTGGATCGAGACGACCTCGCCCGCGTATACCTCCAGGTTCACGTTGATGAGCGCCCTGATGATCTCGCCCGCGCGCTTGTGGTCCTTGTTGACGTTCTCCGCCTTGAGCATGATGTCTGGCATGGGTTGTTTTCCACCTCACATCTTCTGCAGGGCCTGGATGGGCCGGATCTTCAGGATCTTGTCGTTGGCGATGAGGATGCCCGCGATCTGGACGCCGAGCATGATGCCGAACGTGGCGGCGATCGGCCAGAACTGCACGAGGACGATGGCATCCGTGAACGGCGGGTTGGAGATGTCCGCGGACAACGCGTAGGCGCTGATCGCCGTGTAGTGGAAGAACGCCTCCACGACGAAGAAGAACGCGAGGAGCGTGACCGCCATGATCTCGCCCGAGATGAGTATCCGGATGTGGTCGTTCTTCCAGCCGATGCACTTGAGCGTCGCGATCTCCATCTTCCGGTAGGTGACGATGATGTTCGCGTAGAGCATCGATATGAGTGCCGAGACCGTGATGGCGATTATCGCCATCGTCGTGTCCACCCCCAATGCAAAGTTCACGGCTATGGCCCTGTCCATGAACACTGACGAGAAGCCGAGCAGCAGCGCGTAGGCCAGGGTGAACATCCAGAACCGGCGGCGCGAGCGCAGGGCCAGCAAGAAGGACTTGTTGATGAGTCGGAACAGGCTCATGGTGTTTTACCCGTAGGTGGTTGGGAAATACCGCTTCCTTTGATCGTAATAGCCTCGTTCCTACTAATAGATGTCCTTTTATAAGAAGTTCGTTCCCCGCTCCGGCGGCGTGGCAACCCGATCCGCCAGCAAGGGAGCGCCGGGACCCCCCGAACCGTCCTAGTTATTTTAGTATCCCTCTTCTTTCATTTCCACGTCGAGCCCGAGGTATTCGAGCCCCGCCGGTTAGACCAAGAACACGGTCGAGATCATCGTGGAGAAGCGCAACGCCATCATCATCATCCTGGACGGGCTGGGCGATTTACCCGTGCCAGAGTTCGGCGGGTTGACGCCCCTCCAAGCGGCGAAGAACCCGAACCTCGACCGGGTCGCGGCAGCCGGCGCGTGCGGCCTGGTGCTGGTCGCGGGCGGGAAGGCCGTCGAGTCGGATCTCGCCCACCTCATCCTCCTCGGTTACGACCCCGTGAAGGACTACCCCGGCCGCGGCCCCCTCGAGGCCCTCGGCATCGGGCTGGAGCTGCAACCCGGGGACATCGCCTTCCGGGGGAACTTCGCACGCGTGGACGAGAACGGCGTCATCCTCGACCGGCGCGGGGGGCGCAAGATCCCCGAGGCGAAGGAGCTCGCCAGCTCACTCGACGGGATCGCCGTCGAGGGGCACCCGGGGGTCACGTTCCGCGCGATGCATTCCTCCGAGCAGCGGCTCGCGTGCGCCCTTCGCGGCCCTGGCTTGAGCTCGAACGTCTCCATGCCCAACAACGTCAGGACCGGGGTTAGGGCGAGCGAATGCGTGCCCCTGGACGGCACCCCCGAGGCGAAGAAGACGGCCACGATCGTCAACGCGGTCGTGAGGAAGGCCCACGCCATCCTCGAGTCGCACCCGGCCAACAAGGAACGTGCGAGCAGCAACCAGCCCCCGATCAACGCGTTGTTGCTCTACGGCCCCGGCGAGGCACGGACGGTCACCTCCATGAAGGATCTGTTCCACGTCGACGCGGCTTGCGTCGCCGGGAACGGGCTCATCAAGGGCGTCTGCAAGTACGTCGGCATGGTCGTCCTCCCGTGCGACGGCGCGACGGGGACCGCGTCGACCGACCTCGACGCGAAGGTCGAGGCGGTGGCGAGGCACTACAAGGACTTCGACGTCACGCTGCTGCACGTGAAGGCCACGGATTCCTTCGGCCACGACAAGTGCTGCGAGAAGAAGAAGGCCTTCATCGAGGCGGTGGACGCTGCCATCGGCAAGCTGCTGGGAAAGATCGACCTCGCGAAGACGTTCCTCTTCGTCACGGGCGACCACGCCACGCCCTGCGTCGTGGGCAACCACACGGGGGATCCCGTCCCGATCGCCATGGCCGGCCCGACGGTCATCCGCGACCACGTCACCGAGTTCGACGAGGCCAACTGCGCGGGCGGCTACCTCGGCCGCGTCGAGGGGAAATACTTGATGGCGATCGTGCTGAACAAGCTCGACAAGTTGAGGAAGTTCGGCGCGTGAGGGGCCACTGCCCCGACCCCGGGCGACGTCCCGCCCGGCTCACCTGGCCCGGATGAACGACTCGACCGGGTTGAGGAACTTCTCCATGAGGACCTCGTCCACGTAGCCGTCGTTGACCCAGAACTGGCACTTCCTGACCCCGGCGACCACGAACCCCATCTTCTTGTACAAGGCGATGGCCCTCGGGTTCGTGTGGAACACGCTCAGCGTGATCTTCGTCTTCCCCCGGCGCATCGCCTCGTCGAAGGCCTCCTCCAGGAGCGAATGGCCGACGCCGATGTTCCGGTAGTCGGGGTGCACGAGGATGCCCAGCATGCCGACGTGCTCGATGCCGTCCCACTCGTCGCTGGTCTCGATCGTGATCTGGCCGATCACGCGCGCCGAGCCGTCGAACCCCTTCAGCACGGCCACGAGGCAGAAGTCGCCCGAGCTGGCGAGCTCGTAGAACCACGATCGCTTGTCGGCCTTGTTCTTGACCTGTGAGAGGACCGGCAAGTAGATGCCCTCGTCGACGACCAGGTTGAAAACGTCCCAGATGTCGTCGATATCGGATATCTGGGCGTCCCGGATCTCGACCGTGAAGCCCCGCTTGAGCCGCTTTTGAGCCAGGACCATGCGTGCACCTTGCCCGATCGGGTTCGAGGCAGCGCGGGCGGTCCCGCGGCGCCTCAAGTCCTAAAATCCCCAGCGCAACATAAACGTTATTACACGCGGGATGAACGGAGGTTTAACCAGGACCCGTCGAACGGGAGCTGCGCAGCCATGTCCGGCAACGAGAAGGAAACCAAGCCTCCGGCGCGGGATAGCGTCGTGCTCAAGAAGGTCGAGACCAAGCGGCAAGAGGTCAAGTTGTCCGAGAAGGAGATCGGCATGATGAGGAACTTCGAGAAATCCATCAACCCGAAGGGGGACTTGACCAACGACGAGATCACGCTCGTCAACATCCTCGAGAAGCAGAAGCTGCCGCTCGAGCGCATCGTGATCAAGTTCAACCAGTCCCGGAAGGCGCTCGCCTTGCCGCTGCTGATGGCCAAGGACTTCGAGGCGATCATCGGCAGCCTCGTGTCGAAGGGGCTCGTGACGTCCAGGGAGGCGCCCATCGGGACGGTCTACTACCTCACCGAGGCGGGCCTCGAGTTCCTCGAGCTGCTGTGACGCGCCTTGCCTGGCGAGCTGGTGCGAACCATGGGCGACGAAACGAAGGAACCCGGGGATCCCGGGGCGGAGGGCGACTTTTCGTACTGGGACGTGACGTTCGACGGCGAGGATCCGGGCGCTGCCGACGACTTCGTGCTGAACTTCGTGGACTGCTCGTTCATCGTCGGGGAACCGCTCCTCAAGAACGACTTCCTCGATGACATGGTCTTCCTCGTGAAGAAGCACGACCACTACAACATCATCGGAAACATCAAGGAGATCGTCGACGACGCCGGCGACATCCAGACGGACAAGAACATCTACGCCATGCTCGGCATCATGAAGAACGGCCTCCGCGTCGGGTTCCTGATCGGCAACCTGATCGAGAACGGGCAGGACTTCTGGCACGTGGCCGCCATCTGGCCCGAGGAGTTCGCGCGGAAGGTTCGGGCGGCCCAAAGCGTGTTCCAGAACGCGCTGTTCTTGTTCATCGACCAGCCGGAAGCCTGGTCCAGGGTGGACCTGATCGTGCCGATCACGAAGAAGAGCCAGCACCACAACTTCAGCATCTGAGCGGTGGTGGTGCCGGGGCGCCCCCCGCCGGGTCACGTCGCTTCCTTCAGCGCCCCGGCCGCGGCCCGCTCCACGACCTCCCCCTCGTCCTCGGAGAGGGCCATCATGGCCGTCTCGTATCCCCCGGCGAGGTAGTTCTCCCTCGTCGGGATGTACCCCACGTAGTCGTTGGCGTACCCGACCACGAGCACGTTGGCGAGCGTGGAGCTCTTTTTTATGCGGATGCCGATCTCGGAGAATAACTCTCCGGGAACGCCAACGAAGGCGATGCCATCGAGCGTGATGGCTTGCACGCTGGTTGACACGACGAGCTTGCCGCCGGACACCTCGCCGTCGGCGAAGGTGAATATCTCGGCCTTGTCCGCGTCGTCCGCGGGGATCGATATC
>JAFGBX010000250.1 GCA_016932935.1 Promethearchaeota archaeon | reverse complement strand
CACATCAAGGAGCTCGAGAAAGCGAGGAAGGACGCCGAGAAGGGCAAGGACGACATCAAGAAGGAGTTCAGCGCGTTCGTCAAGGCCCACAAGAACGCGTTCGAGGAGATCACGGATGAAAGAGTCGAAAGCGTGATTATGGAGAAATACAACACGGTCACGGTCTCCTCCATTTCTCCCAAGGACATCATGGAGCTCCAAGTGAACGTCCTCTACAAGTACTTCACCGTGGAGAAGTATCTCTCCCCGCCGACCGACACGGCAATCCCCGTCGGCTCGGACGTGCTCGAGTCCGTGCTGATCCAGGAGTTCGGGCTGCAGATCTCCAAGTTCGACTCCTACTTCGCTGACGACGAGGGCGCGACGATCGACAACGACGCGGTCTCGCTCCCTAAGATGCAGAAGGATATCAAGGAGGAAGCCGAGGAGGGCGAGGAGGAGGATCCCAAGTACCAGGCCCTGCTCAAGCTCAGCGAGGGGGACTTCGTCCGCAAGATGGCGGCCGTCCCGCTCATCAAGGTCATCGAACTGGCCGACACGGTCAGGAAAGACCCCTTCAAGGACTTGCTCGACTACCCGGCCGATGCCTACAAGCAACCGGACCTGTATGCCGAGGAGATCATGGAGGAGGATCTCGACTTCGTCTCCGCGGTCACCCGGCCGCCGACGAGCGGGAAGGGGCTCGCGTTCGTCGTCGAGGCGGCCATCGCGTACGGCAGCAACGTCAAGGCCCCGTCGAAGCCGGCGGACGCCGTGTACCGGTTCGTCAACCGCACGCCCAAGCTCCGGGACAACGCGGACTGCGCGATCTGGAGGACGGTGAGCATCGTCAACTGGAGGAACTACATGGTGGACACGTTCGACAACGGGATACCCAAGGCACCGATCCGCATCTTCGTCAACGTCTCTGGCCCCTTCGTCCACCTCATGTTCAAGTCCCAGTCCAAGCAGGCCCTGGCGGAGGACGAGAACCTGACCAAGGAGATCAAGCTCGCCCTGGAGCAAGTCGGGCGGCGGTTGAAGACCTACATCTCCAAAAAGCAAAAGCACGCCGACTCGAAGAAGCGCGCCTCGCGGTTCATAATGTTCGCGCCCCACGTCGCTCGCGCCTTGCACAACATACTGACCAAGGTTCCAGAATACCAGGGGAAGATCGCGCCCGTCGATACGATCGAGGAGAAGATCGTCATGGCCATCGGCGGCGGCCCGCCCCGGAAAGCGACCGATGTGGCACCCCCCGCCGGCGCGATGCCGCCTGCCACGCCCGTCGCAAAGGTGGCCGCGGCGCCCGTCCCCGGCCCCAAGCAGGCCGCCGCCCAGCCGGCTCAAAAGCCCGCCGTGGCCGCGACCGCGGTGCCCAAGCCGGCAACGGCCGCGATGGCGACCCCAGACAGAAAGGCCCCCGTGCAGCAGAGGCTCGGCGTGCCCGCGGCCGCCGGGTCACCAGCGGGGAAACCGGCAGCGGGACCGAGGCCGGCCGTGCTGCAAAAGCCGGCGGCAGCTCCGGCGTCCCCTCCGGCACCAACTGCAGCACCGCGCGGGGCACCGGTGAAGATCACGGAGGAGAACATCCTGAAGTACATGCCCGAGGGCAAGTACGTGAAGATCTCCTACATCATCAAGGCGCTTAATATTACCGACATCACTGATGCCCGCTTCCTCGAGGTGAAGCTCAAGACGCTCATCAACCAGGGGAAGCTCGAGAGGGAAATGCAGGACGGCAAGTCCTACTACAAGAAGAAGTGACCCGCCAGAACCGACAACGCAGCGAACAGCCCATGTGTGCGAAGAAGCAACCGGCCGTCGGCCTATCGATCGACCCCGCGGCTAGGAAGGAGAAGGCCATCAGCGTCCTGCGCGACGCCTTCGAGCAGAAGCTGAAGGAGGCCACCCAACAAGGTTACGATCTGCCGGAGGGGGCGCTGGTCGTGGACGAGATCCCGGCGGACGCGGCGTTCAAGAAGACGGTCGAGATTGCCAAGACCCTCTACGACCAGATCATGGAATCAGGCCGGTTCGCGCTGGACGTCCCCTCCCGCAGCTCGAGCAACATCATCTACGACGAGAACAACGACCTGCTCCTGCTCGGCGACAAGATGAACCGGAAGTGGTTCCACTCGCTCACCAGCGTCGAGGACATGACCCAGCTCATCAAGATCCTGGAGATCGTGAATCAGCTGCTGGAGAAGCGGATCCACGCGACGAAGCGGGAGGTCTTCTACAACGACGTGAATTTATTCAAAGAACAAGTCAACTCGGACAACTGCATAGAGGATCTCTCCACCGTCCTGAACACGATCCGGAACTCGACCAACATCGTGGCATCGGCCATGGGGAAGGCGGTCGGGCGCTTGCGGATCCGCGACCAGCGCGACATCATCGACCTTGAGGCCATGGGATCGGGCGGGTGGGCGATCACGCCGTTCCTCGACAACGTCGAGATCATCGAATCAGATGCCGAGTTCGTGCTCGTGATCGAGAAGGACGCAGCTGCAATGCGGCTCAGCGAAGCGAAGTGGTGGAAGGATTACCCGTGCATCATCATCTCCGGTCGCGGTGCCGCGGACATCGCGACGCGCATGTTCTTGAAGAAGATCAACAAGGTCTTGAACATCCCCACGTTCTGCCTCGTCGACTCGGATCCGTATGGCCATTACATCTACTCGATCTATCTGCGCGGCTCGAAGAAGCTGTCCTACGAGTCGCCATTCCTTGCCACGCCGAACATACACTTGCTCGGCGTGCTGACGCGCGACCTCGATTCCTACAACGTCCCGAAGGAATGCCGCATCCCTATGAACAAGACGGACATCACGCGCTGCCAGCAGATGTTGGCCGAGAGCTTCGTCCAGAAGAACACCAGGTGGGTCGCCGACCTCGAGCTCATGATGAAGATCAAGGAGAAGGCGGAGATACAGAGCCTTAGCGCGCACGGGTTCGAATACCTGACGGAGGAATACCTGCCGTCTAAGATAGCAACTGCAGATTGGATTTGAGCAGCCATGAAGGTCTTCCGCTTGAGCAACGGCCAGATCGTGCAGATCATCGACAAGGAGAAGATCCAGAACTGGGATCCGGAAACGCCTGTCCTTTTCGTGAATTTCATCCTCGATAAAAAGCTCGAAACGTACGGTGGCAGCAAGGATCAAGCCGAGATCCGTGCCTACTTGAACGAAATACTCGAGGATATCGCGATCCCCAAGCTGACCAACGCGTTGAAGTCCCCCGACCAAAACGCTCGCCTCGCCATCGCGAAGAGCCTCGTCGACATCTCGAAGAAAAAGCCCGACATGGTCAAGGGCGTCCTTGGCTTCCTGCAGGACGCGGAAAAGGTTGAGAAGGCCGCGGAGGTCAAGGCCAACATCACGCAAGTCTTGAAGAACTACGACAAGGCCCTCAAGCGCAAGCAATACGAGGCGAAGCGCAAGAAGATGCGGGAACTGGACGAGAGGCTCAAGACCGGCAAGATCTCCGCCGACGAGTACGTGAAGGAGCGGAAGGAGTTCCTGATCCTCGGCGTGGAGACGGGCGCCGAGGAGGATTGAAGGGGGGAACCTGTTGATCTACGGCATATCGATCATCACGACCACCGGCTATCCCTATTATAACAAGGACTACGCGCTCGAACCGCGGAACACCATCTTGAAGAACATGTTCTTCAACTACTCGAAGAGCCTTGTCCAGACGGCCCAGGAGAACGAGTTCGAGCTCATCGCGGGCCTGGTGTCCGCGTTGTTCAACTTCTCGGGTGCACAGAACCGTCCGATTAACGAGCTGGTATACACGCGTCCCGAGTACCAGATCGAGAACCTCCTTGATGGACAGACGAAGAACGAGACCGGCACGCTCATAACGATACGCTGCGAGTATTACAGCATCAAGGCAGCGGTCAAGCGGAAGCTCGACTACATCTACGAGAAGATGATCAAGCCGCTCGAGCCGCTGGGCGACAAGTCGAAGCTCGCCCCGTCGGAGGAGAAGACGATACAAGACATCTTGCTGAACATGCCCTCCAAGCTGATCGTACGTTCTCACTCGAAGGAGCTCGACGCCTACCTCAAGAGGTTCATCAAGGACAACAACAGCTACGGCATCAAGGCAATCGCGATCGCGAGCGCCGACCTCACCCTCTTGAAGACCGCGGGCATCACCGACGAGGAACTCCAGAAACTGTTGCGCGTGGTCGAATGCCCGGAGGTCGACCCGCTCTCGTGGAAGTTCCGACAGGCATGGACGCCAGACAACCAGCAAGTGACCCTCGTCTTCGTGAACTCTGCCTTCAACGTGGAACACGACACGCTCAAGGAACCGCTCTACTACATCATCTTGTGCGACGCTTATTCCGCCATCGGCGAGCTGCCGCGCCAGCTCTTCATGGACGTCAACTCGATTCTCGAAAAGTGATCACCCGGCCGCTCTCCCGCCCCGGAATATCTCCACGATGCCCCCGTCCTTGATCTTGATCCCCCGCGACGCGAACTGCCGGAGCACGTCCGGGTGCTCCTGGGAGACGAGGACGATGGTCTTGCCGAACGCCGAGTTTGCCTCCTTGAACGACTCGAAAAGCTCCATACGGCCGTCGCTGTCGAGGTTCTGCTCTGGCTCGTCCGCGAAGATGATGTTCCGATCCATAGTCAACGCCCTCGCAAGCAACGCGCGCTGTTGCTGCCCGATGCTACAGGTGTTCGGGTGCTTCTCGAGGATCTCCTCGATCTTGAACCGATTGACGTATAGATCGAGCCGCTTGAGGACGTCGGTGAAGTCCTCCCCCTCCCGCAGGGCGGCATCGTCGCCCTTCCGCTCGCCCTGCAAGTAGTACGGGAGGAGGATGTTCTCGCGGATCGTGAGCTCCGGCAGGAGAACCTGGTACTGCGAGACGAAGCCGAAGTTCATCACCTGCCACGAGACCGTCCCCTCGAACGGCTCCATAACCCCGCTCATAACCT
>JAFGBX010000249.1 GCA_016932935.1 Promethearchaeota archaeon | reverse complement strand
TTGACCGAGGGCAAGCTCAAGCTCCACGACGTCGTGCCGGGGTCAGGCGCCCTGGATCCCAGCCGGCTGCTGCACCTGGTCGCCAGCCTGGAGGCGAACTCGCAGCACCCGATCGCCAAGGCCATCGTCAACGGGATCAAAGGGGCCCCGCTGTCGCAAGTGGTCGACTTCAGCGAGGTCAAAGGCAAGGGCGTCAAAGGAAGGATAGGCGGCGTCGAGTACCACGCTGGCTCCGTCAGCTACATCAACGGGCTCGGCATCGACGTTCCCAAAGGGCTCATCGACGAGTACGCCGCGGTCGGGAAGACCCCCGTGCTCCTCGCGGGCGGGGGAGAGTACGTCGGCCTGGTGACGATCCGGGACAACCTGCGCGTCTCCGCGCCCGTCCTGCTGCGGGGCCTGAGGAACCGGGGCATCAAGAGCATGATCATCTCGGGCGACGTCCAGTCAACGGTCGATTCCATCGGCGACTGCTTGCACGTGGACGAGCGATACGGGAATTTGCTGCCCGGGGAGAAGCTGGAGCGAATCAAGCAAGTGCAAGGGCGCGGCGTGCGCGTGTGCATGGTAGGCGACGGCATCAACGACGCGCCGGCCCTCACGCAGGCGAACGTGGGCATCGCGATGGGCTCCTCGGGCGCCGACGTCGCGCTTGAGGCGGCCGACGTGACGATAATGAACGACGACCTCACGAAGATACTCGTACTGCTGGACATCAAGCGGATCGCCAACCGCATCGTGCGCCAGAACATATGGCTGTCGATCGCCATCAAGGTCTCCTTCGCTATCCTCACCGTGCTCGGGTTCATGAACCTCGCCATTGCCGTTGGCATCGGCGACATGGGCGTGTCGCTGCTCGTGATCTTCAACGGCTTCCGGGTCCTCGGGTACAGGTCGAAGTTCCAGGACATCACGGCCGACGACCTGGAGGTCGAGGCAACCAAGATCATCTGCAAGACTTGCATGACCGCTAGCGTCTACCCACAGCACCACGGCCGGGAGATGGTGCCCAGGGACGGGCATCTCGTCTGCTGGAAGTCTCTCGTAGCCGAGGTCGCAGCCGACGCGTGCAAGGAGAGGCTCTCGCTCGCCTGTCCCACGTGCAGCGGGATGAGGGAAGTGGTATGAGTCTTACGGGGGCTCTTCCAGGGCGTCGGATGATAAGATAGAGGCCCGGATTACACGTGCGGGAGTGCACGGAGCAAGACGAAGACCGTGGCGATGCCGGCGATGAAGATGATCGACTGCAAGATGGATCTCTTCAGGTCCTTTTCCTTCAAGAGGTCGGGCATGAGTTCGACAGCACCGATGTAGATGAATCCGCCCGCCGAGAAACCCAGGAAGAAGGTGTTGAACGTGGCCACGGCCCCGGATAGTAGCAGCGCGACCAGCCCTCCGACCAAGGCGATCATGGCGCTCACGAAGTTCGCGATCAGAGCTCTCTTCTTGGTGAAGCCACCATAGATGAGGATGCCGAAGTCGCCCACCTCTTGGGGGAACTCGTGGATGAAGACAGCGACGGTCACGATGAAGCCCAGCGTCATATCTGACAAGAAAGAGACCATGATGATGATGCCGTCGAGCAAGTTGTGCAAGCTGTCGCCGACCAGGTTGAGCAGCGCGACGTTCCGACCCTTGCCCCCGTTGAGTTCAACCTCCACCCTCCTGCCGAGCGTGTCGAAGCAAGCGACCTTATCATCCCCCTCCTCGTGCGCGTGGCCGTGGAACCAGTAGATGAACCGCTCGAGCACGAAGAAGGCGACGAAGCCGACCATGAGGAAGACGAACAAGATATACATTTCCTCCTCCACGACAAGGCCCTCGTCGAGCAGCTCCTCGAAGCCGTGAATCGATTCCGGGATCAAGTCGAAGATCGCCGTCCCGAGTATCGTGCCCGTCGCGAACGCAACCAGGTAGAACAGGATCTTGTCCAGGGTCTTCTCTTTCACCGACAAGAACAAGACCCCCGCCAGGCTCGCGCAGCCCGTCGTGAAGATCAAGATGAATGCAATGCTTGCTTCCAACATGTGATCCGCCACGGTCTAGCCCTGAGGCGTGCTTCTTTTCCGGGCTCGCGCGGTGTATCGTTTGTAGACGAACCCGAAGACCATCAAGGCGAGCAGTCCGACGTAGATCCCGTCGATGACGGGGTTCGCATGGCTCTGGCCGAGCAAGATCCCGTGCACGACGCCAAACCCCAGGGCGACGTACAAGAGCGCGTGGAGGATCCTCCAATGCTTCTTCAGCAGCCTCTTTAAAAGGACGGAAAGGACGCCCACGTACACGATGTAGAAGGCTGGCCGTCCGGCGAGGAGCCAGAACCTGTACCACGACGAGAAGTCGGGGATGAACACTTGCCAGCCGTAGAGGATGGCGAGGGACACGGGATGGAGGGTGACCAGCACGAGACCGGCGATCGCGAAGAGGTGATGTATCTTGAGGAATGCGACCCCGAGGCTCTGGTAGATCTGCCGCGTGAACGCGCTCATGATCGACGCGTTCAGCAGGCTCGTGATGCCAAAGAGCGCGAACAGGCGCACGAGCCCGTTATCGGTTTGGATTTGTGTTTGGAAATACAAGACCGTGATCGTCGCGTATAGGGCGACCCAACCCGCGATGACCAGGTACCCGTTCCTTGTGACCTTCATGATATCTCCAACTTTGAGAGCTCGATAGGGTGATAAAAAACCTTCTGAGGTTTTTTAAAAACCGAGAGCCCTCGGGTACGGCCATCTACCCACAATTTCCAGGCTGGGTTCCCCACGACCAGGGGCTGGGCACCCCTTGATGACGGATCCAGAGGTTCCATTTCATGGGTGGTTGGTTCATTTGTCCTTACTTTCGGTGATCGACCACGGGTCGAGCACCAGGATCCGATAAGCAGTGTGCTCGGGACCAGAACGAAAGAAGCTGTTCAGCTGGGCGCATCGACATTCCCGACGCGATTCGTTCCTTGCTATAAAAAAGATTTTTAAGGGAAGACTATGAGATGTGTGTCGAGAGACGAATTTCCCCGGAGGAGAATCAGATGCGCGCTATCGCGGGCTCAATCGTGTCGACCGTGGCGGCAGTCTTGTACGTCATCGTCGTCATCCAATTCGCATTAATCGAACCTTCAGTTCTTGAAGCCGATCCCGACAATTTCTTCGAAGCCTTGATCTGGTTACTCATGGCCATCGCGTTCATGCCGTTGCACTGGGTCTTCATAGTGGTCGGTATCGTCGTATGCGGCTTGATAATATCCGGGACCATCCTTGTCGGCTTGGGAAAGACGAAGCCGGGCGGTATACTAGTGATAGTGGGCTCGGGAGTCGGGTGCATAGCCAGCATGCTCTGGTATTTCATCCCGCTGGCCGTCGGCATCACGGGTGGCATCCTTGCACTGAACGAGAAATGAGCCGCCCTCCCATCTTTCCTTATATTGGTGGTATGGCCGCACGCCGGTATCCACCCGTCCAGCGGCTGCACCGTTCGCCCGTGCCAGGCCCCCCCGGCGCCGGTGCTTATTACCTGGGCTGCGGAAGAACGTATTGATAGGTGATGAAAGGCTTCGATGCGCTCGAACGCGCCTTGGGCGAGTCGGGGAGGCCAGTAGTCTGCTGCTTCCCCTTGTACCCCCCGCTCGAGCTGTTCCACGCCATGGGATTCAACCCGATCGTCTTGTGGGGGTTGAAACCCTTCCTCGCGTCCACGTCGGCCTGCGACAAGCACGTGCAGACGTTCGCGTGCTCAGTCGGTCGCCACCTGACCGAGTTCCTATTGTCTGGCGACGTGGCCGGCGTGGACAGCGTGTTCTTTTACAACGCCTGCGACACGTTGCGAAACCTGCCCGAGATCCTCTCCAGGAACATGATCGGCGCCGGTCGCCAGGCGAAGTTCTACCACTTCCACGTGCCGATGCAGGGCCTCGGTGCGGGGGTCGGCCGTGACTATTTCAAGGGGGAAGTAGGCCGCCTCGCCTCCTCGCTCGAGAAAGACTGTCACGTTGCCTTCTCGAATCGCAACTTCCAAGACAGCGTGGAGAAATACCGGAAGATGCGCGGCCTTCATGCCGTGCTGCAAGAGCGGGTGGCAAGAGGCCAGCTCGGCTTCGGGCGGTATGCTCGCGCGGTACACGAGGGTCACCTCGTGCCCGTGGAAGCGGCGATCGACACCCTCCAGTCGTTGGCCCGGGAACCGCCCAGCAACCCGCGGCGCGAGGGGCTCCACCGGGTCATGCTGAGCGGCATCATGCCGCCCCCGCCCGAGCTGTCGGACGCCATCGAGCGGGCAGGCTTGGTGGTGGCCGCCAACGACATCGCGTCCATGCATCGCTCGTTCCGGCACACGCCACGCTTTAACGGCGACGTCGGCGATTATTACGTGGACTTCTACTCGCGCCATTGCCCGTGCCCGACGCTGCTCTTCACCGCCGACCAGCGGGCCGGGTATCTGGCCGATATGGCCAAGGACAACGGCGTGGAAGGGGTGATCTTCGTCGGGGAGAAGTTCTGCGAGTACGAGTACCTCGAGTTCCCGCACATCGAAAAAATATTCAAGCAAAATGGCATCCACGTGCTCTCGCTGGAGGTGTCCATCGATGACAGGGATAACGTCGCCCCGCTCGAGGGCCGCATCGAGGCGTTCGCGGAGCTCCTGGGCTCGGAGGGGCCGTGAGGGACGATCATGACAGAGAACGAGAAGAGGCCGGGCGCCCCCAAGTCGAGGGCCGGCCAGAACCTGACCGCGCTCATCATGAACCACTACGCGATGCTGCACGACGCCGCCAAGGACAAGCAGTTCGTCGTCTGGGCGTCGATCAGCGTCCCGACGGAGATATTCAAGGGCTTTGAAAACGTCATCGTCGCGATACCGGAGAACCACGCAGCCATGTCGGCGGCGAAGAACGCCGGCGTCCCGCTCGCGCAGCAAGCCGAGGCAATCGGCTTCTCGATGGATCTGTGCTCGTACGCTCGCATCGACCTGGGCACCGAGCTCGGCGACCCGAAGGCGTCGCCCGCCGGGGGCTTGCCCCGCCCGGATCTGCTCGTGTCGGACACGAACAACTGCTCGTTGCTCATCAAGTGGTTCGACATCTACCACCGGCTCTGGGGCGTGCCCCACTTCGTCATCGACGTCCCGTTCTGCTACGAGGAGCAGAAGGAGACGGACCGTGAGTGGATCGTCGGCCAGCTCCGAGAGCTCGTCACCCTCGTGGGGTCGATGACAGGCCAGGCTTTCAACCCGGACAAGGTCAAGAAGGCACTGGCACGCACGAACGAGGCCCTGGTGCATTGGAAGGCGTTCCTCGCGCTGGCGGCCCATCGGCCGTCGCCCATCACGGCGTTCGACACGTTCGCGCACATGGCGCCCTTCGTGGTCTCCCGCGGGGAAAAGCAAACAGCGCTGCACTACAAGATGCTGCTCGGCGAGGCCAGGGCACGCATCGACGCCGGCGATTACCCCGTCCAGAACGAGAGGTACCGACTGCTCTGGGACAACATCGCCCCGTGGCACCAGCTGCGGGCCATGAAGGCCCGGCTCGCCGCATCGGGTGCCAACCTCGTCCACGCGACCTACACGTCGTGCATCGGGACGGTCGAGGGCGGCTACGCGCATTACCCCTACGATGGTCGCGATCCTCTGCTCTACATGGCGCGCGTGCAAAACTTCTCGGTCTGCCCCTACGGGCTGCGGCTGCGGTTCAAGGCGATGGCGGAGATCATCGGGCACGTCGGCATCGACGGCGTGGTCTTCGCGAGCAACCGGAGCTGCAAGGTCTACAGCATCATGCAGATGGATCTGCAGCGGTTGATCGAGGAGAAGCACGGCATCCCCACGATATTGATCGACGTGGATCACGCGGACGTGCGGAAGTACGACGAGGAAAGCGTGTTCCTACGGATCGAGGCGTTGATCGAGCGGATCGACCAGAACCGCGGGCCTGGGGCTCGACCATACAGGTGCTAGGCCGACCGGGCGCCACGCCCACTACGGCGACCAGAGATCCTCCTTGAGCCTCGCCAGGATGGCCTCGACGCGTTTCTCCTCCTCGGGGGACGGGCGCTTTTCAGGAGCACCGGGGGCGGTGCCCCACAGGTCCTCACGGAGCGTGTCGATGACTCGGTTGACCCACTCGTCGCGGTCCTCCAGCTCCACCGCGGGCGCCCACAGCTCCTCCCGCAGCTTGCTCAAGATCGCGTCGAGGCGCCCCGTGTCGAGATCCCCCGCCTTCCTCTCGTGCAAGGGGCCCCAGAGGTCGTTCTCCAGGCGCTCGAGGATCTTCCGCACCCGTTCCTCGTCCGTGATGCCGTGCCGTGCCATGCTACTGGATTAGCACTGCGCGAGGACTTATACTTGCATGCATTCAACCTGGCGGTGCAGGGGCCGGCCCCCCCTGGCGGCCACCTCCCCGCTGGGAGGGCCGCGCCTCATATTGATATCATCGTGAGCAAGGATTGTTTCTCCGTGAGCTCCCGGATCATGTCTTGCACGATCTCCTCCCACCTGGCCGTGCCGATCCTGTACAAGATGTCCCTCACCTCCTTCTGGAACACGTCCTTGAGCTCGGCATAGCTGATACTCAACGTGCCGGCATTCGTTTGGTGCTGCTGGATGGCGAGCAGCAGCAGCCCCTTCACGGCGCCGGGTGTCTGCTCGATCCGCTCCGCCATCGAATTGCCGATGTATTCGATGATGGCGTAGGTCTCGCGGTTCGTGAGGGGTTTCCCTGGCAGCCCTGCCTCCCCGGCCGCTGCCATGTCCCCGGCTCCCTCGCCGAATCCCACGGCCGCGGGTCGGCGTCCATCGGTGCCCTTGTTGAGCCACGCTTTGAACCAACCCGGAGCGATCCAGACGAGCAAGTTCAGCAGGACGTACACGACGAGGATGGAGGTGATGGCGATCCCCGTGAGCGTGTAGCCCGTGTCCATCGCGATGTCCAGCCACGTGCCGACCACGTCGATGACCAGGGTCGGGATGAACAAGAGCGACGCGATGCCGAATATCAAGTATCGCTTCAGTACGAACGGCTCGATCGGGGCCTTCGCGTCCCTGAGATGGCGGTACTCGCCGAGGCTGACCCAGGTCTGCCAGGTCGAAGCGATGGCCAGCTCGGCCCAAATCAGCACGGTTCGCAGCATCCGCGCCCCGGCGGAGTCCAGAGTGACGTCCTCGTAGATGCCAGCGATGGTGTTGAGCGCGCCGACGGCGAACACCACGACGAGCAGGGCCTTGAACGGGCTCCTCTTGTCGACGAAGAAGGTTTTCTGCGTGAACAAGAGGAACGACACCGCAACGCATTGCAGCACGATGGCATCAAGGGTGGCGGGCCGCGGCAAGCCGACGTTATATAGGATGCTCAGCACGAACTCCCCGCCGAGCAGGATGAAGAAGAGGGCCAGGAACGAGACCGATCCCAGCCGCAGCCTCCGGGCCCGGTGGGCCAGGTAGGCGCCGCACGCGAACAGGAACGCGTTGAACAAGAGATTCAAGACGAGGTGCACGACGACGAGCGGCGTAATGATTATGTACCATCCCCTCCCTATCCAGCCAAGCCAGGTGCCCCGGGTGTAGGCCTAGGGTCACATTCGGGGCGCGTGCACGACATCTGCACCGATACCCAAGTTGTTCCGGGGAAGGCGCGTTAATGAGCTTTTCTATTAATGCCGTCCCGTGCGAGGGGAGCACGTTCATTCTCTCGTGATCGCCGATCTATCGCAACACGAGATTTCTAGACGCCCCCGTCGTCCTCTCTCAACCGGTTCGTTCGCTCATACCCGTTCTCGGATCATCGGCATCAAGGGGCGTTGGAATAGTATCTTCATTTTCCCTTTCTCAGCAGGGTTCACTTGAATGTACTTAGAGACCTTCCTTTTGATGGGATGTTGGAAAAGAATGAAGAGGACAGAGATAATCGTG
The DNA here is from genome assembly GCA_016932935.1 of Promethearchaeota archaeon. Classification (GTDB taxonomy): domain Archaea; phylum Asgardarchaeota; class Lokiarchaeia; order Sigyniarchaeales; family Sigyniarchaeaceae; genus Sigyniarchaeum. The sequence continues at coordinate 8,363 of JAFGBX010000249.1, read as the reverse complement.
ATAAGACTTCAAAAGTTCATTCTTTCAACAGCTCGGCGATTTCCTTGTAGCCTTGCTGAATGGCGAGTTGGCGTGCAGTCATTCCCTGGTTTTTCATCTTCGTATCGGCGCCCGCTTTCAAGAGCTCTTTCACAATATCCACGTGACCTTGATAAGATGCGCACATGAGCGCCGTGCGGCTACCATCAAAGGCAAGGTTCACATTTGCACCACGGGCGATCAATGTCTTCACGACGTCGAGACGACCCTGACCACATGCTTGGCCGATCGGTGGCCATCCCGATGAGTTGAGGGCATCGATGTTTGCACCATTATCGAGGAGAATGCGGACGATTGTGTCATGTCCGTGTAAAGCCGCCCATGAGAGTGCATCCATGCCTCGCCCGTCATGGGCTCGGACGTCAGCTCCATCGTCTAATGCTTTCTGGAGGGCTGATGCATCGCCCGACGCGGCGGCTTGCATCATGCGCGCATTAACGCGCTTCATACCTTTCGGAGCTGGTGCAACCATCTTCAAGCGGACTTCCCTGAGCATGTCCACGATGTGCCGGTTCCCTGAAGCAGACCTCGAGCCGACCATGATCGCGTCGTTGATCTCCCGTTCGCTTGCTGCGGCTCCCCGGTCGAGAAGGAGCTTGACGACCTCGGTTTTTCCATCCCGCGCAGCAAGCGTGAGTGCGCTCATGTCGCAATTGCCTTTTACAAGGATGTTCGCACCCTTTTCTAACAATTTCTTTACGATTTCAAGATGTCCACCACTTGCCGCTAAGCAAAGCGCAGTGTTACCCCTGCTATTCTTTGCTTCGAGATTCGCCCCCACGACGAGAGCCGCTTCGAGCGCAGCGATATTTCCTTGTTCCGCGGCAAGCAATAACACTTCTTCGGCGGACCCGTCATCAACAATTCTCTTCATGGTTTCTCTCTCGACCATGTCGCTTTAAAAAGGCCGTCACACCCTGTGAGGGATTCGTCGTAGGAGATACTACCTGGGTGACCGAGTTCAGTATTCCCTCAAGGCACATCCCAATTGATCGACTTTAACCCTGCGATTTTCTCGAAGTGGTCGATGTTCCTCGTGTAGAGCGCGTCCTTGGCATCGATGACGATGCTCGCGATGAGCTCATCGATATTTCCGATCGGCGTGCCCGCTTTTTGCAATTCCGCAGAGATGCGTCCGTATTCAATCGCCGCCGCCCGTGAAAAATTGACCGTGGTGAATTTTCCGAGGAAATCCTCGATGATACGAATATTTCGCGCCGGGTTCTTGGATAGGAATATTCCCTCGTACAATTCGCCGACCGTGAAAAGCGTCACCTTGACCTCCCCATACTGGTCGAATAACGCCTTCATAGCTGCCTGGGCTTTGATCACGACCGGCTTCGGCCGACGACGAAGAAAATTAATGACCAGGTCAGTATCCACGAATACCATGTGCTTCACTTGTCGTCGAGTCGAACGGCCCTGTTTTCCGAAAAAAACCGCTTCTGGTAGAGGATCTTCTCGATGTCCCCCCAATCGTCGGAATCTTCTTCGCTCAACGCACCCGCGAACGATTCGATGGGCATACCTTGAGCCTTTTTCTCGTGCTCGTTGATCAACCGCATCACGAGATCCCCGTACGACTCGTCTTGAGACTTCATATGCCTCAAACGCTCGTATACTTCCACGGGGAGGGATAGTGTTTTCTGTGTCATCGAGATAAATAGGTAAATAGATGGTTAAAAGTTTGATCAACAATGGGATATGTAGGTGCCATCGCGCTCCTGTACACCCGGGTGTTGGTCGGAAAAAGTGGCGATGCTCGTCTGCCTATGGCGTGAGCGGGATAGTAATTTATGCCGGACACGTCCCATCAACTTACAACACGATTATAAGGTGATGAGAAGACGAAACTCAGCGCACGGAACGTGTTGAAGGGAACCGTTAAGAAGGTGACCCCGGGGGCGGTCAACTCCGAGGTGGTCATCCAGCTGCCCGGCGGGGCCGAGATCGTATCGATTATCACGAAGGAATCGGCTGAGGCCCTCGGGCTGAAGCAAGGGAAGGCCGCCTATGCCGTGATCAAGGCGTCGAACGTGATGGTCGCGGTAGATTGATCCAGAGTCCATTAATTCCCTTTTTTTGAAAAAAGGAGAAATGGTGCCTCCCCGGGGATTCGGGCCCCGGACCTCAGGAGTCCACCCAAACGTGCTCGGTGTATATCGTTATTGACCCTATTTTTCGCGTATTTGGATTATGAGTCCTGCGCTATAACCATTTTATTATTGGATCGAAACGATCCAATAAGACTAAGCCAGGGAGGCATGTTTTCTGAAGATTTGGAGGCAACGGCGGGGTTTGAACCCGCGAACCTCTTGCTTACCAAGCAAGCGCTATACCAGGCTTTCGACGTGCTAGAATAAACTGATAGCACCAAGCCACGTTGCCATCATCCTTGCTTCATCCCTATTCGGCGAAGGATTAAAATCTTGTCCGAGGGGCAGCCGATGCCCTCAGCACGAGCCCGCGTGCCGCCGATTGAGGTGACCCGACGCGGTCCATGCATTCAAATATTCGTTTTCTGACCGTTTCGATCTTGCCCGGCAAGGCTAACCTATTTCTCCGCTCGTCGCGTGGATCTAAATTGGAGCGATGTGCGCTACCGGGGTGCCGGGTGCACGGGTGCTGCCCACCAGGGAGGAGCTGGGGAACTGGGGCCTAGTAGGATTGGGCGAGGTTCACAAAAGCTTCTCGTGCGTGGCTGTGGTTCGTGCGTTAAACCATCGTGTACCCCGCGAGCCATGTCACTCCTATTGTTTGATAGGAAGGAACTAAACCACCAAGGTACCGGGGTACTACCGAGCGAAGTTTCCGGGGGCGCAAACACTCGTGGGTCAGCGTCGTTACATCGACAACCGTAGTGCATGCGTCCCACCTTCACTCCCTTGGACATGAAGACCTGGAGGTCACAAGAGATGCTTGATAACGATGGTGGGTGCATCGAGGACAACATGCACGACAAGGAAGTGAGCATCTGGTCATTCCTGAGCAACGTCTTCACAGGGCAGCACGACAACCCCTTAGGCGGCCCGGGTCTGCCGGCGGCGCACGGGATGCCTCGCTCGCTGGAGGAATTAGCCGACGCCCTTAGGCCGGCGGCGCTGCGGCCTTGCCCATCCTGGATGAAGGCTTACTGATTCCTTTTCGATCCGATCTATGGATTATCTTGAGATCTTGTCGCCTGGAAGCCCCTTACCTGCCGTAACCCGCCCACCAACACGAAGAGGAGCGCGGCGAGCAAGGCCGAACCGCCGACGATCGTGTAGATCACGGAGATGTCCGACCGGGTTAGGGTCAATATGGGATTCACGGCGAACCCCACCGCGCCGACGACGGCGAGCGCTGCAACGAAAACGGACGACGTCTTGGCCTCGGTTTTCAACCGGAAAGAGTATGCGAGCTTGATGGTGCCCAGCACCAGCAATGTTCCTCCAAAGAGGATCATCTCCCCGAAGAGCGCCACGTACAAGAGCCACGAGGCCCAATGGCTGAACGTGGCCAACCCGGTGAACAATGACCAACAAGCAAAGATGGCACCGGCTATGGCAATCGTGACAGCAACCGCGTCGTGATGCTGCCTCATCGCGGCCCTTTGATGTCCGCCGGATGCCGGGTTCTCGCGGGCTCCCTTCCAGGCAAGGATTGCACAACATAAGCCTCCCAATCGCAAGAACGAGAGCGTGGCGTCGATCCAGAGCGGGTATGCCACGCTCACGTGCAGGATCTCGAGGACGATGGCCCCCATGATCGTGCAGGTGGCCACGGCTGCCAACGTAGGAGAGCGCCCCTTCCATCCCTTGCCGTCTCCCGAGATTCTGGCCGAAAAAGCTTGGATCGCACAAAACGCCACGACCGCAGCGCTCGCGAGGAGCATCCAGATTGCCGGGACTTGAAAGCTCGTGAAGCTGACGCCCGTCGTCGGATCGGCGTCCACGGCATCGCAAGATCCATCGAGGTCGAAATCCGCCAGGTACGGGGACGAGCCGCGTTGGAACTCGACCAGGTTCGACAGCCCGTCCCCGTCAAGGTCGTCGCCAGGGGTGATGGTGGTCGCGTTGAAGACGCCAGGGGACGAACCGGCGAGCGCGCTGAACGTGGTCTCCCACGAGTCGGGCAGCGCGTCCAGGTCGGTATCGCGGAGGCCGCCGGTGCCCGTGCCATCGTCTGTTCTCAATAGCGTGCGGAGATCATCCCACGACGGGTTCCGGGGGACGCGGGTGTAATTGGACTCCAGCAGGTACGCGGTCGTGTAGGGGACGCCATTCACATCGCGTGCCCGGATTCGGTTCGTCTGCCAATCCTCGCTGATGTGGAGCACCGTGCCGGTTCGGTTGGAGGCGTACGTCACGTCCCGGCGCGCTGGCGCTGCAGCGCTTTGATTCACCAGGGATTGGGAGAACCTCGTCGTGAACTCGTCAAAGGTGATCCCATCGTTGACGGATGCCACTTCCACGATGTAACCCGCGGTGGCTTGCACGCCGCTGCTGATGGCGAGGTCGGTGCCGCTATCGTGGTGGATATAGGTGCGCAAGAGCAGGTCCTCCGTCCCGGCCTCCACGTTGTTCGCCCAGGCAAGCAGGACGGGATGGGTGTTGTTTGCGACGACGCCCTTGATGCTGCCCGGGCTCATGGTCGGAAGCGGCTTGATGCCGATGAAGGTCGTGTTGGCGCGCACCGTGAGCGTCGTCGTGTCATTGAATGCCCTGGCCACGCCGTCCCACGTCTGGTTGTCGACCCGCACCTCGCCCTGGGCTCCATCGAGGAGCGCCTTGGCACCGATCCACCACTGGAGGTGGATCTCGTCGCACGCCCTGTTGGCTGGCACGTCGAAGTTCACGAGCATGATAGCGCTGCCCTCGTGCTGGATGCAATTGATCGTCTGGTAATGCGGGCTCGTATCAAAAACGGCGCTCCGCCTCGATGAATTGGCTTGATACGTCACGAGCGCCGCCAATCGCTCCCCCGAGACATCACTCGCCGTGCTTCCCGCGTTCTCGGGGAATTTGCACCCGGATTCCGTCGCGACCGAATAATCTTCCACCATGTAGGTGTAGGTGTCGGCTCCGTAGTTCAGCGTCTTGATGTACAGAGGGTATTGCCGCTCGATGGTTACCTCCTTTATGTAATCCGGTGGCACGTAACCATCACACAAGAACAGGCGCGAGATGGACGTCGAACCGAGTCCACCTGGTGCATCAAAATAGAGGTATAAGGGGTTATCGTGGGAGCCGGTTCCGAAATAGCGGTCGCTTTCCTTGACGCGGGCACCAGTACCTGTATGGTACCCGCTGGGAAGGTGAAAATGCTGGCCCCAGTCCATCCAGAACCACTCGAGCATTGCTTTGGCCTGGAGTTGCATGGTGCGGTCGATGCTCTCGAGGTAGATGCCTTCTAGAGCCCACAAATCCACGAAGCCATAATTCGGAGAGTTGTGCTCCGGAAAACCTTCAGCGCGCACCAGGGTTGTCCAGCGATCCCATTGGTTCCGTGCCTCGAGACGCATGGAGTCGTCGTTGAAATAACGGCCGAGCAATAGCAAGGAATAGACGCGGAGCAAGAACATGTTCGTGTAATCGACGCGGTTGTCTTGTGCATGCACCGCGGATGCAAGGAGCCGGAGCATCGTGTCGAGAACCGAGCGTGTGGGGTCATCGAGATCGGCAGAATGATGGATGCCAACGTGTGCCAGAAATGGCGCCATAAAATTTGCATAATTTCCATCGTAATCGTCGAGGTCCATGCCGAGTTCACTTAAGAAACCGCCATATTGCCGTGCACCTCGATATTTTTCCTTGATCTGGAATTTTTCGTGGAGATTTCGTATGATGATGCGTGCACGGGTGATGTTCTGTAGGCTCTGGTTACTCGTCTCGAGCAAGGACACGAGGTAATAACCTTGCTCCCTCACCCCCGCGTTGCCGCCTCCCACGACGCCGAGCTGCTCGTCGAAGGTCATACCCGTGATGATCTGTTCGATGGCCGCCTGCTTCCTCGCTTCGAGCTCGGTGGCGTTGTAGAAGATCGGGAAGTCACTCTCGAGCGTTAAACGACTGCTTTGCCCTTGCATCACCAGCGTGGTCGTAACAAGAACGAACGACGACGCTGCTATTGCCAGTACGCAAGCAATCGCTAACGTCCTAGTCGAGCGGCGATGCCCGGAGGCCACGCTGTTCACCTCGAAGGTTTGCACGTGCGTGCATATACCGTTTCGGAGCCCGCGGAGAAAAGGCTTGCTGTCTCGAGTTCAAGCAACAAAGCGGCATGGGTGCTAAGGTTCTGCCTTAGCAGAGCGGTGCGAAGGCTCGGCCTTGATGTCGAAGTTCGTCCAGTCATGAAATGACGGTGAAACACAGGCGATCTCCATCGGCCAAGCCAAACCGCTGCCTGAGGTGGACGTGCGACACGAGTTCGACGACGTCCCGCGGGTGTTGCGGGCTGTCGAAATCGAGCGCCAGGCCCCGCTCGTTGCTCCCACCCCGGTCCTCGTTCCCGATCGATACGCGATAGCACGATATGCGCCAGAGATCCCTGCCATCGACGCGGCTAGCCGGGATGACCAACGGCAACGCGTTGGCGATAGCATCCCTATACCGCGGCAATGATTCCCGCGCGAGCTGGACGTTCAACGTGCCCGGGTACGGGGCACTCCCCAAGAAGTCGAGGAAGTGGCCGAAGAAGTGCGGTATGATCACGTAGGAGGCCCCAGTGCCGAGGCCCGAACGAACGATGCCGCCAAAGCTCGCATCCATGCGGAGGATCCTTCCCGTTGGCTAAATGCCGGAGGGGTGGAGGTGGCTATATAGCTACACGTCGAATTCGTTTCGTGCGATCAGACCCGCCGGGATCATCGTTTATAGGGTCATGCTGCGTAGGTGTTATACCGAGGAACATGGCAGAACGGCAAGCTAACCACGTCGACACGAGGCTCCTGATCTGGTTCGCCGCCATCACGGCCGGCGTCCTGGTGGTCGGGCTCTCGTTGATCGCGGCGGGCTCTAACGAGGCGTTCTACTCGAGCGACCCGGTGGTTCAAGGCATTTTCGGCATCATCACGCAGGCCGGCGACGAGCTGTTCTTCATCGTCGTCATCTCCTTCCTGTACTTCGGCGCGGACAAGGTCTTCGGGCGCAAGCTGCTCTACGGCTTCCTGATCAGCACGCAGGTGAACCTCCTCGGCAAAGCCATCTGCACGGATCCCCGGCCGATTACGAACGGCACCGAGGAGACGAACCCGTATTTCGAGGAGGGATTTGGCTTCCCATCCGGCCACTCGCAGTCCACGGTCGCGTTCTGGGGCTACGGCATCGCTGCCACGCGCGGCCGCACCTATTCCCTCGCTGTGAAGGCCGTCGGCGCGGCAATGCTCGTGCTAGTCCCCGTTTCCCGGCTCGTGCTCGGCGTCCACGACGTGCAAGACGTCACGGGCGGGTTCGTCATCGGGGCGGTCGTCCTCCTCGTGTACTTGCTCGCCGAGGAGTACATCCTCCCCCGGGTCTCGCTGGACTGGACGGCCCGGCTCAGCCTGGGGGTCGCCGCGTGGATGACCTTGTGGGTCTTCAGCATCCTGGCCGTTCCCGGCGCCGCTGCCGACTTCGGGCAGCCTTGCGGGCTGCTCGTGGGCGTTGCCATCGGGGTTCCCATCGAGGAGGTGAAGGTCAAGTTTGACCCGGCCTCCTTACCCGTCCCGAAGCGCGCCCTCGCGGGTATCATCGGTTCCCTCATCACGATCGGGACGTATTTTGCCCTGTCGCTGGCTTTCGGCGGGATCCCCACGGCTCCACACATCTGGAGGTTCATCAGGTACGCGATCCTCGGCTTCCTCGTCTCCCTCGTCTACGCGTGGCTCCTCAAGAAGATCACGAGGCAATAGCCGGCAAGGAACCCGCTCGCCACCCCCCTCCTCTTTTTCGGCATGTTTATGAACCCGGCGCGTGGATCGATTCCCATCGACATGCACGCGAGGGAACGACGCGCAACATGAAGGTCACGGCAACCAAGGAGATCGCGGGCACCACGTGGCTCTCGTTCAAGGAGGCCACGTACCTCGACAAGACCGGCGCGGAGCAGAAGTGGCAGTACGTCGGGCGCCAGAAGGACACCAAGGTCGTCACCGTCATATGCAAGGCGAAGGGGAGCACCAAGTACCTCTTCATCGCCCAGCCCCGCGTCCCCGTGAACAAGGTGGTCGTCAGCTTCCCCGCCGGGCTCGTCGACGCTGGCGAGTCCGTCGAGGCCGCGGCGCTGCGGGAGCTCAAGGAGGAGACCGGCTACGACGGGAAGGTGCTCGCCACGAGCGGGCTCATGCCCAAGAGCGCCGGGCTCAC
>JAFGBX010000248.1 GCA_016932935.1 Promethearchaeota archaeon | reverse complement strand
GTGGGCGAAACGGCGCGACAAAGCGCCGCCAAATGAGCTGTCGTGTGGAAAGGAGCGAGCCGGCACGGCGGTCGATGGACTGGTGGCCCCGGTGAAATGAACGCCCACCTTGCTTTTTCTTTCATCTGGATTCCGCCGTCTCAGCCGCGTGTGTTTTTATTAGTCCTCCTCGAACTGCTCGTTGGCCGGCACGCTGTCTGCGGGGCAGTGGTCGTCACTCGCCACGAACGCCTTCCGCCTAAGGAATCGGTATGGGCCTACCCGCGAGCGGTCGAGGATGTTGCACTCGCGCTTGACGCACGCATCGCTGTTTTCCACGGCCATCACCACGATTGCCAATCGGAATCCCGTTATTTGAGATTTGGGGAGGGCCAAAAAAAGCGAGGCTGCGGGAACACGAATAAAATGTAGAAGTGGCGGAACGGCCCGCAGACTTGGAGGGCCGGGTCAGATGCCGTAAGGCGGCGGCCTGTTCTCGTAGGTCGCGAACTTCTTTATGAACTGGTGCTTCTCGAACAGGTGCACCATCGCTTCCGTCTGCTCCCGCACGTTGGCCCAGATGCGCGGCACCCCGGCGATCGTGAGGTACTGCAGCGCCGCCTTGAGGAGCTTTTCGCCGATCCCCATGCCCCGGCGATCCTTCTTAATCATGATGTTGCTGATGTAGCCGTACTGCGACCCGGTCGGATCGCGGAGGATGTCGCAGAACACGCTCCCGACCACCTCGTTGCCCCCTTTCACCGCCACGTAGCAGCCTGGCACGTTTTCCATCAACCGCTTATCCATGTACATCTTGAACCAGCGTGCATCGAACGGATCGTCGAAGAGCCGGGCGAGGTTGCGGACGAGGTCTTCGACTTCGGCATAATCGGATTCCCGGAACCACCTGATCGTCACATCTTCGCTAGACATGCGCATTCACCTTCGTTGTCTCGAGTTCGTGAGGACACGGCCAAGCCTCAACACTCACTATCGAGGTCATCTATAAAAACGTGCCGGTACGTCCCAGAGAATCCTTAAAAGGGGCAACCGATGATCGGTTTCCGCCACCAGGGCGCTGAACGGCGGCGGAATCGGACATCGCACGGCCGGACATCAACGCCCTACGGCCGGCATCCAAACCTTATAATGGCACGCGAACCGATCTTGTAGCTGGCAGCCATGACGGCCTCCTTCCCGAAAAACCTGCCGGCGATCCACGGCATCCGATCGATCGCCGACATCGGCGCTTCGAGGAAACGGCACTACACGTACTTGAAGACCTTCCGCGCCACGTTCAAGGGCAAGCTCTACGCGATCAAGCCCGGCGCGGAGCCAATCCCGGAGTTCCCGGACGTTCCCGTCTACGCCAGGGTGACTGACGTCCCCGCTGGCGAGCCCGTCGACTTCGCGTTCATCGAGGTTCCCCGCGAGCAAGTGGCCGGTGTCATCCGGGACTGCGCACGGAAGGGGGTCAAGCTCGCTGCGATCTTCTCGTCGGGATTCGCCGACGCTGGCACCGACGAGGGGCGGCAGCTCCAGGCCGAGCTCGCGAGGGTCATCGAGGAGGAGGGAAACGACCTCCACGTCATCGGCCCGAACGGCATGGGCCTCTACTACCCGCGGCTCGGCATCCGGTGGCGCCCCTCGCTACCGACCGCGCACGGCGGCGCCGGGATCGTGGCACAGTCGGGCGGCCTCTGCAACCTGCTCATACACGGGCTGAACGCGGCGGGTATGCCAGTGTCAACGGCCCTATCGATCGGCAACGCCATGGACATCACCGCCCTCGACGCGCTGGAGTACTTCAAGGACGACCCGGAGACCGACGTGGTCGTGGCGTACCTGGAGGGCATCCCCAACGGCAGCGGCAAGGCCTTCATGCGGATCCTCGGCGAGTGCCGCAAGCCGGTCATCCTGGTCAAGGGCGGGCGCACATCGTCAGGATCCAAGGCAGCACGCAGCCACACGGCCGCGATCGTGGGAAACTTCGCCGCATGGCAGGCAGCAGCCCGACAAGCCGGCGCGATCCTCGTCGAAACGTTCGAGGACGTAATCGACGTCGCCAGGTACGTCACGTGCTACGGCAAGGCGCGTGCCAAGAGCGCATGCATGCTCACGCTGTCTGGCGGGTACGGGGTCATCTGCTCCGACGCCCTCGCGAGCCACGGCGTGGCGATGCCCGACTTCTCACGGAACGAGAGCTTGAAGGAATCGCTGCGGCAGCAACTCGTGTCCATCGGTACGAGCGTTGGAAACCCGGTCGACGTCGGGGCGTTCATCTACGAGGTCGACAAGCTCGAGGCTATCGCCAGGACGGTGCTCGCCGACACGTCGGTGGACGTGCTGATCTTCGAGATAGCCCCGCTCTACGTCGCCGCCGGGATCCGCCCCGACGTGCACCTCGAGACGGCCCTCCCGGCCATGCTCGAGCGGGTCAAGGGACGCGTCCCGAAGCCCATCGTGGTCATCACGGAGGACATCGGCTACGACGACGTGAAGGCCGATATATCGGCCCGGCTGCGGGGCATGGGAATCCCCGTGTTCGACGACATATCCCACGTCGCGAGGACCTTTAACTACGTCAACGCCTCTCGCTGAGGGATGGACGAACATGCACACCAACATCGCGCTGCTCCCCCTTCCCGCGGCGATGGAACGTGACGACGGCGAGCTCGTGCTCGGCGAGGGCACGCGCATCCGGGCGGTGTCGGGGCTTGAAAAGGAGGCGGGTGCGCTCTCGGACGCTCTAGGGCTCGTCTCGACGTTCGCCGTGCCGGTGGAGGCGGACGAGGGCTCGAGCCCGGCCGCCGGGAACGTGGTGACGTTCCACCTCGACGACCACATCCCCGCGGAGGGGTACAGGCTCGACGTCAAGGGCGAAGGGATCACGGTCGCCGCAAGTGGCCCGCCTGGTGCCTTCTATGCCGTGCAGACCTTGCTCCAGCTGCTCGGCCCGGCCATCGACGACCCCGCGCCAGAGCGGAAAGAGGAAGCGTGGGCCGTGCCCCGCGTTCGCATCCTCGACCAGCCGAGGTTCGCATGGCGCGGGTTCATGCTCGACGAGGGCCGCCACTTCCACGGGAAGGCGGCAGTGAAGAAGTTGATCGACGCCATGGCCCGCGTCAAGATGAACCGGTTCCACTGGCACCTCACGGACGACCAGGGCTGGCGCGTGGCCGTCGACAGCTATCCGAGGCTCGTCGAGGTAGGCTCCAAGCGGGATGACACGCAAGTGGGCTTCTACTTCAGCCCCATGAGGAACGGGAAGCCACACGGGGGGTACTACTCGAAGCAGGACGTCCGAGAGGTCGTCGCCTACGCCGCCGACAGGCACGTCACTGTCGTCCCCGAGGTCGAGTTCCCCGGGCACTGCACCGCCGCCCTGGCCGCCTACCCCGAGGTGAGCTGCACGGGCGAGCCCGTCGCCGTCGCGACCTCGTTCGGCATCAAGAAGGACGTGCTCTGCATCGGGAAGGAGAGGGCGTTGGAACTCGTGCAAGGCGTGCTGGACGAGATCGTTGAACTCTTCCCGTCTAGGCTCGTACACGTCGGCGGGGACGAGACGCCGAGGGACAGGTGGAGGGAGTGCCCCGACTGCCGGGCCCGCATGACGACCGAGGCCATGAAGGAACCGGGCGAGCTGCAGGGCTACTTCACGCGGCGGATCCAGGCCCACCTCGCGCGGAAGGGCGTGTCCATCGTGGGGTGGAACGAGATCCTGGAACATGGCCTCGATGCAAGCGTCGTGGTGCAGTACTGGCTGCGCCACGCGGACGCGTTGGTGGGGCACATGGCGCGGGGTGGCAAGGTCGTCATGTCGCAGTACTTGTCCCTCTACCTCAACCACGACTACATCGCGACCCCCTTGCGGAAGACGTATGACTTCGACCCCGCGTTCAGCATCAAGGAGGTTCCCGAGTCGTGCCACGCGAACATCGAGGGCATCGAGGCCCCCCTGTGGTCCGAGTGGATCCGCACGGAGCGCCGGCTGTTCTGGCAAGTGTTCCCAAGGCTCCTTGCGGTGGCCGAGACCGGCTGGACGCCCCGCGACCGCAAGGACTACGCGTCGTTCAGGGACCGGGCGCGTGCCTGTAGCCAGCGCCTCGCGGTGTGGGGCATCGAGGGCGCGCCGATGGACGTGGTCGACCCGCCGTGGTACCGGCGCATCGCGTGGCCCGTGCACCTGTTCATCGAGGGACAAGGGAGGCGTTACTGAGCGCCCGGGCGGGACGGGGTTCCGCGCTCAATCGAGGCCGAGCCTCGTGATCTCTTTGCGGATCCTCTTGAGCTCCTGCCAGGTCTCCTCGATCTCGGCGTGCACGTTGCGGGCGACAGCGTCGTTGTGTTTGTCGATGATGTCCCGTTCCTTTTGTAAAAGGTTGTCCGGGTCGGTCCGGATGAGGACGATCTGGACCTTCGCGTCGTGGATGTACTGGGTCGTGCGCGCGTTGAGCTTCGCGTCGAGGTAGACCAGGAACAGGTGCTTACACGAGTCAGGGCGCAACGCGATGGTGAGGCTGCCGTCTTGCTCGAGCTCGGCGATGCTATAATCCTCCAATGCGCACTTGTAGAACGCCTTGCATTTAGGACATTGGACTCTGAACCGGTTGATAGAAATGTGCTTGACCGGTGGCTGCTGGTCACTTGGTGCTTGATCCGCCATATCATCACGCGGGGGCTCGGTGTGAGCGCTCAATCGAGGCTCGCAATGCTCGGGAGCGAGTGTCCGATCCACACGCTCCGTTGTCCTGACGATCCTAGTTCGGCACCAACAAATTAAAGCTCATCTCGCACCGGAGGCTCGCCAAGAGGTTCCCCCGTATGAGGCGAGGCGTGCCGATTCATGGATTGGTTTTCCGAATCAATCCATCGGAAAATCTTATAATGGGCCGATCATTGCACCAAGTTACCAGCATGGTTCTTGGCTGATTCCTATGGCTGCGGACGATACAAACCACCAGATGTGGGAGAAACTCGGCATCGACCTCGCGAAGCACGACCAGCTGCTCGGAGTCTTGCCTACCATCTACAAGCAAGTCTATGTCGACTCGCAACAAAATCGCCCCAAGGGCATGGGCTTCTTCGAATTCGTCATCGGCGACGTCCATGGCATTCGTATCAAGGAGCTCGTGCAAGCAAAGGCGGATGGAAAAATGATCGTCGGCACGTTCTGTTTGTATGTCCCCGACGAGATCATCGTGGCGTTGGACGGCGTGAGCATCGGCTTGTGCGGCGGTACCAATTTCTCGAACTACGCGATCGAGGGCGTGCTCCCGACGAACACGTGTGCTCTCATAAAGTCGGCGCTCGGCTTCGGATTCGGGAAGATATGCCCCTACTATGCCATCGCGGACATCCTCGTCGGCGAGACCACGTGCGACGGGAAGAAAAAGGCATGGGAAGTGCTTGCGAAGAACAAGGCCGTGTACGTGATGGAGACGCCACAGCTCAAGGGCCGGACGCAGGCCCGGACGCATTTCATCGACGAGCTGAAGGCCCTCGTTAAACAACTCGAGGATGTCTCCGGTAAAAGGCTGACCGCTGAGAAATTGAGGGACGCCATGGAGAAGATCTCCAAGAAGCGCGCCCAGCTCCGACGCGTGTATGAAACGCGAAAAGCCAACCCCCCTCCGATCTCCGGCAAGGACAGCTTGCTCGTCTCCCAGATCGCATTCTACGACGACCCGGATCGCCAGATCGAGATGGTGGGGAAGCTAGCCGACGAATGCGAGGAACGCGTTGGAAAGGGGGAGGGCGTCGTGCCGAAGGATACCAAACGCATCCTCTTGTCTGGTACACCGCAGGCCGTCCCGAACTGGAAGCTCCACGACATTGTCGAGACCAGCGGTGGCGTCATCGTGTGCGAGGAAACGTGCACGGGCACCCGGTACTTCGAGTCGACCTACGAGCTCAAGGGCGACACCGTCGACGAGCTGCTCGAGCGCATCGCCGACCGGTACCTCGGCATCAACTGCGCGTGCTTCAGCCCGAACACCGCCCGTACGGATGATATCGTGCGCCTCGCCAGGGAGTATAACGTCGATGGCGTGCTGCTTTACACGCTCAGCTTTTGCGATCCGTACCAGTACGAGGCCGTCTCGCTTGAAAACGACCTCAAGAAAGCGGGCATCAAGGTGCTCTCGATCAACACGGACTACGCGAGCGAGGACGCCGGCCAGATCAAGACCCGCGTCGAGGCGTTCCTGGAGACGCTTCAGTGAACCGTCCCATCTTTCATTCTTTCCATCTTGTTTTCAAAGACAACCTCGTCGAGCCGGAGGCGAGCCTTGGCCGGAACCGCTCCGATGCCGGGCTCGCCCTCGCGCTGCGTCGACGCGTCGCTGGCGTGCCTCGCGAGCAGCTCGCCCGCGGGGAGGCTGCAATCCTTCGGGTAGCCGACGGGCAAGAGGCACACGAGTTCCCACGCTAGCGGGATCCCCAGGAGCTTCCTCACGCGGCTCTTGTGGAACCAGCCCACCCAGCACGTGCCAAGGCCGAGCTCGGCCGCGGCCAAGACGATATGCTCGCCAACTATGCCCATGTCGACGAGGTGGTAGTTCTTGCCGATCAGCTGGGCGAACTTCTGGACCCCCGACTTGACCGCACAAAGAACCAGGATCGCGGGGGCGTCCCGCATCCACGGGTGGCGGTTGATGCCGGCCGGGGTCGCCCGTGCCATCCCGTCCTTGAGGGCGGGATCCGTGACGACGAGGATGCGCCACGGCTGGCTGTTGGTGGACGACGGGGCCAGCCGCGCCGCCTCGAGGACCGCCCGCACCTTCCACTGCTCGATCGGGCGTGGGTCGTACTCCCGTACGCTGCGGCGGTACCGGATCACTGCAAGGAGGTTCGATGCTTCCATGAGGGGATCATTTCTGAGGTTGTGAAGAAGAAATTACAGGTTTGCCGCGGTGAACGTCGTGTAGTTCGCGACCATCGCGCTGAACGTGGCGGGCTCGTACCAGTTGCGCTCCATGTTATACACGCCCATGCTGTTATGATAATTCGGGCCGTAATAGTCGTGCAAGAGCCACCATGTGAAGCCTTGCACGCGCGGGTTCTCCGTGAGCGCGCGGAAGCCCTCCAGGAAGCAGCGGGACTGGTTCCCGCCCGCGTCCCGCCAGTAGCCCCACTCCATGTTCACGATCGGCTTGCCGGGGTTGTTGTTGGCGTACCGCTGGAGGTTGGCCGTGATCTCGTCGTACCAGGCGCCGGGGACGCCCTCGAACGTCCCGCCGTAGCAGTTCGGCGTCACGATGCGCAGCGGCGTCTCGCGGAAGAACCGGGTCCAGTCCTGCGAGCTCACGCACGCGAACGCGAGGATGCGGTTCGGGTCGTGCGCGTCCAGGAACGCCTTGGTCTGCTGCAAGTACGTGAGGAACGCCTCGTACGCCCATGGCTCGTTGCCCGCGCTCCACATGAGGATGCTCGGTCGGTTGTAGTCGCGGTACAGCATCTCGATCCACATGGACGCGGTCAGCCCTCTCGAGATGGCGGCGATGATGTCCGGCTCGTTGCACCAGAAGATCTGGCTCTCTTCCCAGCACGCGATGCCGAACCGGTCCGAGTAGACATACATCATGGGATGGAACGGGTACGACCCGCGCCACCAGTTCGACCTGGTCGCGTTCGCGCACTGCAAGTCGTGGAAGCGCTGGTCGTCCGTGAGGCTCCGCCCGGTCGGCGCCGGGTACTGCTCGTGGATGGAAACCCCGGCGAGCTTGAGCGGCGCGCCGTTCAGCCGGAGCTCGACGCCGTCGGTCGTGAAGTTGCGGAACCCCGTCTGCGTGCAGAACACGTCGCTGGTTCCCCCTGCGGTGAGGTTCGCCACGACCGCGTAGAGATCCGGGCGCTTGGTCGACCAGAACGAGACCAGCGGCAACAGCGCGTCGCATCTGAGGGCCTGGTAGCCCGTGCCCGCCGCTCCGGTTATGGAGACGACGTGCGACGACGTGAAGGCCGGGGCGCTCGTGTTCGCAAAGCGCAGCGTGTCGCGCGACTTGAGGGCGGTCTCGTTCTCGAAGGCCAGCGGGTAAACGGAGATGTTCAGCACCCCGGTGTCGCCGGGCACCGTCCCCGCGGGCGGGCACTTCCACGCGACGTCGATCTCGGCCGTGACCGAGCCGTTCAGGCCATTCGTCGTGGCGAAGCCGGCCTGCCGCACGTCGACGCGCTGGACGGATGCCCGGGGGGCGGCCTCGAGGTAGAGCTCGCGCACGATGCCGCCGTAGTTGAAGAAGTCGGCGCCGTTCGGCTGTATCGTGTAGAAGAACACGTCCTTCTTGTCCCATTCCGGGTTGTCGACGCGGATGGCGAACAGATGCGTGCCTGGATCCAGCAGCGACGACACGTCGAACGAGAAGGAATTGAACCCACCCTCGTGATAACCGACATACTCGCCGTCGATCCACACGTCGCAGAAGTAGTTCACCCCGAGCAGCTTGAAGAGGACGGTCTTGTTGGCGAACGACGGCGGGACGGTGACGTTCTTCCGGTACCAGACCACGCCCCACGTCTTCTCGTCGTCCTCGTATTGCGAGACCGGCGATGGCACGCT
This sequence comes from Promethearchaeota archaeon, assembly GCA_016932935.1. Classification (GTDB taxonomy): domain Archaea; phylum Asgardarchaeota; class Lokiarchaeia; order Sigyniarchaeales; family Sigyniarchaeaceae; genus Sigyniarchaeum. The sequence continues at coordinate 6,365 of JAFGBX010000248.1, read as the reverse complement.
CGTGGTCTCCCAGCCAGCATCGTCGTAGGCGACCCCGTGCTGCCCGTCCGTGATCTTCTCGATGAAGTGCGGCGTTCGCGGGGACAACGTGTGCACGCTCGTCGCGTTCAGCCGGAGCATGCGCCAGGTGCCCCCCATGTCCAAGTACTCGTGCGAGATGTTGGACTGTGTCTCGAACCCAGGGTAGACCGCGTCGCCGACGAACGGCACGTCGACGCCGTTGAGCGAGACCAGCCGGGCCTGGAATGGCACGTCCACGAGCGGAGGCCCGGTCGCCAGTGGCTGGTAAAAGACGAACCAGAACGGGACGAACACCACGGCGACGACTGCGGCCAGGCTGATGATCTTCCGCATGTCGGGATCCTTCACCAGGTTCCGCACGCGCGAGGCGAGCGCGCTCGTGACAGGGATGTTCCGCCGCCACGCGACGAGTAAAGGGATGAAGCCACCGGCTGCGACGAGGCAGAACGTCGTCGCGGGGTAAACCCACAACCCCGCCAGGGCTGGTTCGATGCTCTGCTCGAACTGCACGCTGAACCAGGCGATCGTGGCGACCTGGCCACCCGCGAGGATCGACGTGATGGCGACGAGCCGCTCGCGCGAGGCGAAGGCACGCGCCCGCTCGGGGAGACGGCCACGTATTGCGAAGAAGATGCCAATCCCGGCGGATATGATGGCCAGGACGAACAGGATGGCTATGGCGGGGCTGTTCCAGTCCACGTATCGCGAGTGGACGCCGATCACGTTGTTCCAGTAGATCGTGGTCACGGGGTAGTAGAAGCCGATGGCGAGGATCATGGAAAAGCCGAGGCACGCGGAGACCAGGGTGGTCGCGCCGGCGACGCGCGGGTGGAGCCGCTTGCCGTCGATCAGCCCGCGGCTGTCGGGCTTCAGCGAGGTGAGTTGCTTGAGCCCGACCACGAGCAGGATCACCAGCACGAAGATGCCGAGGCTCGCACCGACGTAGACGGCGAGGCCAGGCCCGGGGCCGAGCATGAAGAAGAGGTAGTCCAGGTTCACGCGCACGTTGACGTTCAATAGGATCACGACCAGGACCACCATGACGCCGAGCATGATCGTCGGTTGGACGTTGAGGGCGGGGATGTGCAGTATCCGGAGCCTGACGATGCCCGCGATTCCCCACGCGGCCGTGTAGGCCCCGAAAGCGATCGCCATCCAGATAAGGATCTGCGTGTAGGGGATGTTTCCGAGGTGAAACACGCCCGCGAGGATGCTGTTGAACATCCCCCAGTATTCCTGGTTGTCGAAGAGAACGTAGAGGATGATGGCCACGAAGGGCACGTTCATCAATGCGGGCAGGAATTCTATCTTCACTCGCGGTGGATCCCATCCGAACTTGGTCCACCATCCGGTTCTATGTTCCATGAATATAGCGATCGATGGACACCAAAAAAAAGGTTCACGGGCAAAGGTTTTTCTCCTCGATGCGAGTAAGACTTTCGGGTGATTGTACAAATGAAGATAAACCCACCCCCAGTGCAGTTCATCGTGTTCTCCGGCGGAGGCGGCCTCGTTTCCCGCCGCCAGGTCGTCAAGATCGTGCCGGGTTTGAACACGTTCGACATCGACGACGTGCCGGCCGCGTTCGACCCGCGCACGGCCACGGTGGAGCTTTTAAACGCCCCGGCCGGTATGGAACTGGTCCAGCTTAACGTGAAGCGGCCTGACAAGTCCATCATGAACCAGTTCATCCAGCGGGAGAAAGGTGCCGCGACCAACATCATCAACGCGGCGACCGACCTCCGCGGCCAGAACCGCGAGAAGATCATCCAGATGATCGAGAGCACGCATTATCGCGCCTACGAGGACGTGCTCGGCTCGTTCACCGCCATCATCTCGTCCAAGGTGGAGAAGGAGGTCGATCTGGAAGTCCGGTACTTCGTCGAGGACGCCCGTATCAAGTGGGAGCCATCGTTGCACATCTCGATCGACAAGGACGCAAAGGCGGCGACGATAGAGGGGTTCATCGTCGTCATGAACAACAGCGACTTCACCTACCCCCAATGCGAGCTCGGCTTCGCCGAGTTCGAGCTCGAGCGGCAGCCAGACGAGTCCGGCGGTTACCTCAACGAGCTGCAAGAGGAGCAGGCTGCGCAGAACATCGTTCCCCAGTCCAAGATGATGCAGAACTTGAGGCGGATGAAGAACCTCGTCCTCTAAGGAGGAGAACAGCCATGAAAGCAACCCTACTCCCGCGAGAAAACGTCCGCCTCGCCTGGTTCAAGGCCGAGAACGTCAAGTTCCAGCACGACCGCAAGGTCGAGCTGTCCTACACCCAGCACAACCTGCAGCAGGACGCGATCTCGCGAACGGGCACGTTCCAGATCGTGTTCCAGGACGTCCCCAAGCAGGTGCCCGCGTCCCAGATCGTCATCTTCGACAAGGCCCTCGGGCTCCCGCAGTCCTACAGCAGGACGTCGGGCTCGGTCGGCCCGCGCCTCTCGACCGAGTGGCAAGACGACCTGGATTTGGAGATCACCGATCGCCTCGTGACCTACGGCACGGGCAAGGAAGAGATCAAGGTCGAGCCGCCGCCGCCCCACTTGCGCAACCGGCTCAAGGAGATAGAGATACGCGAGAGGGACGACCTGGTCACCCGCAAGCTGGTCGTGAAGAACTTGACAGCCCGCCCGATCGACGGCCTCCAGGTCAAGCTCTACGAGAACAAGGACATCCGCTTCGAGAAGTCGAAGGTCGAGGCGTTCAAGAAGGACCCGCCGGAATACACGTGGCTGGTGAACGTCCAGCCCGACGCGACGGGCATGGTCGAGTTCACGCTCAAGCTCCACGTGACGAAGACCTTCGAGATAGAGAAGGATTTGCCACCCGGCGCCGCTCGGACGTCCCCGGGACGCGCACCGCCCCTGGCGCAGGCCGCGAACGCGCCCCCCTTCATGAACAGGGAGGACTGAAGCGCCTGCCGATGGCGGGCTTCCCTATTCCCGATATACCCCCCATTTCTTTTTTCTTGGAGCCCTACCACTTCGGCTTGATGATCGGTGGGTTGAGCAGGCGCCGCACCTCACCGATCTCCTCGATGCGCTTGACGTCCTCGCCGTCCAACTCCAGGTTCTGCGCCGCGAAGTTGTCCTCGATGTGCGCCTCGCCCGTCGCCTTCGGGATGGGGATCGCGCCGTGTCCCATCTCCCACGCGAGGGCGACCTGGGCCTCCGAAACCCCGTGTTTCCGGGCTATCTCGCCGATGCAAGTGACGTCCCCGAGATCCCCGCGCACGAGGGGCGAGTAGGCGACCAGGTACATGTCGTGGTTGGCCAGGTAGTCCCGCATCTCCCGCTGCTGGAGCAAGGGATGGTGCTCGACCTGGTTCGCGACGATGGCCTTCCCGTAACGCTTGCACGCCGCGATGGCCTCGTCCAGGAGCGGCGGCGTGAAGTTGGAGACGCCGACGTGGCGAACCTTGCCGTCGTCGACGAGCTGGCTGAACGCCTTGAGGGTCGTCGACGCCTTGTAACCGAACAGTCTCGCGGGCCAGTGCACGTAGAGGATGTCCACGTACTTCAGGCCGAGCCTCTTCAAGCTCGCTTCCGTGCTCTTCAAGACCCTCTCGGGCCTGTAGTTGAAGACCCCCACTTTCGTCGCCACGATGAGCTCCTCCCTCGGGACGCCGCATTTCGAGACGGCGGCACCGACCGCCTCCTCGTTCTTGTACATCTGCGCGGTGTCGATCAAGCGGTACCCGACCTCGATGGCCTTCAAGACCGCGCTGATGCAATCGGGCGGGGCGAGCTGCCAGGTGCCGAACCCCATGCGCGGGAGTTTGAGTGCCGGCATACCGGCAACAAGTGCCAACCATGGATTTAACGCTTGTGTACCCGGGGGGCGAGGTCTGCGAGTTGGGGCTCACCAGTCCGGCGCGATGGAAGGGGGGTTGATGAGCCGCCGCTCCACCCGTATGGAATCGATCAAGGCGATGTCGTCCCTGTCAAGCTTCAAGTCGAGGGCATCGAAGTTTTCCTTGATATGGGCAGGATCCTTGGCCTTTGGGATGGGGATAGCACCGTGATCCATGATCCACGCGAGCGAGACCTGGCCGGACGACGCGCCGTGCTTCTTGGCGACTTGCACGATCTCCGGGACCTCCAACGCCCGCCGGCGGCCGAGGGGCGAGTAGGCCACGAGGGCCAGGCCCCGCTCTTGCAAGTGCTCGCGCAACCGCCGCTGCTGGAGCAAGGGGTGGTGTTCTACCTGGTCGGCGATGATACCCTTCCCGAGCGCCTCGCAAACGCCGATCGCCTCGTCGACGAGGGCCGGGGTGAAGTTCGAAACCCCGATGTGCCGCACCTTGCCGCGATCCACGAGCTCGGAGAAGGCCTTCAATGTCTCTTTCGGGTTGTAATGCGGCTTCGTCGGCCAATGCACGTACAAGATGTCCACGTATTTCAAGCCGAGCTTCTTGAGGCTCGTCGCGGTGCTCTTGAGGACGTCGTCGTGCGCAAGCACGTCGTACCACACTTTCGTTGCAATGACGAACTCCTCCCGCGGGACGGTCGTAGCGGCGATCGCCTCGCCGACTTGCGCCTCGTTGTCGTAATACTGTGCTGTATCGATGAATCTATACCCCGCATCGATCGCAGCGAGCACCGCCGCTGTGCAATCTGCTCCGGAGAGCATCCACGTCCCGAAACCGATCTTGGGTAATCTCCTCATGATGTGGATCTGGGGAAAAATGGCTATAACTATTGTGCCGTTGAACTCCCAATCCTAACCTAATACAAAACATGGAACGATTCGCAATGAGTGGCAGCACGTATACGACCATCACGTTCGAGAACCGCGGGAACGGCCTCGGCATCTTGCGGCTGAACCGGCCGGACAGGAGGAACGCCGTGTCCGTGGAGATGCTCGACGAGCTGAACAAGTTCTGGGGGAGTATGATGAAAGATGACGAGATCCGCGTCGTCGCCTTTCTTGGCCAGGGGCAGTCATTCTCCTCGGGGCTCGACCTCAAGAGCGGCGCGACGATACCGCGTGGCAATCCAGCGGTATACAGGATGGACAAGGAAGGAATGGACATCGTCGTCAAGATGCGAAAGTGCCCGCAACCCATCGTGTGCGGCATCCAGGGCCACGCGTACGGGGTCGGCTTTTCTTATGCCCTTGGGGCGGACATCCGCATCCTGGCCGAAAGTGTCAAGATACAAGCGACTTTCACCCGCATCGGCCTCGCCGGGACTGACACGGGAACCAGTTACCTCTTGCCGCGGATCGTCGGGTTCAGCAACGCCGCCGATATCCTGCTCACCGCGCGGACTATCGAGGCCAAGGAAGCGTTTCACATGGGGCTCGGGAGCGCGGTTGTGCCGGACGACAAGCTGGAGGAAACCGTCCTCGAAAGATGTCACGCGATCCTCGCCAACGGTCCTTTCGGGATCAGGCTGACGAAGTGGACGCTCAACAACAGCGTCGACGTGCCGTCGCTGGAGCACATGATCGCCCTCGAGGTCGCCAACCAGACCATGACGATCACCGGGAAGGATTTCATGGAGGGCGTGACGTCCTTGATGGACAAGAAGCCGCCGGAATGGAAAAACAAGTAGCTCGCGGGCGCTGGCCCGGATGCACGGAAACGGGAGGTTCATTCCGCCCAGCAGTACTGGTCGTAGGTCGGGCGGTCGCTCAAGACCCCGTCTTGCATCCAGATGTTGCATCCCCTCGGGTATTCCCTCACGGCCAGGCCGATGCGCGGGTCGTGCGTCACGATGACGACGGTCTTCCCTTGCCCGGTGAAGGACATGAGCAAGTCGATGATCGCCTTCCCGTTCTCCGAGTCCAGGTTGCCGGTCGGCTCGTCGGCGAGGATCACCTTGGGGTCGTTGATGAGAGCCCGCGCGATCGCGACCCGCTGGGACTGGCCACCCGAGAGCTCTCGCACCCGGCTATACGCGCGGTCCTCGAGCCCGACCGACTTCAGCAGCTGGAGCGCCCGCACCCGGTTGTCGATGGTTCGGCCGCGGTAGGGGATGACCGGCGCGATGACGTTGTCAATCACGTCGAGGTTCGGTATCAGGTAGAAGTTCTGGAACACGAACCCCACCGAAAACCGCCTGAAGCTGGCGAGCTTCCGCTCGGGAAGGTGCCCGATGTCCCGGCCGTCGACCTCGATGATGCCCGACGTGGGCGAATCCATCGCCCCCAGGAGGTTGAGCAGCGTGCTCTTGCCGGAGCCGGACGGCCCCATGACCGTCACCACCTCGCCCGCCTTGATCTGCAAGGTGAGGTCCTTCACGGCCGTTATCGCGACGTCCCCTTTGCCGTAGACCTTGGTCACCCGGTCCAGGTTGATGATTGGCTTGTCACTCACGGTTCATTCACCTTTGAGCACT
>JAFGBX010000247.1 GCA_016932935.1 Promethearchaeota archaeon | reverse complement strand
ACGAGTCTTCGGTGCCCGTCGACGCGGTGGCACCGTGTTCGATGGCACGTTTCAGCAGCAGCGCCGCCACGCGTGCCGAGACCTGGTGGCGGCCGCCCGTCCTCCCGCATTCCGTGCAAGTGAACTCGTGGTATGGCGTGCCGACCTTCCGCGTGCGCCGCAGCACGCCCGTGCGGGCGAAGCACTCGTCGCACGCTTGCCCCGTGAAGGGCGTCACCGGCGTCACGCCCTCGAAGCGCGGCAGGAAGCCCGCGGCGGCGAGGTCGCGCGCCCATGCCTCGACCCAGGATGCCCAGACTAATCGCCCCGAAGACGTGCCGGGGCGCTCGTGGGTCGACTTTCGGCAGGAAGGAAAGTTGGTATCATCGCACGACGAGCACCTGGCACGGCGCGTTGTTGATGATGTCCATCGCGACGGTTCCCATGAGCGCCGTCCTGGCACGAGAATGGTGCCCCTCGCAGCCCACGACGACTAGATCCATCCCGCTCTCCATCACGTGCGTTTTCACGTACTCTACGGGGGAGATGTTCGTCTCCAGGTGGTATAGGATCTCCCCCTCGATCGGCAAGTTCATAGCCTCGACTTGCTGCTTGGCTTGCTCGATGACCTGCTTGCCGGATTCCTCGTAGATCTGCTGCATCCTTTCCTCGGAGAATTGCTCGGTGAACGGGTTTGCCAGATAGGGAGCGTTGAAGCCCAAGGGGAACATGGGCAGGTGGTAATGGTGGCGTATCGCGTGGAACACGTGCAGTTCTGCCTTGAACTTTTGGGCAAGTTTCACCGCCTCTCGCAACGCCTTCGCCCCGTGATCCGAGCCGTCGACCCCGACCAAGATCTTCTTGTACACGCATATCACCTCAGTTGGAACACAGTATCCTCGGCCCTACCTATATCCACTCCTTCTTATATCTCGTTCGGTTACCAGGCATAAGGGGTTCTATCGATATCCTTTCATTTCGACGGTTCTGAAGGCTGAGACGAAATGGCTCCCTAGGGAACGTGATTGTATTGACCACCACATTAATTTTCCCCGGCAGATGATGGGGGCCAGGGGGATCGGCGCGAAGTCCCAGCGGTTCAGATTGATTGTCCCTCCACCAGGCTTCGGCGCTTTCATCCAAGCCCGCGAAATACCGGCATTTTTTGGACGTATCGATTGGTCAAGTAAAGTGGAAAAACTTAAATACGATTATAACGAGGATAAGACGCAGATCACCTTTCTATGCACCGTGGTTGGCAGCATCCGGCATAGGATCCGGAAATTCCTTCAAAACGGCCATGGAGACAAGATGCACTGAGCTTTGCCGGTCCTTGAAGGAGCGCCGTATCGCGCAGCCCACCTTGGAACATCTCTCGGACGGGGGCATTCGCAGACCAGTGGTTTTTCCGACAAGGGCATCACGCTGCTTCGACCTCGGGCAATGCAACGGGATGAGCGAAATACAAAAGACAAGCGTGGATCATGGCTGAAGGATTGGAGGACAAAAAGCGTCGCCTCATAGTCGGCGCGAGCATCGGTGAGTGTATTCACGTAGCGGGCGTGCTGAACTTCTTTCAAGTTGCAGAAAGCGTTGGATACAAGACCAAGTTTCTTGGCCCGGCAGTGAAGATCGATGAGATCCTCGATTTCGCGGAAAAACATAATGCTGGCATCGTTGCCATTTCGTATCGCCTCACGCCGGCCATCGGGAGGAAGCACCTGGAAGGGTTCGCCAAGGCAGTCCTGGAGGGCGGCCGCCGTCCACGGCGCTACCTCCTCGGTTGCCTCCCGGAGCTGGCCGATGACGCTCGAAAGATGGAACTCTTCGACGCGGTCTTCACGGGCGGGGAAACGATAGATGAAGTGCTGCCCGTGCTCGGCGTCGACGAACACAAGGGTGGGGGGAGCGAAGATGTTCCCCGGTATCCGGGCGACCTCATCGGTCGCGTCGCGTACAAACAACCCTACCCCGTCTTGCGAGCGCACTTCGGTCTTCCTTCAATGCAAGAGACGCTGGACGGGGTCGCTGCCCTCGCCGAGGCCTCGATCCTCGACGTGATCTCCCTCGCCCCGGACCAGGCCGCGCAGGAGTGGTTGCAACATCCCGACGTCCTCGCATCGAAGAGCGGTGGCGCGGGGGGCGTCCCGATCCGTTCCAGGGCTGACCTGGAGGCCATCTATCGCCGCAGCCAGCGTGGCAACCACCCCTTGCTGCGCATATACTCGGGGACGCAAGACCTTGTGAAGAACGGGGAGCTTTTTTCGGAGACGATACACAACGCGTGGGCCGCCATCCCTGTCTTCTGGTATTCGGAACTCGACGGTCGCGGCCCGAGCGTGCTCGTAGACGCGATAAGCGAGCATTTCGACGCGATCCGTTGGCATGCGGCAAAGGGCATTCCGGTCGAGATAAACGATCCGCACCAGTGGGGCCTCAGGATGGCCCCCGACCACATCGTGGTCACCGACGCGTACTTGGTGGCGCGGGTTGCACGAACGATCGGGGTCAAGACCTTCATCCAGCAGCTGATGTTTAACACGCCAGCCGGGTGCTCGTTCAAGATGGATCTGGCGAGGATACTTGCCATGATCGAGATCGTGCAGCCGCTCGTCGATGAAACCTTTACCATCTTGAAAGAAACACGTGCTGGTCTCGGATATTTCTCTCCACGTGAGGAGGCGGCCATGGGCCAGCTCTGCGCGTCGACCATGATGCAGATGTCGGTTCGACCTCACATAATGCATGTCGTGAGCTATTGCGAGGGTGACCATGCTGCCCGGCCTCAGGACGTCATCAAAAGCTGCAAGATCATAGGGCGGGTCATCCAGGACTCCCTACACGGCCTGCCGGATATGGCTGCAGATCCCATCGTGCGGGCGCGGAAGAACGACCTCCTCGCCGAAGCGACGACGTTATTGGCCGGGATCGCGGCCCACGCGAAGGCCAGGGGCATCAGCGACCCGTATGCGAATCCAGAATTCCATGCAAGCCTGGTGGAATCCGGTATCCTCGATGCCCCCCATTTAAAGGGTGGCAAGGCTGGGAGGGGCGAGATTATGGTGAAGATCGTCGATGGTGCATGCAAGAGCGTGGACGCGAGCGGCACGCCTATGAAGGAGATAGATCGTCTCAAGGCGCTTGGCGTCGATACCGGCGGGATCGACACCCCGTCTGCGAGGGAATTGCTCGCATTCAAAGTTTGAAGTGACTGAAAAATGACAGGCATATTCTTCTACCAAGCAAGAAATGGCAGCGCCCTTCCCAAACACCTACGCGAGGTCGCTGATAGCACCAGCCATCGCGGCAAGCATCGCACCTGGATCCTCGAGGACGCGTCTCGCTTCGCCGCCGTTTTCTTGAACAAGCCTCAAGAGGAAAATTTATTAGTCGTCGAGGGCAAGCCGGAGGGCTCGCCCCGTCCGTTCACGGCGTTGGACGGTTATATCGAGGCCCGGCCAGCACCGGCAGCTCCACTCAAGATGCCCTCTGGAGGGGTTAAGACGCAAGTGGAGACCGCCACGTTGCTCTACAAGGAGCACGGCATCGAGGCGTTCTCCCGCATCGATGGTTGCTTCTCCGTGTTGATCAATGAGGGGGACGGCGTCGCCGTCGCCAGGGATCCGTTCGGTTCCAATCCCCTGTACTATTACGGCGACGATGAGAAGCTGGTTGTCGCTTCTGAATTGAAGGCGTTTCGTGGATTGGGTAACCACCCGAGCGTCGTGGAGCCCGGAACGGCCGTATTATTCAGAGGAAATACCGTTAGCATCCAGCGGTTCTTCGATGCCAGGAGCCTCTTGAACCAAACCAAGCTGGCGTGCGACGACTTGCAGAGCGTGGAAAAAGAGCTACGCGCCCTGCTAGATCGCGCTGTCAAGCATTCCATGCCGGGTAAAGCGAGAACCGCCTCCCTGCTGAGCGGCGGCCTCGATTCCTCCGTCATTTGTGCCCTCGCCTTGAACCACGTCCCCGTCCTCGATGTGTACGTGGCCTCTTTTGGTGATTCCGGGGATCTGGTTCACGCTAGGATGTTTGCAGATCGATATAAGGACAAGGTGAGGCTGCACGTCGTAAAATACACGCTGGATGACATGCTGCGTTCGATCCCGGATGTCGTCGAGAGTATGGAGACGTTCGACGCGGCTCTGATCAGGAGCGCGCTGCCGATGCACCTTGTATGCTCGAAGATTGACACTGGCGTCGACGTACTGCTTACGGGCGAGGGCAGCGACGAGCTTTTCGCCGGTTATT
>JAFGBX010000032.1 GCA_016932935.1 Promethearchaeota archaeon | reverse complement strand
TCGTTTGATCCTTGAGTTTAAATGCTCCTCGACGAATTGTTTGGCACTTATCGGATCGTGGCTGGTGAAATCCGCCCCCACCTCGTCGGCATATGCTTGGTTCACGGGAGCGCCTCCGATGATGATCTTGACTTTTTCCCTCAGTCCTGCTTCCTTTATCGCCTCGATCACGCCGCGCATCTCCAACATGGTCACCGTGAGCAAGGAGCTCAGCCCCACCGCGATCGGCAGGTGTTTCGTTATCGCCTCGACGAACTTGTCGGCGGGCACGTCGACGCCGAGGTCGACCACCTCGAACCCCGCCCCCTCGAAGGTGATCCCGACGATGTTCTTTCCGATGTCGTGCATGTCCCCCTTCACCGTCCCCAGGATGATTTTTCCCTTCGATTTCACGCCATCCTTGACGAGCAACGGCTTCAATATCGCCAGGGACTCTTGCATCGCCCTCGCTGCGATGATGATCTCGGGGATGAAGAACTCGCCCTTCTTGAACAGTTCCCCGGCCTCGTCCATGCTCGGGATCAGGGCCTGGTTTAATATCACCCCTGGATCCACGCCATCGGCCAGGAGTTTTTTCACCACTTCGACCGATTTCGGCGCATCCCCGTCCTTGACGTGTTCCTTGAGTGTTTCCACGATTTACCGCCCCACTAGAGATTGATAGGGTATTTCCCGTGTTTCTTGGTTGCCTCGACCATCGCCTTGAAGTTCTCTGGCTTGACGTATTCAGGAATCGAATTGGAGGCGGACAACACGTAGCCGCCGCCCGGGCCGAGATCCTTGATTTTCTGCTTCACCACGCCGATCACCTCGTCAACTGAGCCCCGGGTCAACGTGTAGTCCAGGTCGACGTTGCCGAAGATGCAGAGCTTGTTCCCATAGCGGCGCTTCACTTCCACGATGTCCATCGCTTGGGGCTCGATGGGATGTATCCCTTTGATGCCACAACCAACGAGGTCATCGAGGACGTCCCAGAGCCTACCGTCCGAATGGAAGATGAAGGGGACGCGGGCTTTTTCGAAGACCTCGCCTATCTGGCGGTACCAGGGGAAGACGTATTTCCGGTACACCTTCGGGGAGACGAGGCAGCCACCAGCATGTGCCAGGTCGTCCGACATGAGCACGGCGCCCAGCTTCGGCATCGTGGCAAGCCTTTTCGCGATTTTCAGGTATGATGTCCCGATGATTTCGAAAAGCGTGTCGACCACTTCGACGTTGTCGTAGAGGGCATATGAAAAGTTGACCAGGCCCATGGACTGGGACGTGTTCCCGAAGATGGCGGCTGGAGAGAGCAACCCGACGATCTTCATCTTCGGAGGCAATATCTTGGCGATGTCGTGAAACGAGGAGAAATCCACCTCGTCGGGATTCGGCCACGGGAATTTCCGGACGTCCTCGACGGTCTTGATGATGCCCTCGCTTTCCTTTATCCACGTCCTCTCGTCCCCCGACGCGGTGCGCATCAACCTCGGCGTGAAGAACGGCGGCACGATCGGGATGAAATCGTAGCCCGCCTTTATGTAAAACTCGATCTCGTCTTCGGCATTGTTGATATCCCTTCCTAAAAACCATTCCTGGACGGGGATCTCTATTTCCGCTTCGAACAGCGGCACGCGGTCGGGTTCCTCCAAGCGCAAGGCCTTTTCCACCCGGGAAAAATCTGGATCCAGCGGAACGCCTCCGAGCGTGCCCCCCTCGATGATCTCCTTGAACCTCGATTGAACCCGCTTCTGGGAGGAGCGGTTCTTGATCCTTTGAAGGAATGTTACCTTCTCGCAAGCGCCGACGGCGTCGCTTACCTTCAAAGATACGCCCCCGTATTCCTTGGTGATGAAGCTTATCTTTATCACGTGCTTCCCGTCTGGAAGCGGGTTACCAGCCAGATTGATGTGCAGCCGCGAGTTCTTGGAAAACGCCACTGGCTTCGAGAGCGACTCGCTCGAGAACGTGAGAACCTGATCGTCGAGTATCAATTGAATGTTTTCCGTTGGGTATGCAACGTCGTCAACGCTGATCTTGATCTCACGCATACCACTTATCTTCAAGGGTGTCATGGTGTTCTTGAAACAGAAGGTGAAGCCGTCCTCGACGTTCTGCAGGCTGCCGCGCTCGTATATCTTGTTTACCAAGAATCCTGGCACGTGTACCATTTTCCTTCGGCCCCGAGCCGGTGGACGAGTAGAGCTACCACATCAACCTAACCACTCCGAATACATTAACTTCATTTAGCACATGCCCCTCTCCCACGTGGCATGTCGAACCGATGAATCGCATGCGAAAACGGCGGGTGACGACGGAAGGTGGAGGATACAATAAAGAGTATCGAGCTGATCCCCGTGTTCGTCCCGTTCAGGGAGGGGGTGCTGGACACCATGCGCTCGTCCGAGGGGCAGCACGGGATGGCGATCCCGACGGACGAGCCGTGGGCTGGCGGCGACGCGGTCATCTGCAAGATGCACTCGGCGGGCGGCCACGTCGGCCTGGGGGAGGTGCTGGTCTGGCTGCCGGAATCGGGGGCGACCCCGGGACAGATCATCGACGTGATCGAGCACGCCTTGTACAAGTACGTCATCGGCGAGAGACCGTTCGACATCGAGCGGATCTGGCGCCGCATGGACAACAACGTGGCGCAGAACGAGATCGCGAAGGGGCTGCTCGACATGGCCTGCCACGACTTGATCGGCCAGATCTCCGGGAAGCCGGCCGTCGAGATCCTCCACGGCGAGCCCGCCGGGGAGGTGCCCCTGGCCGCGCTCGTGCCGCTCGCGGACGTGAAGACCATGGTGATGCTCGCGAAGGCCTTCTGCAAGGCCGGGTTCAAGACGATCAGGTACAAGCTCGGCAGGAGCGTCCAGAGCGACGAGGAGATCTCCAGGGCGATCCGGGAAGCGGTCGGCCCGTCGGTGCGGCTCCGCGTCGATTACAACCAGGCGTACTCCCCCGACGAGGCGATCCGGGCCATAAAGGCCATCGAACCGTTTCGCATCGACGTGGCCGAGCAACCGGTCGACAAGAACGACGTGCTCGGCATGAAACACGTGCAAGAACGCGTCTCGGTGCCCTTGATGGCGCACGAGGGCTGCGCCTCGATACGTGATTACGTGTCGCTCGTCGAGCTCGGCGCGGTCAAGGCCGTCGGCATCAACGCCGAGCGCCCCGGGGGCACGATCCCCGCGTTGGAGATGATAGACCACGCGGCGCGGAGGGGCCTCGGCACGGTCATCCACAGCCAGCCACTCGGCATCGCGTCCGCGATGCTCGCCCACGTCGCGGCGGCGAGGCACGACGTCCTCGGCCACGATCCCGAGTTGTTCGGCAACGTCATGTTCGACGACGACCTCATCGACCCCCCGCTGAGATACGACAAGGGAGCCATCAAGATCCCCGTGGGCCCCGGCTGGGGCGTCAAGGTCGACGAAAGAGCCCTGGCAAAGTACGCGAAAGGCCCCGCGACCGTCATCCCGTGATCAAAAGGCCTCGCCACGTGGAGCGATCAAACCGATGGTGTGCTAGGTTCGTTTGCACTGACCGACTCGTGGCACGATCCCGTTTGCCAAGATGGCCTCCAAGGGGGCTCTGGTTCGGGGGACAATGATATTTTTTAAATCTTGAGCTTGATCTAAAAACCAGCAACCTCGCGTGCAACTCGGGTTGGTTCGCGTATGGGAAGGAAAGACAAGAAAGACAAGGATGACGATCTCTCCGACGGGGACGCCATTCTGGGCGCGCTCGGCCTTGCCTTGCCTGAAATAGGCGGGCCGGGAGGCGTGAAACCCGCCCCAGCGCCGGCCCCCGCGCCGCAAGCCGGGCTGGGCTTGAGCTT
>JAFGBX010000246.1 GCA_016932935.1 Promethearchaeota archaeon | reverse complement strand
CGCTCGGGGTGCTGAAGGAACGCGTGCTGGATGTAGTTACACTCGCTTGCCTCGCCGCCGCCTTCGTCGGTATCGGCTTTATGTATTACATGCCGCCTGGTACGTACTTGATAGCGCTTATCGTGCCCGCGCCGTTCGGGATGGGCGTCGTGGTGGACCGTGCTATCCGCTACTCGGCACGAGAGCACGCGGACAACATCGACATCACGATCATCCTCTGCTGGATCGTCGCGCTCTTGAGCATCCTCGCTTCGAACTTGCTGATCTTGTATTTTTTCTTGCCTTACACGGGCATCATCGCCATGGCACCGCTGCTCGCTTATTTTACCATCGATACCATCAATCGAAGGAGAGAGGTGACAGCGTAGATGGCAAGCGTGGAAAAAAGGATGGAGAAAAGTGGATTTCAAAAAGGGATGATCATTTTCTGGATCGCGATGCTCGCAATCCCCGCCGTGCTGATACCGGTGATGATAAAAGACACGAAAACCCCGCCGGTCGTCGAAAGGTACGTCATGGCGAACTTGTACACGTGGTACGGGACACCAACGGGACCGCTCGGGCAGCATACCTACATGTACTTTCAGCGGAACGGGTCGGCGACGGACTGGGGCGTCTCGGGATCGAACATGTCTCGCGTCGCCAACACGACGGTGCAGTCAGCGTTCGTCGCGACAGGCGAATGTACAAACATTGTAACGAACGGCCATTTAGAGCTGTCCATCCCGGCGGATGGATTCTCCATGCCAAAGGATCGGAAGACCGGCACCTGGTACCGTGTTTACTTCGCCTTAAACGCCTCGATTAACAGCACCGACGCATCCGTGACCTTCAACATTAAAAAAGGCGGCATGAAATTCACGTCGCCATTACCCTTGTCGATCTCGTTCTCCATGATATACCTCGTCTTCCCGTTCAACTTCACGGGCACGGCATGGAATGGCACCAACGAGCTGACCATCGAGGCGACGGCGACGGCCGTTGGTAACTTCTCATTAGCTGTCGCGAGCATGTCGGTCGGTTCGTGGGGCCACTATCACGAGGACTATCATACCTACTACGACATGGGATTGGGAACTTGGATGAACGATCCACCTTTCTCGAAGGCGACCGACAAGAACGTGCATTTCACGAGTAATATCAGCGACGCTCTCGGGCCGATCCCCTCGTACGGCAATTACACGCACCCCTGGACGGAATTGGGCGGTCCGGATATGGAACAGGTGGTCTTGCCCAATTCCTACCTCGGCATCTACGACTCGCTCGACCCGGTCGCCATCGAGGCGCAGTTGCGGCTCATGTGGTGGGCCGGTATCGACGTGGTCATGCTCATGCATCCGAACTACTTCGAGGTAGCGACGACGGTCATGGACGTGGCGTGGAACATCAAGGAACGGTTCGACGCACTGAAGAACAACAGCAATTTCGGCATCAAGTTCGTGTACTACAACAACTGGGAGCGCATGAGCGACCTCTTGTATCAGATCAGGTCATATGCCCACTATAATGACTTGTACTTGAAGGTGAACGGTGGTCCCGTTATCTACGTCGGACCCACGGGCTTGCTGGAGGAACCATATGCCAACTACGCAAACGGGTTCGACGCGATCCGCCAGGCTCACCACGGCGTGTGTATGATCGGGGACGGGTACATCCCCCCCAAGGAGGAGATGCTCGACTTGCTCGACGGGTTTTACTTCTACGACACGTCGGGCTTGTTCCGCCAGGGTTACGGCGATCCCCACATCACGGTGTACCAGGACGACGGCAGCCCGAGCTGGGGCCAGGGCAAGCTTGGCGAGGTCTTCACGGCGACTTCGAGCATCGTTCACGCCCACGGCTGCATCTACGCGGCGACGGTGATCCCCGGCCTGGACAACACGTGCGTCCACGGCTTCGCGGGGACGCCCCTCGACGAGGCTGTCAGGCCGGGGACGATCGTCGGACGGGCGGGTGGCTTAACGTTCAACTACACTTGGCAATGCGCGGTGGCTGCTGGAGCCGAGTGGATCACGATCACGAGCTGGAACGAGCTGCACGAGGGCACCGAGATCGAGCCGACCGCGGAAAACGGGACGTTCTACATCGAGTTGTGCAGGACGTGGTCGTCGCAACAGGCCCGAGGGGTCTTTAAACCACTAACGTAACGCGCGTTGCTTGCCTTTGATCCCGCTTTTTCTCCCCTCTCGTTACCGATTATTCGATTCGGTAGGCAACGAACGGGCTCATTCGATGATCCTCTTAAAGCTGAGCGTGGCAATGGCGAACATGGACGCGTCGAACAGGATCAGCACGCCGATGTCGAGCAGGAGATTGCTGAAATCACCCGTGACGAGCAAGCAACGGACGGCATCCCACTGGCGGGCCCCCCACTGGCGACCTCCTTGCCCTTGCTGATGATCGTGATCTGGTCAGCGTAGGCATCGGCCTCGTCCATGTAGTGCGTGTTGAAAAACACGGTCGTCCCCAGCTCCTTCTTGAAGGCGAGCACCTTGTCCCACACGATCTTCCTCGCCGACGGGTCGAGGCCGATCGTCGGCTCGTCCAAGAACAAGAGGCGGGGCTTGATGAGCAGCGCGCTGGCGATCTCGAGACGCCGTATCATCCCGCCAGAATAGATCCTGACGAGCTTGTCAGCGAACTCGGCCAGGTCCATCTCGGCCAGCGCGTCGTCTATCATCCCCTTCCGCTGGGACGAGGGGATGCCGTAGATCTTCGAGAAGACGAGCATGTTCTCGTAGCCCGTGATGTCTGTCCACACGCTCATCTCTTGCGGGACGTAGCTGATGGTCTCGCGGATGCGCTTCCCCTCGCGCGAGACGTCGAGGCCGAACACGGACGCCATCCCGCTCGTCGCCTTGATCTGGGTGGTCAAGATGCGCATGAGCGTCGTCTTCCCGGAGCCGTTCGGGCCGAGCATAGCGAACACCTTGCCCGCCTCGACCCCGATGGAGAGGCCATCGAGCGCTCGTACCGTCCCGCTGAAGACCTTCGTGATGTTTCGTGCCTCGACCGCCAGCTCGACCATGGATTGACATCCGCGGTCGGCGGAAAAAAGCCTTTCGCGCCCGAACCTTGGTGTTTTTGTACGCGTTATTCCTCTGTTGATTTGCCATGACATTCCCGTTCCAGCGCTTGCCCGCCTTGAAGCCCGCCGCGGCCGTCCTCCCGCCCGCGGCGGTCGAGCGCATCGCCAGTTCGAAGGCCGCCGTGCTGGAACGGATCAGGCCAACACCCGCGGAGATAGAAAGGATCGGCAAGGTGACCAGGCGCGTCTCCCGAGCGGTGACCGAGGCATTGCGGGACCAGGCCATCGTCATCGACTACATAGAGCCTCAAGGCTCGACGGGGCTAAAGCAAACCCAGCTCGCCGGCGACAGCGACGTGGACCTCTTCATCGGGCTCAACCCGGCGACCATCGACGCGTACAAGGACTCCGCGAAGAAACAGGTCAAAGAGCGCTTGAAGGCACTCTTCACGTCCACGATCAAGGAGGTGCTCGTACCGGCTCTGTCGGGGACGTTGAACCCGCAGGCCATCACGTTCTCGTACGCCGAGCACCCGTACCTTACCATCGTGGTCGACAGCGTCAAGTTCGACATCGTCTTCTGCCTCAACCTCACGAGCAAGTACATCGAGAGGGAGGACATCGTCACGGCGATGGACCGCACGCCATTGCACAGCAAGTTCGTGAGGGACATGCTGACCGCCGCACAAAAGGACGATGTCCGCCTGCTCAAGGCCTTCTTGAAGGCCCACCACGTGTACGGCGACAAGGCCGCGCCTGGCCCGATGGGCTTCATCGGCTATGGCGTCGAGATCTTGATCCATTTCTTCGGCAACCTGGAGAACCTGGCGGTAAACTTCGGCGGCCTTCCATCGCGCCCCGTCGACGTGTTCGGCAGGGACGCCGCCGAGCTCCGGAACGTGAAACGGTTCGCCAACGACTACCTCATCATCATCGACCCGACCGACCGGAACCGGAACGTCGGCTCGAGCACGGACGAGCGGTGCTTCCGGCACGCCCACCACGAGATCCGGGCGTTCCTCGACCACCCGGGCCCGGAGCACTTCGACATGTCCCCGATCCCCTCGACGGCGAACGATGACCCGCGCCTCGTCGCTGTCGTGTTCCACAACGAGAAGCAAGTGCACTACACGATCGTGCGGGACAAGCTCTACCGGCTCGGCAACCTCGCCCGCAAGGAGCTCGAGGCCGAGCCGTCCGGCGATGCGCGATTCGGCAAGCTGGCGTTCTCGGTGCTGCTCTCCAAGGACGAGTCCCAGGCAGCCCTTGCCTTCCACGCGGAGCGGCCGTCGATCCCCTCCACCTACCGCCTACTCGGGCCTGCCATTCACGCCGACAAGGCGCGCGTCAAGGCATACCTGGCCAAGCACACGGACGCCCGCCTCGACGACAAGGGCTGCTATTACACGGAGAAGAAGAGAAACCTCACGGCGTTCACCGACGGGCTCGCCAAATTCGTCAAGTCCCACCTAGACATCAAGGGCGTGACCCCGTTGAAGAATATGAAGGGCGGGATCGACGTGTCCACCAACCCGGAACCAGAGATAGGCCGACAAGCCATCAGCGCGCTCAAGGACATGGTTCTACCTTACCTCCCACCCGGGTGAGAAAATACCCGTGAATCCGGAAGATATGACCGAACGTGCCTACACGTTGGCAAGGGAAGGGAAGCTTGGCGAGGCCATCGCAGCCTTCCGCGATGCCCTCGGTGCGAACCCGGCCAACGCGCTCGCTTGGATCGGGCTCGGCTTGACCTTGTACGATGCCCAGGGAAACCCAGACGAGGCGATTCGTGCGCTGAGGGAGGCGGTCGCGCTTGAACCCACTAACGTGGCCGCGTGGAGGGGCCTAGGCCTCGTGCTCGATTTCCGGAAAAGGGACTATCCCGCCGCGGTGGAATGCTTCGAGAGATGCTTGGAGCTTGCCCCGGGCAGCGTGGAGATCCCCCAGCTCCTGGGCGCCGCGAGGGCGAAACGGCTCGTCGGGATATACCGCGCGCTGGACCTCCGGTAACGCGTCGCCCGCCTGCCGCGCAGCTCGATAAAAAGAAGTGGGGGAATTACTTCCGGGCGTAGATGAACCTGTCCCACGATGACGGGTTCGGGAGCTCCTGGGGCAGCTTCTTGCGCTTCCGGATGTCCAGGATGACCTTGGTCGAGTCCGGCACGGGTTCGAAGCCGAGAAACTCGTACCCGAACAGCGCCTTGCCCGAGGTGACCGAGCGGAACTCGTCCGCGAGGCCGATGGTCTCCGCCGCGGGGAGCTTGCCCGTGATGTGCATCAGGTTCTCCTCCTGGTTCATGTTCAGAACCTGGCCACGATGTGCCGTGAGAACGCCTATAATATTGCCCTCCATACCCATCGGGGACTTGATGTCGACCCGCTGGATGGGCTCGTAGAGCTTGGGCTTGGATGACAGGAAGCACAGGGAGAGGTTGCTGATCGTCATGCCTGCTATCTCGTTGAAGCCCGTGTGAGCCGTGTCCTCGTGCACGGTCGCGTCCGTGAAGACCGCCTTGATTGCCGCCACCGGCTCCCTGGCGAGCGGGCCGCCCTCGAGCCACTCGCGCCACGCAGCGATCAGGTATGACTTGATCTTGTCGAGGCGCTGCAGGCCGTGCGTGTTGTTGACGAGGATGTTCCCCTCGTACACGTCCCAGATGCTGCGGGCCTCCTTGGTGTCCCAGCCTGCCTCGTCTCGGAGAGCCTGGGCACGGATCTTCTCCTTCTGGTCGGCGGTGACCTTGCCGTCCATGACGAGCTTGAACGTCTGGTCATCGAGGGGCTCGAAGTGCATGAGGAGGCGGTTGTGGCCGTTGGGGCTCTTCGTGTGGAACACTTCCGAGTTCTGCGTGATGCGCTCGCGGTACACGATGATCGGGTCGTTCACGACGATCGGAACCTGCATGTTGACCCGCTTCGTGATGATCTCGATCTGGAGCGGGTCGATGCCGCTGAGCACGTACTCGCCCGAGTCCTTGTCCTTGACGAACTTGGCCGTGTTGTCGGCCATGAGCCACTTGGACACGACATCACCGACCTTGGCCACGTCCTTGGGATCCTTCGCGTGGATCGACTGGGAAACGACGGGCTCGCAGACGTACTTGATCTGCTCGAACGGGATAGTCTCCTCGATCTGCTCGTCCGTGAGGTCGCCCGAGATGAAGGTCTCGCCGGCGGGGCAGATGAACCCGAACACGGCGAACAAGTTTCCTGCCGGCACGTATTCCATGTCCAGGATGTCCGTGATCTCCATGACGCCGAGGCGCTTGACCTTCTGGCGCTCCTTGCGGCCCAACAAGTAGATGCTGTCGCCGGCGTGCAACGTCCCCGAGAACACGCGGCCGATGAGCGTGGGGCGGAAGCTCTTGGGGTCGATGAAGATCTTGAGGATGAGGCCAAGCAAGGGGCCAGCGGGATCCGACGTGAGCAAGGACTTGCCGAGGTCAGACTCGAGGTCGCCGGGCCAGATCTTCGGGACGCGGAACTTCGCCGCCTCGAGCGGGTTGGGCAGGTGGTCGATGACCATCTGGAGCACGACGTCGTCGAGGGGCAGGTTCTTCCGCAACCAGAGGATGTCGTTCTCCATGTACTTCTTGAAGAAGATGTCGGGCTTGAGGCCCTTGTCCTGGAGCACCTTGAAGTTGAAGCCCCAGCCGTCCTTCGCGCTGCCGATCGCGACCGAGTTCCCCTTGAAGTCGCATTTCCAGCCGGAGTCCTTGGGGGCCACCTCCTTGATGAGCCGGTTGACCTCGTTGATGATCTTGTCGAGACGCTGGTAGAAGTCCTTCTGCGTGAGGCGCAACTCCGAGATGAGCCGGTCGGCCTTGTTCAAGAAGAGGACGGGCTTGCACTTCTCCTCGCCGACGGCCAGGCGGATGTTCGTCTCGGTCTGGGTCATCATCCCCTCGAGCGCGTCGACCAGGATGAGCGCGCCGTCGGATCCGCGCAGCGCGCGGGACACCTCGCCCGTGAAGCTGATGTGGCCGGGCGTGTCGTTGATCTGGGCGATGTACTCCTTCCCGCCATACTCGTAGGCGAGGAGCACGACGCTCGTGAAGATCGTGATGCCGCGGGCTTGCTCCTCCGCGTCGCTGTCCATCATGCCGAGGTGACCCGCGTCCTGCTCCCGCATCAGGCCGGCCCGCCGGAGGAGGTAATCCGCCATGGTCGTCTTGCCATGATCGATGTGAGCCGTGATGGTGAAGATCCTGCGCTCTTCGAAGGTGGATTTCGTCACCATATCGACGATTTCTTGTTCATTCTTAACGCGAACCATAACCCTTCACATTTTTGTCGAGCGAGCATCAATCCCGCAGTACCACGAGGACATGGCAAATCCGGTCCTCGGTAGATTAACACCCGCAAGAGTTGTTGGAAACCAATGATGACTGACTTAATACCGTTACCTCCAGAGACCGTCGCTGGACGCCAATTCCAGGGAGGCCGACGCCGCTTGGCGAGCAAGGTGCTCCAGACCAAGTTTTTTAATCGATGCCCTTGATCCCGATGCATGAACAAGATAGCTGGCTGGCCGCTCCTCGAGAGGCTGTCGTTGGCCCTCGCGTCGGCCGTCTTCGTCGCGTGGCTGCTGCTGTTCTATGACGGGTACCACCTCGCCGAGGACGTCAACCACGCGGAGAACTTCAACGAGATCACCACGTTCTTGATATTTTTCCTGCTCGGGACCGTGTTGTTCCTCCCGTTCGCTGGTGTCACGCTGCGGGGCAACGCGAAGGTCGCGTTCGGGCTCGTGGCACTTGGCTCGTGGCTGGAGTTCTTGATCGCCTGGCGGGCGTTCCTCGCCTCGCCCGTGGCCGATCCCCTCACCGCGCCCGAGATCAACATGGGCATGTTCATCATCCACCACTACTGGGAGTTCATGATCCCCGGCGCCGCGTCGCTGCTGTTCCTGATCTCCATCGTGCATTGGAGGATCGAGCGGGCCGAGCGGACGGGCAGATCGGCCGGCATGGAGATCCTCGTCGCGGTCGCGTCTTGCCTTTGCCTCGCCGCCCTCCACCAGGTGGCGTTCGCGTGGGACATCCAGTTCATCCTGGGCATCTCGTGCCTGGCCTTCCTCCTCCCCGTGGCATGGTTCACGCGCAAGGAATCCAGGGACCACCCGCTCGTCGGCCACCGGAACGCGTTCTTCGGCATCCTCCTCTTCGCCGTCATCCTCCTCCTCCTGGCGTTTGGCACGTGGATCGGTACGACGACGCTGTTCTTTCTATCATCGGAGCTCGGGGTGCTGCTGCTCGCCGCCGGCATGTTCGTTCCCGTCGCGGCCTGCGAAGCGGTGGACCACGTCCCGATGCCGAGGTGGCTCAAGGCCAGCTCGCCATTCATCACCTTGTGCTCCGCTATCGGCGTGGCGATCGTCGAGTTCTACCTCGTGTACTCGGGCAGCAACGGTTCCGACTCGACCTACGACACGAACCCCGCGAACTTGCCGGGCGTTTTCCTCGCGGGCGTCGTCCTCGGCCTGCTGTTCTCGGCGATCAACCTGCACCTGACCCGGTTCAAGCAGCAAGAGGGGCGAACGAGCCGGCGCTACGCCCACGAGATGGGCAGGTGGCTGCTGGCCGCGGCCTTGCCGTGTGCCATCTTCATCGGGCTCCAGCAAGGGATGGACGAGAAGCCCTTCGACACGAACATCGTGGCCTACACCAGCCTCGGCATACCGGTGCTCGGGGGCATCCTCGTCGTCGTTGCCGTCCTCACCGGCCTCGGGACGCGGTTAAAAAGGATCCCGCTGGTGATCCCAAAGGAACCTACCCTCGTCCAAGATAATCGAGTGCCCGCGGTACAAGGGCGGGGCAAAAAGCTGCTCTCCGTCTCCATGCTCTTGTTGATCGGGGGCAGCGCTGCCGTCACCTTGATCCCACAGTTTTTCATCACCCCGGACGCGATGTCCGGCTACCCGAACTACCTCGGTTCAGTGGGTAGCTGCACCATCAACGAGGTCTCCCCCTTGACGAAGGTGGGTCGAAACGACCTGATCCCCGCTCCGATCCAGAATTCTGGAGAGAATCCGTTGGTGCACAGATCCATGGCACGGAACGAGTTCGAGACCGTGCAAGTCGTGCTCTCGAACTGGGGCATGGCCCCGGTACGGGTCACGGGCGTCACGATCTCCAACAGCAGCCACGGCGGCCTCGAGACCGCGTTCTCCCGCCCCGACGCCAACAAGGCGTGGAAGGGGCAAGGATGGGCGTGGCCACGGTTCCTGCCACAGTACGTGGACGAGATCCAGCCGGGCTGTCCCGACATCATTTACAAGCTCGACGGGAACCAGACCAGTGCCCAACTCGTCACGGGGTCGGTCGAGGCTCGACCGCAGCCCGTGATCCAGCCCGGGGCGAACCTCGCCCTCT